>CAZMDD010000160.1:0-8594 GCA_964565065.1 uncultured Caldilineales bacterium | reverse complement strand
GGGCATGATTATTTTCTTGCTGCCCCTGTACCGCTGCTTTGTCTCGAAAGTGGCTCCCAAGGGCTTTGGCGCAGTAGGTGTTGGCGGCATGCTTATTGGTATTGGCGGCATGGCCCTGGCTTTCCTCAAGGCAGGCAAACCGCTGTTCGGCTTTATGACTGGGGAGGTCATCCTGGCAATCCTGGCCCCGTTGCTGCTGCTTATGACCCTGGCCTACACCTGGGGTTTTGTCAAAGATATTAAAGCAAGTGAGGCCAAGTAGCGACATGGGATTCCCGGAATCTTGCTACCAGGTACGATTCCGGGAATTTCTTTCGATATTAGCCAGGGATTTGCAATTTTATAAAGACTTCTTATGCTGAAAATGGTAAGGTAGAGTAATGTGTCATACTTATTTTTCGGCACATACTTATCTATGGTAGGCGGCAGCGAAAATCTGCTGTCTCTTACCCTCTTCATCTATTTCTCATCACAGGAGGTTGGAAATGAAAAGTTCATCCCGGCTGGTACAGGCAATCATCGCACTTCTTTCAGGTCTTTTTGCCATCTTCATTAACCCAGGTCTGGTCGATAAAACTGTCAATATGTTTTTGATGGGCATGACCAAAAAAGGAACAGCTCCCATGGGGGCCGTTCCTGCCGTACGTTTGTTTGTTAGCTTTACATGGCGTGGTGTCGAAGTTTTTGCAGGCATTGCCTTGCTGCTGGCAGCTTACGGATTCATCAAGAGCAAAAAATGGGCCTTCCCGCTGGCTCTGGTCAGCTTGGCCACCATGCCCATTGGCAGTTTTTACACCAGCAGCTTTGCAGGTTACATGGTTCGAAAACATGCCTACGCACCATCCTTTACCGCATTCATTGTCGGCCTCGTTGCATTTTGGTTACTGATTATCCTTGAAAAACGAGGCAAGGAGATGTGGGCCATGATGGTTCCCCTGACATTGTTGGGAATGATTGGCACACAGGCTTTTGCTTTTTCGGAGCACGGCTTGCGCGGTATTTTCCAGAATGGCGGATTCCAGGCTGGCCTGACAGCTTCAATCAAAGACCCTTCGGTGGGCGTGCTACGTTATTCGGGCCCGCTAATGGCCATGGTACTGGTTACACTTTTTGTAGCCATTTACCACATTGCCGCCAAAAAGGAATCTGGCTGGTGGTTGGGTATGCTGGCCGGACTGGGGATGGCAATTGCCGCAATCCCCGTTCATTTTGCTCGCCCCAAGGCTTCCTTCTCGCTGGCAGGATCCAATGCTTTTGCTGCCGGACAGGCTGTTAAAGGTGCGGGAACACCCTCGATTTTCACATCCGTTTATTTCCTGGCAGGCGCTTTAGGTATTCTTCTGGTTATCGTTTTGCTGATTCCATTCTTCAAAAACCAGTTGACTACTGAAGAATAGTCTGCAAATTCCCTGGATTCACAAAGACAGCCGATCTCATTATACAGCATTCACTTAATTGGGTCGGCTTCTTAAATCATACATCTTACTTACGGAGTGTTTTATATGCAAGCACTAAAACAACGTCTTAGCTACCTCTTCCTCTCTACCAGAGGGTTGGTATTGGTGGCCATCACCACAGTAGCGCTTATTGCGGCTATCTGGGGAACCCTTTCCGGGCCCATGGTGGAGTGGGGCGTACGTGATATCACGGTCAAGGTTTTGGGCATGAAAATGCTACAAGCCGAGCGTGAAGGTCGCGTGATTATGCTTTACCACACCATTGCCATGACCATCATTGCCATCGAGGTGTACTTCATCACCGAAATCGTCCCCATGCGACGCCTTTATCAGGTCACTATCAACGGCATTATCACTGTCGGATACATGACCGCTGTTTTCTTCGGATTGGGATTCGCCTATTTCGGTCACAACTTTGCCTTCCATGGACTCTTCCTGGTCGGACAATCACTCATCTTCTTTGCCGGGTTGCTTTTGCTGGTTGCGCTGTGGCCCTGGAGCAAGGAAAATCACATTGCGGCTGATTCGCCCTATGCGCACACCAAGAGCGGCGTCGATTTAGAGCGCCTTGCTTTCTTCACCATGGCTGCGGCCACGCTGCTTTCCTCCATGTGGGGTGCTGTAACCGGCTCCTACTGGTCCAATGGGCACGAGACCTTCCTGGCTGAAGATTTGATTCGTATCCCCCACAAAACGGCACTGGAACATGCCATTATCGGGCATTTGCACATCATGCTTTCGTTGGTGGCTGTAGGCATCACGCTAATCGTTGGCCGCTGGATGGATTTCAAGGGCAAGCTGCATTACTGGGCCATGCAAACCATGATTTTCGGTTCTATCGTCCTGACCGCTGGTGCGTTGGCCATCGTCTGGTTGGAATGGGCCCACTCCATCATCTACGTGGGTGCGGTCTTTGTCATGTTTGCCGCTCTGCTTTATGTCATCTATTCCTGGGATAAGCTCATCCACGATCGTATCGAAGAGTTGGGCATTGAAAACCCCTCAGTCTGGCAAAAAATCAAGGCGCTGCTGCATGACCCACTGAAGTTTGGGTCTGGCTGGCAGATGGTGTTTATGAACTTCACCGTCAGCGGTGTGGGTATTTTCATGGCCATCAAGCTGGAAGACATCTTCCGCGTGTGGACACAACGTGAAGAGCGCATCACCCTGACCGGGCACTGGCACATTCTGGCGGCACTCATCGCCACCATCATCCTGTTCTACTACATGGATATGTCGGGCCTGAAGGGTAAATTCCGCAAACTCGCTGGCTGGATTATCATCATCGGCTCAGACATGGCCTTTGCCGGAGCAACAATCTTCTCGATGAAACGCCTTTCAGTCGATGCCGTGCATCAGCAACCTGTGGTAAGCTCTACCATGCTTTCCATCGATATGGGGTTGGGTGCGGTCTTGATTCTGCTGGGCGTTTTCATGGTCTGGCGCTTGATTGATCTCTTTGCGCCCGATGGCGTATGGCATCGTGAGTTCAAGGATGAAAAAGAACGGGTTGCCAAACAAGAAATGGAGGAACAAAAACGTAAGCTGGCAGAACTACAAGCTGCCTTGAAGGAGGTGACGGAATGAAACGTCTGATATTCGTTACAATCTTGCTGATGCTGGTGCTGGCTGGATGTGGCTCAGCACCTTCTGCCGGAGAGATTACGCCACCTACCATCGATACAGGCGTTGATGCAAATGCCTGGGTCCAGGTTCCTGCTGGCGCCTATCCCTCAGGACTGCATGATCACATAACCGATGTGAATTACGATTATGAGATTATGGTCACCGATGTAACAGTGGAGCAATACACCAAGTTCCTCAATGATGCTTTGGCTGCCAACGCCATTACCATGGGAGCCATCGATGTCGATGCCGGATTCAATGTCGATGACGACGAGCTGGTTGCCCCCCGCACGGTTGAAGGTGTTGGTGGCGACTATCCTGGCGACCCATACGACGGACACAAGCACGAAATGCAGATTCTGCCTGGCAAAAAATTGTATATGCCCCTGAACACCGATGGCATTCACATCAATTTTGATGGCAGTCAATTCACCTTTGCGCCCGAGTATGGCAATCATCCGGTAACCATGGTTTCGTGGTTCGGAGCCAACGCCTATTGCCAATTCTACGACTGGCACTTGCCGCTGGATGTGGAATGGGAAAAAGCGGCCCGCGGCACCGAAATAGACGCCGAAGGTCACGGACGACCCTTCCCCTGGGGTGATGACATTCGCCCCAACAATGCCAATTACTACTCCTCGTTCGACCTCTTCGAGAAGATTTTTGGCAAACTGGGCAACACCACCCCTGTAGGCTTCTACAATGGCAAGACTTACGAAGGCTACGAGACCTTGGACTCCGCCAGCCCCTATGGTTTGTATGACATGGCTGGTAACGTGTGGCAGTGGATGGGCGATGACTACCCCGACATGCACTACCGCTACCTGCGCGGTGGCAGCTACTACTCCTACGAAGTAGATTTGCGTGTCTGGAAAATCAACAGCACCGGGCCCGAGACCTACGCCCCCGATATTGGCTTCCGTTGCGCCAGAAACTGATCTCCTGAATCAAACCGAGAGCGGGGCATTGTTTCTCGCTCTCGGTTCATTTTGGATAAAACTGGATTCGCTTATGAATGTCATCAAAACCAAATTCCGCCTTTACTGGCCACTCATCAAAAGCCTGCAAACCGCCTTGCTGCTCATCACCGGCTTGGCCGGATTTATGAGCACCCGTTGCCCCATTCTTAACTGGACAACAACATTACAAGTGGTTGGCAGCCTGTTTTTGGCCATCAGCGGCAGCACCATCCTGAACATGTGGTATGACCGGGACATCGATGCCAAGATGCCACGCACCCAACATCGCCCCCTGCCATCCGGTCAAATTTCATCCCGCGAAGTGCTCATCCTTGGCCTCATTAGCTCCATTGCCGGCATTGGTTGGGCTATTGCACTAAATCCACTTTATGGTCTCGTCGTCTTTGCCGGACTCTTCTTCGATGTAGTCATCTACACCATCTGGCTGAAACGCCGCACAGCCTGGAGCATTGTGTGGGGCGGCATTTCTGGCGGTATGCCCGTACTGGCCGGGCGCACCCTGGGCACAGGGCACATCGAATGGATTGGCATCGTGCTGGCCCTGGCCATTCTCTTCTGGATTCCTACCCACATCCTCACCTTTAGCATGCGCTACCGCAAAGATTACGCCAGCGCGGGCGTTCCCACCTTTCCCGCTGCCTACGGCGATCATGTCACCCAAATCATCATCGCTGTTTCCAGCATGATTGCGGCAGTGCTAATGATTGTGGCCGCGTATGGCATCGGCCTCACTCTGGGCTACCTGCGCCTGATGGCCGTACTCTCGATAGGAATGCTGCTATTAGCCATTGGCAGCGCAACTCGTCCCTCTGAACGAGTCAACTTTGGTTTGTTCAAATACGCATCACTTTACATGCTTAGCGCTATGATTTTGATGATGCTCGTGGTCTAAGGAGTTTTGCAATGAAGAAAATGTCTGTGTTGGATCGGATTCTCTTGCTTGTGACCGGACTTCTGGCCGCATACCAAATTGTGACAGGCATCGGGGATGCACCGGCGCTTTCAGCTTGGGCCTACACCATTGCCTTTGGCGTGCTACTGGTAGCAGGACTGCTGCTCATCATCATGGGCTTCGAAATCCTTGACAGTCCCTGGGTCATCATCGTTTCAACCATCATCCCGCTGAGCCTCTCATCGGGTTTGATTGCGGAATATCTCCCCCAAATTACCATCCCCTACCTCATCTTTGCCATTGCCGGCTTTTTGGCCATCGTCTACACCCGCCTTAACGCCAACACACCCAAGAAAACAGCCACCATCGTGCTGGCAGCGATTCACGGTATTGCCGGCATGCTCATCTTCCTGCTGCCCATCATCTTGGCAGCCCAGGGAACCTTACCGGGAGGATTCGCACTGGTAGGTGTTGGCGGCGCCTTGATTGGTGTCGGTGGCCTGCTGCTGGCCTTCCTCAAAGCCGGCAAGCCAATTCTACCGCAGAAAACCATCCTCACCCTCTTGCCAGGGCTGCTGCTGCTTATGACCGCAGCCTTCGTCATCGGATTCGCCGCAGTTTAAGGAGAAACCTATCATGCAGCGATTATTTTTTAGCCTAGGAGCCTGGTTAGCTGGTATCTCAGTAGCCATGGGAGCCTACGGCGCTCACGGCGCAACCCATTACATGAACGAAGATCAACTGCGCTGGATTGCCAAAGCGGTTCGTTACCAGATGTATCATGCCATTGCCCTGATTTTTGTAGCCCTAGCCCTGATGCACTGGGCCAAACAGGCCAAATTGCTCACAGCTTCGGGCTGGCTCTTTGTAGCAGGCACAGTCTTTTTTGCGGGTAGCCTATATCTCATGGCCTTCACAGGCATCGACCTGGGCTACGTAACGCCCGCGGGCGGCATAGCCTATATGCTGGGTTGGATTGGCCTGGCCGAGGCAGCCCGCCGAGGTTGACCCCTCCCCATAGAAACATCCCAGGGACGAGTGTAACAGCTCGTCCCTTTTTTATTTTACAAACTCATATTACATTGCGCACCTGATTACGGTGGTGCGCTCTGGGCATCACCTACTTAACAAAACACACCTGCAAATCAGCCTCAGGAAGCCTTTTGCCGGGCCCGAGCCTGCTTAATCCTTCTAATCTTTCGCGTGTACAAAGAAGCCAAATTCTCCCGGTGCAGCCGCCCGGCCAGCCCCTCCAGCGTAATGCGCGGAATACCACAGGCCTCTACATCCAAACTAAGCAGCACCTCAGACCCCAATCCATTACGGATAACATTATCCACATGCGCCTCAACTTTATCAAGATAATCGAGATGCGTACCGATGATCGTCTTCACCTCGCCTCGCAAAAGCACATCACCATGCCCCTGCACCATATCCTCCAACGGTGAAACCTCGGCCAGGGCCTTGAGCGTACGCCGCAAATTATTGATGTCACCATAAACAAAATAGGGAACCGACATCATGGCGTCGCTGGCAAAAAGCACCTTTTCTTCCTTGTAATAAACACTAATCACATCAGGAGCGTGGCCCGGCGAGTGCCGCATAATAAGCGTGGCCCCCCCCAATCGCACAGCCGATTCCTTCTCCACCAAAATCGAAGGCAAACGCAAACGCACATCACCCAACGCCGGATTGGTTTGATGCGCCTTGATGAGCGCAGGGCGAGTCTGGGTTAGCAACAACTTGCGAGAATAAAGATGCCCGATAATATCCGCATCCGGGAACAAATAAGCCCCATACACATGATCGGCATGGGAATGAGTGAAAATGATGTACTTCACCTGGGAACGCAATCGCCGTCGCACAAAATTAGCGATTTCCTGAGTCTCCTCCGGATAAGGCAACGTATCAATCAACACACAACCTTCAGGCGTGGTAATCAGGCCAGCGTTGACCTTGGCGTACATATTGCTGCGAAATACATAGGCATGCTCAGAGATGCGTTCTCTCAGTACCATAAAAATAAAACTCCATTCTCGTGCCGGTCAATGCCGGTAGATAATTATTGCGTCCGAGCAAAACAGAACACAACAGCACTGAAGCATAACACAAAAGAAAAAGAGAATCAATGGTTGGTGTGAAAATTACACTAGCCATTTTACGATTACACCCCACCCCTTCACACCCGAACGCCCGACAAAATCGCCGTCGCTATGTTATACTTAAATAGCTGTGCATTCAGACGAACATGGACGAATATTGACGACTATCGACGATGGTTCGCTTCGTCCACCTTCCTCTTTTCGTCTATCTTCGTAAGTTCGTACCATTAACTACTTAAAACCACATCATCACCTTGTCTCATTCACACAGGGTCAACACCATGTCATTCAACCTTCGTAACCGAAACTTTGTCAAACTTTTAGACTTCACGCCCCCAGAAATCAAACACCTGCTTAAACTCTCGGCAGACCTCAAAGCTGCTAAATATGGTGGTTATGAACAACAACGGCTCAGGGGTAAAAACATTGCCCTCATCTTCGAAAAAGGCTCCACTCGCACCCGCGTCGCCTTCGAAGTAGCCGCCTACGACCAGGGCGCTCATGTCACCTACCTGGGCCCTACCGGCACGCACATCGGCAAAAAAGAAACCATGAAAGACACCGCCCGCGTGCTAGGCCGCGTCTACGATGGCATCGAATATCGAGGCTTTGCCCAGAAGACAGTCGAAACCCTGGCCCAATACGCGGGCGTGCCTGTGTGGAACGGCCTCACCAACGAATGGCATCCCACCCAACTACTGGCCGACGTGCTGACCATGACAGAATACAGCGATAAACCACTCAGCCAAATCAGCTACTGCTACATGGGCGACGCCCGCAACAACGTCAGCAACTCATTACTGGTAGGCGGCGCCAAGCTAGGCATGGATGTGCGACTATGCGCCCCTAAATCGTTGTGGCCCGACAAAAACCTGATAGCCACCTGCCGCCAAATCGCCACCCAAACCGGGGCCCGCATCACCATCACCGATGACATTGCCACCGGTGTCGCGGGCGCAGACTACCTCTACACCGACGTGTGGGTCTCCATGGGCGAACCGGACGACGTATGGGCCGAGCGCATCAAACTGCTGCTGCCCTACCAAATCAACGCCCAAGTCATGGCCCAAACCGGCAATGCCAACACAAAATTCATGCACTGCCTGCCCGCATTCCACGACACCGACACCCAGATCGGCCAGGAAATCTACGAAAAATTCGGCATCGAGGCCATGGAAGTCACCAACGAGATCTTTGAATCTGAAGCCTCGGTAGTCTTTACCCAAGCAGAAAACCGCCTGCACACCATCAAAGCCATCATGGTCGCCACCCTGGGACACTAAAACAGCGCCAACATGGTCACAGCGGATAAGAAGAAAATTCGTAATAACTAACGTACCCGACTTCAATCACCACAAAGGCACAAAGACACTAAGAACACCAAGCATTTCAAAACTTTTTCTTTCTTTGTGCCTTTGTGGCTTCGTGTCTTAGTGGTTTCTAGCCGGGCGACCTTAGTCGTAAAGAAAATTCGCCCCCCCCCCAGGAAAACCCCATGAAAAAAAAACATCATCTTCATCGAAGCACCTGGCGGCAA
>CAZMDD010000159.1:0-18055 GCA_964565065.1 uncultured Caldilineales bacterium | reverse complement strand
CGGGCTACCGTTGCGAAGCCCCGTTGGGGCTGCCCCCTCCCCGGCTCTCCCCAAACCTTAAATCTGAAACCTTAAACCCCCAACCGCGAACCCAAGAGAGAGCCATGCGCCCGAAAACAGCGCACACGCCATCAATCCCTAATCCCCAATCCCTAATCCCCGGTCTTCCGTCTCAATGCCAAGACCCGCCTCCCCGCGGCCCGCACCGGGCGCCCAACCTCCAAACCTTGAACCTTGAACCGCAAACCTTGAACCGATCGCCGCTCAAAAAACAGCGCGCGCATCCACCACGGTCAGGCCCGAGCCCGCAGGATGTACAATGACCGGATTAAGCTCGAATTCGTTGAGTTCGGGGGCGGCCAGCGCCAGCGCGGCCACCTGCTCGATGAGCATCGCCAGCGCTTTAACATCCCCAGGACGTTGGCCCCGGGCTCCGTGCATCAGCAACCGGCCCGCAACTGTCTCGGCAATCATGGCGCGGGCATCATCAGCAGCCAGTGGCGCAATCCTAAAAGCCACATCTCGCAGCGCCTCGACATAAACACCACCGCCGCCAAACATCAACAAGGGCCCAAAAGTGGCATCCCGGCGCATTCCGATGATAACCTCAGTGCCCGGTGCGGCCATCTGCTGCACAATAACCCCTTGCAAGCCTGCGCGTGGCGCCCGACGCCGTACCTGCGCCAGCAGCTCCCAGTAAGCGTGGGGCACATCAGTCGCGGGCACATGCAGCGCCACGCCTCCCAAATCGCTTTTGTGCAAAATATCGGGCGAGAGCACTTTCAGAGCAAAGGGGCCCGCATGCGTTTGCGCAAACTGTTCCGCCTCGTTTTGCGTGTAAGCCGCAGTCCAGGCAGCCAGCGGAAAGTTAAGCTGCGCCAGCAGAGGATAAAGCGCAGCCTCACCCAAAAAGGTGTGTTCTTGTGCTGCCCGACGCAAGGTTCGGGCCACTGCACGATGCTGCACCGCATCCTGCAAAAGCGCCTGGCGTGGCTGTTGCCGCATCTGCTCCCAACGAAAGGCCTGTGCCATGGCCTGGGCGCTCTCTTCGGGAAAGGTGTAAACAGGAATCCGGTGCTGATGCAGCCGCCGTCGTCCCGCCCGAATGCTCACATCGCCCATAAAACAGGCATAAATGGGTTTGTTGGCAGTGGCCGCGGCCCGAGACAACCCATCGGCAATGCCCACCGGGTCGTTGGCGGTATTGGGAACCAAAATTGCCAGCACTGCATCGTAGGCCGTGCTTTGCAGCAGGATGCGGGCCGCGGTCTCGAATTCGGCGGTAGAGGCCGCGCCCAGCATATCGATGGGATTGAATAGCTGCGCGGCAGGCCCCAGCGCCTCACGCAGGGCCGCGCGGGTGGCTGCGTCAGGCTCGGGCACGCGCAGCCCCGCACGTGAGAGCGCATCCGCAGCAATGGCCGCGGGCCCACCTGCATTGGTGATCATGGCAACGCGCGGGCCCGCAGGGGGGCGCTGATACGCCAGCGCCATCGCTGTCCCGAACAGCGCTTGCACCGATGAAACTCGCAGCACGCCCACCTGCTTGAACGCAGCATCATAGGCTTGCTGCGCACCGCCGATGCTGGCCGTGTGTGAGGCCACTGCGCGGGCGCCCGCCTCGGTTCCCCCCGCTTTCAGCGCAATGATGGGCATTTGAGCGCTGATTTGTCGGGCTGCTGCCATAAAACCAGGGCCATCATGGATGCTTTCGAGATAGAGCGTGACCACCCGCGTGTGTGGGTCATGCGCCAGCGCCAGCAGCATATCAGTCTCGCTCACATCAGCAGCATTGCCCAGGCTGGCGAAATAGCTCAATCCCACAGGCTGTCCTTTAGCCCAATCCATCATCGCTCCAGCCACTGCGCCCGATTGCGAAAGCAGCGCAATCTCTCCCGGTTCAGGAATTTGCTCGATAAAAGTGGTGTTCAGGCCGGTATGTGGATTCATCACGCCCACGCCATTGGGGCCCACCAACCGCATCTGATACCGGGCGGCAATCTCTAAAAGTTGCATTTGCAGCGCTGCACCCTCGGGCCCAGCTTCGGCAAAGCCTCCCGAAAGAATCACCGCAGCCCTAATGCCGCGTTGACCGCAACTTTCCAGCGCAGCCGGAATTGCCCCCGCGGGAATGATGAACACAGCCAGCTCCACAGGATTGGGAACCTGGCTGATGTGGGCATACGTTTGATAGCCCAAAATGTGGTCTGTTTTGGGGTTGACGGGATAGATGGGGCCGGTATAGCCACTTTTGATGAGATTATCGATAACGCCAAAGCCCAACTTGCCAGCTTTGGCCGATGCGCCAATGATGGCGATGCCATTGGGGTTGAAGAAAGGGGTCAGATGGTGGGATGATGAGGTCATGGAAAGAGCTATCGGAGGTGAATAGGGTTAGGATTAGTGAACCTGCGTGGGATCAAAGCCCATGGGCGGGCGCTCGGGCAGGCCAGAGCCTCGCATTTTAATCTCTCCGAAGCGTTTTTCATAGTTTTGCAGATTGTGTGTGAGGGCCTGCAACAGCAATTTGGCATGATAGGGCGACATCACAATCCTATTTTGTACCTGGGCCTGGGGCAACTGGGGCAGGATGTGCGCAAAATCTATGACAATCTCATTGTAGTTGTGATGAATGATGGCGAAATTGCTGTAAGTTGGCTTGAGTTCCTTGGATGCTTCGACCTGAATGGGACGAGATTGCTTCTTGTCTGTCATAATGTCTCCAGTTGTGACATAAATTGTAACGACTAACGTACCCGGCTTCAATCACCACAAAGGCGCAAAGACACTAAGAACACCAAGAACTTCAAAGCTTTTTCTTTTCTTCGTGCCTTTGTGGCTTCGTGTCTTCGTGGTTTCTAGCCGGGCTACCTTAGTAGTAACCATAAATTTAGTGGACTGTTGGTGCCTAAGGTGGGTGGCCTCAACCAACCATCATTTTGCCCTCAAGTTGTACGGATGTCAAACGATTGCCCTTCGTTTTACATCCATTCGGGATGAAGTCAATTAATAGGCGTTGCCAACTCGGGCCCCGTGTGGTAAGATGAGTCACCTTTCGCATTTATCCATTTATTCTTTTTATTCACAACTGTACCGATCTCTGTCCCCTTTTTACCACAAAGACACCAAGAAAGGACAGACGTAAAGCGTTTTTTCACTTTCTCTTCAAGTTTTTGTGCCTTGGTGGTTTTTTCTGGATAGAGGTGAACAGTTACATTCATTCAATAATTTATTTTTATTCCGGCGCTTTCGGGCGCTACCTGTTGATAATTTAATAGGAGGATTTATCCTGTGATTCTTGATCGTATTTTTCGTTTTCTCGGACTCATTGTTGTTGCTATTATTGGCTGGGAAATTGGCATTCTGTACACTGGCGTTGAGACGCCGCTGACAGACCTCGAAGCCATGAAGTATATTGTCCCCATCACGCTGGTTGGGGGCCTTGTGGGCTGGATTATTGCACCGTGGCTCACAACCCGTCCTGCCAAATTCGCCATTCGCGTTGTTCGGCAAATTCCAATCGAAGAAGTTTTGGCTGGCACTGTAGGATTGGTGCTGGGCCTGGTCATGGCGGCGATGCTGGCGATTCCGTTGGCGCAGTTGCCGGCGCCCTTTGGCCCGATTTTGCCATTCATTGCCAGCATCATCTTTGGCTATTTGGGGGCGATGGTTCTGGTTCTGCGTCGTGAAGATTTGGTGCATCTCTTCCGGCTGATACGCCCGCGTTCCAAAGATGTGAGCGAAGATCAAGAGGCGAAGGACGCTTTGGGCGTATTGCCTCAGGGGCCGCACCCCTTGTTACTCGATACCAGTGTTATCATCGATGGGCGTATTTTAGATGTGGCCAAGACCGGTTTTTTGCCGGGCCCGCTGCTGGCCCCTCGCTTCATTTTGGCTGAATTGCAGTACATCGCAGATTCGTCAGACGCCATGAGGCGAGCGCGCGGGCGACGCGGGCTGCAAGTTCTGGATGATTTGCAACATCTCGAAAGCCCCAGCCTGGAAATTGTTGACCTGGATGCTCCCGATGTGCGGGAAGTGGATGAAAAACTAATGGTTTTGGCCCGCGATCATGGCATTGGCATTGTTACCAACGATTACAATTTGAATCGTGTTGCCGTGTTGCAGGGCGTCACCGTACTCAATCTTAACGATTTGGCCAACGCGGTCAAATCAATCTTTCTGCCAGGCGAGCGCCTGCGCCTGCGCATTATGCAGGAGGGCAAAGAAGCTGATCAGGGTGTGGGCTATCTGGAAGATGGTACCATGGTGGTTGTTGAAAATGGCCGCAATTACATTGGCCGCAATACCGACCTGGTCGTAACCAAAGTTTTGCAAACCAGCGCCGGGCGCATGATTTTTGCCACGCCTCAGGAGCTTTATCACTAATAGACTTTATGGGAAACAAGACGAAAATGACTTTACACGTTTACAACACACTCTCTCGCAGTAAAGAACTTTTCAAAACGCTGGAACCGGGCGTGGTGCGCATGTATGTTTGCGGCCCCACGGTTTACTCCGATGCGCACATCGGCCACGCCATGTCGGTCATTGTGTTCGATATTATTCGGCGCTATCTGGAGCATAGCGGCTATCAGGTCATCCACGCCATGAATTTTACCGATGTGGATGATAAAATTATCAACAAGGCCCGCGAAACAGGTGAGCCCGCGGCTGAGTTGGCTGCTCGCTACATCGATAAATTTTTGGAGCAATTGGATGCACTGAATGTGCAGCGGCCTACAGCCATGCCCCGGGTTTCAGAAACCATCGATGAAATTATTGCCATGGTGCAGGAGCTTATCGATAAAGCATTTGCTTACGAGGCTCAGGGCAATGTTTTTTTCCGCGTGCGGGCCGATGACGATTATGGCAAGCTCAGCCGTCGTAAGCTGGATGATGCCGGGCGGGGCGAGCGTGAGCATTTTGCCGAGGATTTGAAGGAGGACCCTGCAGATTTTGCTCTGTGGAAGGCGCAAAAGTCGCCCGATGAGCCGGCCTGGGAAAATCCCTGGGGCGTGGGACGACCTGGTTGGCATATCGAATGCTCGGCCATGGTGCGCAAACATCTGGGCCCGACCATCGATATTCATGGCGGCGGCAATGATCTGATTTTCCCGCATCACGAAAATGAAATTGCCCAAAGCGAAAGCTGCAACGGTGTGCCTTTGGCTACCTATTGGCTGCACAATGGCATGGTACAGCTCAGCGGCGAGAAAATGTCCAAATCATTGGGCAACATGGTCACCATCGAGCAGTTTTTGGCCGAGCATGATGCCGATGTTTTCCGGCTGTTGGTGCTGGGCTCGCATTATCGCAAGCCTCTGGTTTACGATGATGCGGTGGTTCTCCAGGCCGAAAAGGGCGTGCAGCGGCTGTTGGGCGCATTGCGACCTGCCGCAGGTCAGCAAGAGATCGGCGCTGCCGTGGATGCCCTGATGGCGGCGCGGCAAACTGCGCAAACACGCTTTGCAGCAGCCATGGATGATGATTTCAACACCGCCGCGGCTTTGGGGCACATCTACGATTTGGTCAAGGCCATTAACACCGCCCGCGATGCCGGTGTGGGGGCCCAAGCCTTGGGCCGGGCCCAGGAGATGCTTAAATCGCTGACCGGGGTGCTGGGTTTGCGCTTACAGCCCAAACAAACCGCCAACTCCGATGCCGAGCCCTTCATTGCATTGCTCATCGAGTTGCGCAGCGAGTTACGGCAGGCCCGGCAATGGGCTCTGGCCGACGCAGTGCGCGATGGTCTGGCGCAGTTGGGTGTGGTGCTGGAAGATACCCGCGAAGGCACACTCTGGTCGTGGCAGCGATAAAATCTCGCCGTCAGCGCAACAGGCCTGCTAAAGCCCGGTCGCATCAACGCCCCGCGGGCGAGCTGCTGTATGGGCGTCAGGCTGTGCGCGAAGCCTTGCGCGCGGCGCGTAGACATTTTTACGAACTCTTCCTGGCTCAGGGCCTCAAGGCCAACGATGTGGTGCATGAAATTCAGCAATGGGCGCAAAAGCGCGCTCTGGCTGTGCATCAGCACCCCCGTGAGCAATTGGATGCCTGGTTGCCCGGTGTCAACCATCAGGGCGTGGTGCTGCGGGCGAGTCCATATCCTTATGCCCAGGTCGATGCCATGCTGGCCCGGGCCCAGACCGTGGCTGCCTCCCCCTTCCTGTTGCTGCTGGACAGGGTGCAGGACCCGCAAAATCTGGGAGCGCTCTTTCGGGCAGCCGAAGCCTTTGGCGTGCATGGCGTGATTTTGCCTCGACATCGGGCCGCACATATTACACCGGCGGTGGTCAATGCCTCGGCTGGCGCGGTCGAGCATTTGTTGGTCGCCACTGCCACCAATCTGGTTACCGAGATGAAAGCGCTCAAAAAAGCGGGTCTGTGGATTGCAGGCCTGGAGGCCCGCGAGGATGCCGTGGCTCTGGAAGATGTGGATCTTGGCGGGCCATTGGCTGTGGTGGTGGGCTCCGAAGGTTTCGGGCTTTCGCGGCTAGTGGCCGAAACTTGTGATTGGCTGGTGATGCTGCCCATGCGCGGGCGCATCAACTCGCTCAACGCCTCTGTTGCCGGGTCAGTCTTTCTTTTTGAGGCCATGCGGGCCCGATAAATCCCTTTTGCCAGAATCCCGCCCCTGCCAGTGTAAGCGTCAAAACAATTTGACAGCAGCCTGCAAATCTGTTAGAGTTACCTTGTAGGACGAAAAGCGAATCTGTACCATTTGCAGTCGCCAAAAGTCACGGCGGCTGTTTTTTTGTGCAATACACTTTCGACCTGCGGCAACAATCCTTCATGTTTCTTTTTTTACAGGAGTAAAAGTACCACCATGTCCGAACGAGTACAAGGCACCGTCAAATGGTTCAACGCCAGCAAGGGTTATGGTTTCATTGCCCGCGATGGCGGCGAAGATGTTTTCGTCCACTTTTCCGCAATCCAGACCGACGGTTTCCGCACCCTTGATGAGGGTCAGCGCGTCGAGTTTACAGTCGAAAGTGGCCCCAAGGGCCTGCAGGCCAGCGACGTCGTCCCTCTGTAGAGCGGATGTCTGGACACGGTTAGTTGTCTGAACGACAGTTGCCGTAGTCAGCTAAACTGCACAAAAGTGCGGGAGTTTTTCTCTCGCGCTTTTTTTATTGGATAGGGCGGGACAGGTCTTATTTTCTTTACCCAGGGTGCAACTTTTTATTGCGGCATTTATCCACCTTTCAATTTGGTGCAGGATGGGGAGGGTGTTGTAGAATGAACACAAATCGATAACCCTTTTCAGTCCACACCATTCAGGGAGATTGGCAATGCCTTTGTTCGATGGAGAGCAGCTCAAAAAATTGCGCCAGACGCTGAAAACCTGGACGAACACCACGCTGCGGAAAACGCTGGATAAACGTCCAGAACGATTGCAGAAATTTATGACCACCTCTTCTGTGCCAGTGGGGCGTTTGTATACACCACTGGATGTGGCCGGAATCGACTATGACCGAGATTTGGGAATGCCCGGGGAGTATCCTTACACGCGGGGCGTGCATAGCACCATGTATCGAGGCAGGTTGTGGACCATGCGCATGTTTGCCGGGTTTGGCACAGCCGAAGAAACCAATCAGCGCTTCAAGTATTTGCTCGAGCAAGGGCAAACAGGCCTTTCGGTGGCTTTTGATATGCCCACGCTTTATGGCTATGATACCGATGCGCCCGAGGCCATTGGTGAATTTGGTAAATGCGGTGTGGCCATCTCTTCCCTGGCCGATATGGAAGTCCTGTTCGATGGCATTCCCATGGGGCAAGTCAGCACCAGCATGACCATCAACTCGCCCGCGGCCATCATTTGGGCTATGTATATTGTGGCCGCCGAAAAGCAAGGCTACCATCGCAGTCAACTGCGGGGAACCATCCAGAACGACATTCTCAAAGAATTTATTGCGCAAAAGGAATTCATCTTTCCGCCCGAGCCCTCCATGCGCCTGGTCACCGACACCGTAGAGTTTGGAACCCGCGAGATGCCCGCGTGGAACACCATCAGCATCAGTGGCTATCACATCCGCGAAGCGGGCAGCACCGCGGTGCAAGAGCTGGCCTTTACCCTGGCCGATGGTTTTGCCTATGTAGAGGCCGCCATGGCGCGTGGGTTGGATGTAGATGATTTTGCGCCCCGGCTCTCCTTCTTTTTTAACGCCCACAACGACTTTTTTGAAGAGATTGCCAAATTCCGGGCCGCCCGGCGCATCTGGGCCCGGGCCATGAAAGAAAAATATGGCGCCAAAGATCCCCGTTCGTGGATGTTACGCACCCATGCTCAGACCGCGGGCGCATCCCTCACTGCTCAGCAGCCCGATATCAACATCGTGCGGGTAACGATTCAGGCTCTGGCCGCGGTGTTGGGAGGCACGCAAAGTCTGCACACCAACAGCATGGATGAAGCCCTGGCGCTGCCCAGCGAAAAGGCCGCAACCATCGCCCTGCGCACGCAGCAAATCATTGCCCACGAATCGGGCATCCCCAACACCATCGACCCGCTGGCCGGCTCCTTCTATCTTGAACAGTTGACCAATCAGATGGAAGCCGAAGCCAATGATTACTTCCGGCAAATTGAGGCTTTGGGCGGGCTGCTGCGTGGCATCGAAAAGGGGTTCTTCCAGCGGGAGATTGCCGAAGCTGCTTTCCGTTATCAAAAAGAGATTGACACTGACCAACGCATCGTTGTGGGTGTCAACGCGTTTGTGGCGGATGAAGCGGTGGAAATTCCTATCCTGGCCATGGATCCCAAAGGCTACGAGCATCAGGTGGCGCGGCTGAATCAGGTTCGGGCCCGGCGCGATGCCGCAGCTGTGGCCGCTGCCTTGAAAAATCTCGAAACCGCAGCCCGTGGTGATGTCAATCTCATGCCTCCCATCATCGAGGCGGTGCGGGTCTACGCCACCTTGGGCGAAATTATGGGCGTCTTCCGCCAAGTTTTTGGTGAGTATCACGAGCCAGTTTTCTTCTGATAGCGCCTGGTGCGCAATGTCCCGCTGCACCCGACATGCTTGGGGTCACGCGGCCCCTTGTGGCAAATTAGCTTTCAAACCCTTCACTTACTTTCTCATTGAGGTAAACCATGGAGCGAAAAATACGTGTGCTTGTTGCCAAGCCGGGCCTGGATGGCCATGATCGTGGCGCCAAAATTATTGCCCGGGCCTTGCGAGATTCCGGCTACGAGGTTATTTACACCGGCATCCGCCAAACACCCGAGATGATTGCCGAGGCCGCATTGCAGGAAGATGTGGATGTGGTGGGGCTTTCCATTCTTTCGGGGGCTCATATGGCTCTGGTGCCGCGCGTCATGGATAAGATGAAAGAGATGGGCATGAGCGATGTGCTGATGTTGGTGGGTGGCATCATCCCGGATGAGGATGTGCAGGCCCTGATGGATTTGGGTGTGACAGGCGTCTTTGGTCCTGGAACGCTCACGCATGAGATTGTTAGCACCATCGAGCAGGCTTTGGCTGCCTGACGCATGACCATGGCCAAAAGCGTTAATCTGACAACTGTTGAAGGGCTGACCGCGGCACTGGCTGCGGGCAATCGGCGGGCGCTGGCCCGCATCATCTCGCACATCGAAAATAACACCCATCTGGCCCGACCACTGCTGGCCCAGCTCTATCCTCGCTCGGGCCAGGCACACATCATTGGCATTACCGGCGCGCCCGGCACGGGCAAATCTACCCTGGTCAATGTGCTGGCCCGTGTCTTCAGGCAGCGCGGCCTGACTGTGGGCATCATCGCCATCGATCCCACCAGTCCCTTTAGCGGGGGCGCACTGCTGGGCGACCGTGTGCGGATGCGCGATTTGGCAGGCGATTCTGGTGTTTTCATCCGCTCAATGGCCACACGTGGCAGTTTGGGCGGTCTGGCGCAAGCCACTGCTGATGTCATCATGGTGTTAGATGCCGCCGGGTTTGATCGCGTTATCATCGAAACTGTGGGCGTGGGCCAAAGTGAGGTCGAGATTGCCAGCACCGCGTACACCACCATTGTGGTCGAAGCGCCTGGCCTGGGCGATGAAGTGCAGGCTATCAAGGCGGGCATTTTGGAAATTGCCGATATTTTTGCAGTCAACAAGGCGGATCGTGACGGGGTGGATCGTACCGTTATGGCCCTGAAAATGATGCTGAACCTGGGCTCGCCCGAGCGTTTTCAGGTGATGCACCATGGCCGCATGTTGGCCATCGATTTGCCTGAGGTCAACGCTCTGCCCACCGGATGGGAATTGCCCATCATCAAGACTGTGGCCACTCAGGGCTCGGGCGCCGAGGAGCTGGCCGATGCCATCGAGGCGCACCGCCAGTTTTTGGCCGAAAGTGGAGGCCGGGCCCTGCGAGACCGTCTGCGAGCAGCCACCGAGTTGCGCATGATTTTGCGCGATACTCTGCTGGAGGCGCAACTGGCCCATCTGGAGCCCAGCTTTTTAGAAGCGGTGGTCGATTCTGTGGCTCAACGCCAGGTCGATCCTTACACCGCGGTGCAGCAACTCATCCACGGGGCATAATTTGGCTTCAGGTTTCCCTTCGTGGGATAATGAGGCATCTTCCCGACAATTTTCTGGAGGTTTTTCGTGTCCGAAGGCTTATATGGCGCGTTGGCTGTGGTCAGCGGCTCTTGCCATCCCCAACTCGCCGAAGAAATTTGTGATTATTTGCGGATTCGTCCCACCCCCATCCGCATTAAAAAATTTGCCAATGAAAACATCTTTGTCCAGCTCAAGCAGAGTGTACGGGGCAAGGATGTTTTTCTTGTGCAGCCATTGGGACGCTCGGTCAATGATATGGTCATGGAATTGCTAATTACCATCGATGCGTTACATCGGGATAGTGCCGGGCGCATCACTGCGGTGATTCCTTATTACGCTTATGGCCGTACCGATAAAAAGGATCAGCCGCGCGTGCCCATTACCGCCCGCTTGCTGGCCGATCTCATCACCGTGGCCGGGGCTGATCGCTTTTTGACCATTGATTTGCACGCGGGCCAGATTCAGGGCTTCTTTACCATTCCTACCGATGAACTGACTGCACGCTATCTCTTCATCGATTACGTGAAGCAGCGTAGTCTGAACAGAAATGCAGTGGTGGTGGCCCCCGATGTGGGGGCGGTGCGCCGGGCCCGCAATTTTGCCCATGCGCTGAATTTGCCCCTGGCCATCATCGAAAAGCGGCGTAGTCTGGATGGCAGCAAAACCAAGCTGCACAATCTCATCGGTGAGGTTCAGGGCATGACCTGCATGCTCATCGATGATGAAATCGACACTGCGGGCACACTCACGCAAGCTGCCGAGTACATCAAGCGGGAAGGCGCCACCGATATTTACGCTTTTGCCACCCATGCAGTCTTTTCACCCCCTGCAGCCCAGCGCCTGGGCGATGGCCCCATCGATCATCTGGTGGTCACCAACTCGCTGCCCATCTCCGCCGAAAAACAGGCCCGCATCGGTCCAAAGCTGGAAGTTCTCAGCGTGGGCCCGCTGCTGGGCGAAACCATCCATCGCATTCATCAGGGGGTTAGCGTGGGTGCCATGTTCGCCGAATAATCATGCGAATCATCCTTTTTACCGGCAAAGGGGGCGTGGGCAAGACCAGCATCAGCGCGGCCACAGCGTTGCGCTCGGCGCAGTTAGGGCATCGTACCATGGTGGTTTCCACCGACCCTGCGCACTCGCTGGGAGATAGCTTTGACCTCAAAATCGGACCTGAGCCTGTGCAATTGGCCGAAAATTTATGGGCACAAGAGATTGATTTATTGCATCAGATGTCGCAGCATTGGGGCACGGTGCAGCAATATCTGGCCGCGCTGTTTTCGTGGCGGGGCATGGATAACATGATGGCGGAGGAGGCCAGCATCTTGCCGGGCATGGAGGAGCTGGCCAGCCTGCTGCAAATCGGGCATCTGGCAGAGTCGGGCCTGTATGATGTGATTGTAGTGGATATGGCTCCTACCGGGGCCACGCTGCAATTATTGGCCTTTCCTGAGATGGCCACCTGGTACATCGAAAAGATTTTTCCCTTTGAGCGTACCGCCATGAAAATCGCCCGGCCTTTGATGCGCACTGTTTCGGAGCTGCCCCTGCCCGAAGAGGATTTTTTCGACGCCATCAAGGCCCTGGTGAAGGATTTGAATCGTCTGGAAACTTTGCTGACGCATCGGGAAATCAGCAGCGTGCGGCTGGTGGTGAACCGGGAGAAGATGGTGGTCAAGGAGGCACAACGGGCCTTTACGTACCTGAATCTTTACAATTTGCCGGTGGATGCGGTGATTAGCAATCGACATTTGCCGGGCGTGGTCACTGACCCCTATTTTGAGCAATGGCGGGCCCGTCAGGCGCATTATGCGCGCGTCATCGAGGATTCTTTTGCACCGCTACCCATTTTGGCAGTTCCCCTGCTGGATGCCGAGGTGGTGGGTGAAGCCATGTTGGTACGCATGGCCCGGGAAATCTATGGCGACGATGATCCCACCCAGATTTATTACCGGGGCAAGGCACAAAATTTGGTCAAGACCGATGAAGGTTACAGTTTGCTTTTGCCATTGCCGCTGGTGCATAAAGGGGAGGTAAAGCTGCATCGCGGCACTTATGATGAGCTGATTGTGCGCATTGGCGGCTGGAAACGGCACATCAGTTTGCCGTCATCATTGGCGAGCAAAGATGTGGCCGGGGCCCGATACCGGGATAATCATCTGGAAATTTATTTTCGGTAACGGCTTGTGGTTATGCTTGACTGATGGTTACTGTACACACCTATTCAGAGAGAGCCACTAAAGCCGCAAAAACACAAAAGCGCGAAAATCTGTGCAATTTATGGCACATCAACGCGGGCTCATGGGCATGATGACATGCACATACGTCTCTTCGCCTGCGCCTACGGGCCGGAATACCCCTGGACGGGTGGCCGAAATCGCTTCCAGCGCCACCTGTGGCGTATCGATGACCGAAAGCACCTCAATCATGTACTTGGCGTTGAACGTGGCGTTCATGGCATCACCTTCGATGAGCGCATTGATCTCGGACTCGTTATCGCCAAGCTCAGCGCTATTGGCCACCAGCACCACCTTGCCCGGGTCACCAGGCTCTAGCTTGACCAGCACCGAGCCCGATGAATCTCGGGCGAAAAGATAAGCCACCTTCATCGCCTTCAAAAAGGCCGATGTATCCAGAATGGCTCGTGTGTTGTAGGAATTGGGAATAATCTTCTTGTAATCGGGGAAGTTGGCTTCGATGAGCTGGCTCACCAAATCGACACCAGGCAGGTGGAACATCACCTGATTGCGGGCCTCGGTAAAAATGACCTCCACGCCATCATCCTGTCCCAAATCAACGGCGCTGATAATGCGTGAAAGCTCGCTTAGCGCCCGGGCCGGAATAATCACACCCAGCGCACTGGCCGCGGGTTCCTCCAGCATGGTGGTGCGCACGGCCAGCCTGAACCCATCGGTGGCTGCCATGGTAAGATGCTCACCATCCAGGCGGGTAAAGACGCCGGTAAACGTGGGGCGACTGTCATCCTTGGAGGCAGCAAAAGAGGTTTGATCAATCATGTTGCGCAACTTGGCAGGCTCTACCTCCACGCTGGGCGTATCCATATCACCCTGATAAGTGGGAATGATGGGGAACTCAGCCGCATCGATGCCCTTGATGTTGGCCTCGAATCGGGCGCAGCGCAGATTCAGCGTTTGTGTCTTGCTATTCAATTCCATGTCGATGCGATCATTGGGCAGCGAGTTGACAAAATCGCTCAGTAGCCGCGCCGGAACCGTAATCTGCCCTTCCTCTTCGATCATAGCTCCTACGCGGCAGTTGATGGCAATTTCCATATCCATGGCCGAAAGCTTGAGCTGTGAACGCTCTGTTTCTATCAGGATGTTATTGAGCACAGGCAAAGTGCTGCGGCTCGCGACCGCACGCCCGACGATTGAAAGCCCCTTGGCAAGATTTTCTTGTAAAACCGAAACGCGCACGGAACTACCTCCGAAAATGATGATGACGATGACGCAGCGGGCCAAGCCTTGCGCCAGGTGATGAATAATGACAGGATTTGGCAGAGCAACAATTGCTTTACAGAAGTATACCAGAACAATGCAAGTTTGCGAAAACTATGCGTAACCATCAGGCAGGTTTCCAGCTTACGGCTTGCGCAGGCGCATCATGCACACCCGGGCGTACTGAACGCATTAGCAGAGATAAAATGTAACGACTAACATACCCGACTTCAATCACCACAAAGGCGCAAAGACACTAAGAGCACCAAGAATTTCAAAGCTTTTTCTTTTCTTCGTGCCTTTGTGGCTTCGTGTCTTCGTGGTTTCTAGCCGGGCTACCTTAGTAGTAACGATAAAAAGAGAATTTGAAATTTTTGTTAAATTGCATACTCGAACTTGTGGTCTAAAATAGATTTGTGCGGAATGATATTTTGTGCCTTGTTTTTTATGAAACACTATTTACAGGATGCACATCGTAACGAGTGCAGTGGATTGGTTTTGTGCTTGACGATAAGCAGTGTTGCCATTTAGCTGTGAATTAGTCCTCAAGTTTGCATCTCCATGCTCTTTCTGTTAGCATAGCTTTCAGCAGACTGGGAATGGAAAAACGCTCCATTTGAGGATAGCTGCGCCCCCACAGTGCTTTCCCCCGTTCCCCCAGGCTCTGTTGGAAGCCACCTCCCCTGCAAATTTCCTCATCTGCGAGTGTGACAAAAAGTGAATGATTGTAGCACCTGGTGCGAGTGACTGTGTGGATGCACTCGGAAATATGAATGGTGTTGACGCGCTTTTTGTCATCGAAGTTCTTAATTTTTTTTGTAGCTGTTTACCTCTATCCAGAGAAAACCACCAAGGCGCAGAAACGCTTTGCACCTCCTTTTGGGAGAGCTTTGTGGTAAAAAGAGGACTGAGACCTGTACAGTTACATTTTTTAAAACAAAGGATGTTTTGATGGATCATACGACGAACTATACCCAAGTGTGGCAGGCCACCCTGGGCGAGCTCGAACTTGCTCTACAGCGTCCAGTCTTTGAAAACTGGCTAAAAGATACCCGCTTTGTTGCTTACGAAGATGGCGTATACATCATTGCCGTTAAATCGGCCTTTGCGCAAGAATGGTTGACGCAGCGCCTAAAAAATACCATTGTGCGCCGACTAGAGCGCCTGGGCGGGCAGCCAGCCGATATCCGCTTCATCGTTCGGGCCGAGCAAGCATTGCCCCCCCAGGCTGTGGCTCTACCCGAGACACCTTTGTTGAACACAGCCCAAACCAATGGCGTCAATGGTCGCTTTTTGCGAAACAACACCCTGCCGGAATCGAATTTGCAGATGGATCGTTCTTTCGATAATTATATCGTTGGCGAAGGCAATCGTTTTGCCTATGCCGCGTGTCAGGCTGTGGCACAGAGTCCGGGCTTGGCCTATAATCCGTTATTCTTGTACGGTGGCGTGGGCCTGGGAAAAACGCATCTGCTTCATGCCATTGGCAATGCCACCGCACAAGAGGGCTACAATGTGCGCTATGTGACCACCGAGACTTTTACCAACGAAATGATCGAGGCCATTCGCACACATTCCAACATGGCGTTCCGGCAAACTTATCGCAATGTTGATGTGTTGCTCATTGATGATATTCAGTTCTTGCAGGGCAAAGAAAGTACCCAGAATGAGTTTTTTCACACCTTCAACAGCTTGACCGCTGCCAACAAGCAAGTCGTTATTGCCAGCGATCGCCCACTGCACCTGCTTACCAAACTGGAAGATCGCCTGCTTTCTCGATTTAGCGGTGGCCTCACCGTTGATCTTTTGCCTCCCGACCTGGAACATCGTATCGCTATTTTGCAGGCCAAGGCCTTCGAGAAGAATGTCATCGTTCCCGAAGATGCCATGCGATACATTGCCGAGCATTACAGCGATAACGTTCGTGAGCTGCAAGGCGCTCTGAACCGGGTTATCGCCTATGCTCAGCTTCATAACCAACCAGTGACACTTTCGCTGGCGCAAACCATTCTTTCACCGCAGCAGCGCCCCATTGATTATAGCCCCGAGGCTATCTTGAATGCTGTTGCTCAGGAATATAATATCACCATCAGCGAGCTCAAGGGCCCGCGACGAACACGGCGCATTTCTGTCCCCCGACAGGTGGCAATGTACTTGCTTCGCGACGCCGCCCAACTCTCCTTCCCCCAGATTGGAGAGTTTTTGGGCGGTCGCGATCATACCACGGTGATGCACGGAGCCACCAAGGTTGAGAAAACGCTTCAGCAAGACCCCGCAGCCAGAGAAAAGTTGGAACGAGTTCGGGTGCGGCTTCGTCAATAGGTGAACACTTGCAGTTGGCAACGCAACAAGCTATCGGCTCAGATAGCGGTGTTGGCGCGCGTTCTTTGTGGATAACTTGTCTGTTTTCTGTGGATAACGTGTGGTTTTATGGGGCAAACTGTTGACAACAACGATTTTGTGGCTTGTCGCGTAACGATGCCATGCGTGAGTCTTTGTCGGCCCCGGGCCTGGGGAGATTGACAGCGCTCAGCGCCCGTGCTATAGTTTTGACCCGACTCACATTACCTTCCGAGGACAATTATGGCTTCCAAAAAGATGCAAGCTTCTAAAAAGAATCAAAAGCCTGAGCGGCAATCGCACCGAGCGGTGGTTAGTGGCGTGCAGAGCGCCTTACGGGCCTCGATGGGCGTTTTTTCCATGGGACGCAGCGAGGCGGAGGCCATCGTCGACAAAATGATTGAGAAGGGAGATTTGACTGCACAAGAGGGGCGCAAAATTCTCTCGAATTTGTTTGATTTGCCTGGCCGGGGTGTGCGGCAGATTAACGAGAAGGTGGGCACAGTGCTGGATGAGAGCATGGTGCTGACCTTGAACCTGCTCAATGTGCCCTCCCGTTCCGATTTGCAGCAACTGAGCAATAAAATTAGCGCATTAGCCGAAAAGGTGGATGAGCTGAGTCGTAGCGTTGATGCTTGATGGTGTTGCCGTGTCGATGGCGAAGCGTTTGATAGCTTGGGGGATGCTGGCGGGCGCGGGCCTGCTGGCCTATGCGTGGATGGGCGAGCGTCCACGTTTGCGCCTGCGCATCATGCGCGTGGGGTGGCCGCGCGGCGCGGGCCTGAAGATTCTGCATCTTTCTGACCAGCATTTTGGCGCAGATAGCTGGGTGCAGCGGCAGCGAATAGCCTGGCTGAGTCATCATTTGCCCCACTTGCAACCTGATTTGATTTTGCTGACAGGTGATTTTTTGCACGATGCGGCTGGTTTATCCGCGGTCGAGGTTTTGCTGCAAAGGCTGCCTGCCGCCCCCTTGGGCACTTATGCGGTGTTGGGAAATCATGATTATGCCCTTTACTCCTACGGCGAATTGTTTCGCAACATGGCCCACAGCATCCGCGCGGCAGCCACGCCCGCGCACAAGCTTTCTGCCCTGCTTGCCGAGGCCAACACCCTGCGCCAATTAGCCTGGAATATCTACCGCAACCAGCGTTTGCGTTTTGCTGCCGTATCTAATCCCACAGCGGCACTGCGCCAGTTGCTGGCCGCTTATCATGTGACTTTGCTGGAAAACCAGGCTGTTCCCTTGCCCGGGCGCCCGGACATCTGGCTGGCAGGTGTCGATGATCTGGTGGAGGGACAACCCGATTTGCATCAGGCCCTGGCCCGCATTCCTGCCGAAGCTGCGGTCATCCTGCTCTCCCACAATCCCGATTTGCTTTACACGCCCGCGGCGCGACGGGTGCAGTTGGCTTTTTGCGGGCACACGCATGGCGGTCAGGTACGTCTACCTGGCGTGGGCGCACTGCACACCCAAAGTGCGTACATCACGCGGCAGCGGGCCGCGGGCTGTTTCGAGGATTTACCTGGTGGCGGCAAAATGATTATCTCGGCAGGCATGGGCGAATCTACCCCCTTCCGTCTGGGCGTTCCCCCCGAGGTGCTGTGGATAGAAGTTGTGTAGGCAGATTGTAAAATCGTAATTACTAACGTACCCGACTGCAATCACCACAAAGGCACAAAGACACTAAGAACACCAAGCATTTCAAAACTTTTT
>CAZMDD010000158.1:0-4916 GCA_964565065.1 uncultured Caldilineales bacterium | reverse complement strand
CTGGCGGATAAACAAAAAGCCCGGCCAGGAGGAGGAACCTGGTCGGGCTAGGCACAGAGCGGGAGGTGAGAAAGTCGTTTGCCTTCTACCGCGTGCGCATGGCTCTTCCCAGGTTTAGGAAGGGCTTCTTGTTGCGCTTGGCGGATTTGAAAAAGGCAAACATGGGAGGCATCAAATAAATAATTAGAGAGGGGCTCGGGAGCATTATAGCAGATTTTCAGTTTTTGTCAACCCCTTTTTTGAAAAAATCTGCAAAGTGCATTCTTTTAAGTAGTTAATGGTATGAACTTAAAATGCGTCTTGTAGAGGATTACAACTCATCAGACGAAGATAGACGAAAAGACGAAGGTGGACGAAGCGAACCATCGTCTATAGTCGTCAATCTTCGTCCATGTTCCTCTGAATGTACAGCGCTTTTCTCAAATTTCAAATGTGCATCTACTTAAAGCCAAAATGCCGATGCCGAAAGCGAGAATAGCAACAAAGAAGGGAGAGATAGACGCCCTCCCTTCTTCAAGTTTATTTTTCCTGGCCCAAAGCAAATCCCTTGGTGAATTGTTCCTGTAACAATAAAAAGATGAGCATGGGGGGAATCATGGCCAAAATCGCCGCAGCCATAACCAAGCCCCAATTGGTGGTGTCTTGCTGATTGGTGAGTGAGCGCAATCCTACCTGAATTAACTGATGTTTATTCTCACGGATAATAATCAATGGCCAAATATATTGATTCCACATGTAAATAAACTGAATCAGCCCCAATGCAGCGATGGTGTTCCATGAAATGGGAACAAGCACGCTCCACAAAAAACGCAAGGGCCCGGCGCCATCTACACGCGCAGCATCAGCCAATTCGCCCGGTATACTGGCAAAGTGCTGTCGGAACAAGAATACGCCCGTAGCGCTGGCCAAAAAAGGCACGGTCAGCACAGCGTAGCTATTTTCCAACCCTACTGCCTTGGCCATATCTGAAACCTCATTAAACAATGCCACAATCATAATCTCAGTGGGCATCATCAGCGTGAACAGGATAAAATAAAAGACCCATTCTTTGAGAGGAAAATCATAATAAACCAGACCTAAGCCCGCCAACATGGAGAAGATGGTCTTGAGTACCATAACAATGCCAGCTACGATGAGGGTGTTCTTCATGTAAAGTCCCAAATCGTACTGAGTCCATGCCACTTTGAAATTGAAAAATCCTGCTGAACCAAAGCCTAGCTTGGGCGGGAAATGATAAACTTCGGCCCGGGTTTGCGTTGATTTGGCCAACGCAAAGAGAACAGGGGCCATCACCAGCAGCACGATGACGATGAGGGCAAAGTGCGTCAAGATTTCGTTACGATTCTTTCGCTGAAATAGTGTCCGCATCATCAACCTCCGTAATGAACCTGTTTTCCACTGGTGCGGAATTGAATAAGTGTCACCAACACCACCAGCAAGAAGAGAACGACAGACTGCGCCGAGGCCAAGCCAGATTTGTAGTATTCAAACGCGTCTCGGTACAGATTATAAATCATCACGTTGGTGGCGTCCTGCGGTCCGCCTTTAGTGAGGATGTCGATCATTCCGAAAATATCAAAGAATGAATAAGTGATATTGGTGATCAGCAGGAAGAAAGTCATGGGTGAAAGGAGCGCGAATGTGACATGCCAGAAACGCTTCCAGTTATTGGCGCCATCAATCGAGGCGGCTTCCAGCACTTCGGTATTTACATTTTGCAGCGCTGCCAGATAAAAAACGATGTTGTAGCCCAGGTTTTTCCAAATGCTGGCCATGATGACCAGACTAATAGCCAATTTGGGCTCTCCCAGCCAGTTCAGCTCATGTCCGATGACCAACGATGTAAGATAATTGATAACACCAAAGCCGGGTGAAAACATAAATAGAAAAACCACGCCCGCCACTGCCGGTGATAACGCAAAAGGCCAAATCAAGAAAAATCGATAAACCTGAGCACCTCGGATTTTCTGGTTAGCCAACATGGCAATAGCCAATGAGAGGCTCAACCCCACTACCACCACAGCCGATGTAATGATGAGTGTGACCCAAATTGTGTGATGATAACCACTGTCATGCAATAAATCGATATAATTATCAAGCCCTGTAAACTTTGTTTTTAGCCCCAAAAAGGCCACCCGATAAAAGGAGAGCCGAAAAGTCTGAATCACTGGATAGTACAGAAACACCGCCAGGATAGTCAGGGTGGGGAGCATAAAGAACCAGGGAATCCATTTGCTCTTGAATTTAGTCGTACCCATAAAACCTCCTGCACTCAATAACCATCGCCGAGGCGAGGTGACGAATAAAGAAGCCCATAACCGGGTAATCTGGCAGAATAGGTACCAGATTACCCGGAAATGAACATTTTTGGGCTGAAAGAATGCCCGAGAAGTAACTTACTCGACAGACTTGTTGTAGTCTTGGATAGCCTTGTCAGCTTCCTTCTTGGCCTGTTCCAGGGCTTCATCCACAGAGGCCTGGCCAGCCAGCACTTTTTCAATGGCCTGTTCGATGATGGTACGAACTTCGGGGAAGGCGCCGATGACAGCGCCGCGAGTGGCAGGCGTATCTTTGGTGTTCAGCAACTGATCGAATGCAGCCTTGTACGCAGGGTTCCGCTGGAACCAATCTTCACCTTCCAGCACGGTCACAGAAGACTTGCGGATGGGGAAGTAGCCGGTGGCCTTGTGCCAGCGCACTGCATTTTCGGTGTTGGTGAACCATGTGACGAAATCGGTGGCGGCCTTCATCTCATTGTCTGGGTGTCCGCCCGACATCCACATGCTGGCGCCGCCGACGATAACGCCTTGGCGCTCGCTGTTGGCAGGATAGGGCAGGTAGCCGGTGCCCAGCTCGAAGCCATTCTCCGCTGCATCGTTCTGGCGATTAACAACATCGGAGGTAGAGGTGATTTCCATGGCAGCCTGGCCCGAGACAAAGATAGCGTCAGCGCCGTCCCAGTCTTCCAGTTTGCCACTGTAGGCGTAGTAGCCTTTGTCATACATCGTTTTCCACCAGCCCACAATCTCTTTGGCTGGCGCATCGGTCAGATTGACAGATGTGGCGCGGGCCTCGCGGCCATTGCCGTTGTCGGCCAACTCTGCGCCCATGTTCGCCATCCACTGCTCGAAGAACCAGCCATGCAGCGGCCAGGAAACACAATTTTTGGCGGCTCCGCTGCTAACGATTTTGTCACAGGCGGCCAACATATCCTCGAAAGTCTCGGGGGGTTGCTCAGGATCCAGGCCTGCTTTCCGGAAGATGTCTTTGTTGTAGTAAAGGATGGGATTCGAGGAGTTCCACGGCATCGAGTAGAATTTGCCATCAAAACGATAGTAATTGGATACGCCGCCGATGAGGTCATCCATGTGAATCCAGTCAGGCGCGTTGTCCTCGAACGGCACGAAAATGCCCGAATCCAGCGCCAACTGCGAACCAACCTCGAAAATCTGCACGATGTGAGGGGGATTGCCCTGCTGTGCAGCCAGAATAGAGGCATTCAGGGTATCGCGATAGGAGCCTTTGTTTTCGACCTTTACATACACACCGGGGTGGGTGTAGTTGTAATCGGCCACCATGCGCTCGATGAGTAGCTTGCGGCCGCCGCCAAATGCGTGCCAGAAGTTGATGACTGTAGCGCCATCAGGAATCGTTTCTTCGGCAGGCTTTTCGGTCTCGACAACTTTAGTTACTTCGACAATCTTTGTCACTTCAACAACCTTTTGTCCGCCTTCGGTTGTAGCCGGTTGCGACCCAGAGCAAGCAGCTACGGCCACCACCACTATCAACAACAAAATGGTGATTACGGTAAGAAAAACCTTACGATGTTTCATACTTTCTCCTCCTATGATGAGAAAAGAGTGAAAACGGCACCCGGCATCATCGCCGAATGGTAAATTTTAGTAACCACACAATTTTCATGCGCAGCTTTGCAATAGAATGACGTTTAAGAATGTTGCCATGGCATCAAACTATTGTTCGTTTAGCGTTGCAGGTTGCATAGTTACAAGTTATGACCCTAACAGTGGCATGCCAAAAGGCTTTGCCGCTGTGATGGGAGCGAGATAAAGAACGGTGGCAGAGCGAGATTTCACTAAGTTTCGATGAAGGCATTACCAAGATTGAGTAATTTTAACACCATTCCCGCAAAACGAAAAGGAATCAATCACACATTAACAGCAGCTACCTACCATCAAGAAATAATCTTTCTCTTATGGGACGAAGAAATTGCAAAATCGTCGGGAAATTCTAAAAAACGCCTATTTATGTTATAGTTGCATCAGCATTTGACACTGAGGCAATGATTATGACACCGATTATCAAACAGCCGTTTATTAGCAGCAAAATTTTGCCTGAACATGGCTATTGTTTTGTGTGCGGGCAGGAGAATCCTCACGGCATCGGCATTGTTTGGCATGCGGACATTTTACGGGCTATGTCCGATGATGGCCATTTTGCGCCCGGTGATGTGCAGGTTTGGGCTGAATTCCAGTTCAGCAAGTATCAGCAAGGCCCGCCTGGCCATGCACATGGCGGCGCCAGTGCTGCAGTCATCGATGAAGCCATGGGCGCGACTGTGTGGCAATCGGGCCACCGGGCGCTGTTGGCGCACATTGCGTTGGATTACAAGCTGCCGGTGCTGCTGGCCCAACCGGTGCGCGCCGAGGCCTGGGTAGAGAAGGTGGACGGGCGCAAAATCTACGCCCGCGGCCATATTTTGCTGGCAGATGGTCAGGTGGCGGTGGCTGGCTCGGGCCTTTATCTACACATTCCTACTTTTTTCGAATCACACCAACGCCTGGGCTAAAAGGTTTATCCTCCCGCTTTTTTGGCTTGATGCCCCAGTTTTTGCAAAATCACCTGCACGCGTTCCCGATGATCGCCTTGAATTTCGATAACGCCCTCTTTTAAGGCTC
>CAZMDD010000157.1:0-7797 GCA_964565065.1 uncultured Caldilineales bacterium | reverse complement strand
CCATCACCGCCGCCCGAAATCTGGTAGCCGACGATCTGGCTGCCGTAGAAAAGAAGATGCAAAAAGCTGTAGGCAATGCCTACGGCGCCCTCTCCGATGCGCTGCAACTGCTCATCAGCAGTGGCGGCAAGCGGGTGCGCCCTATGCTCACCCTGCTGCTGGGGCAACACTTTCCCCCCGCAAAGCACGACCGCCTCATCAGCCTGGCCGCGGCCATCGAATCGCTGCACACCGCCACCCTGGTGCATGATGATGTCATCGACGGAGCGCTGCTGCGCCGGGGCAAATCTACCCTGAATGCCCTGTGGACGCCCAGCAGCACCATCATGGCAGGCGATTTCTTTTTTGCCCGGGCCGCGGGCCTGGTGGCCGAAACCAAACATCCCCGAGTCATCGAACTTTTTGCCAAAACGCTGCAAATCATCGTGGATGGCGAATTGCGGCAGGCATTTAGCGCCCGCGACTGGTCTTTGCCCAAAGAGGGCTACTATCAACGCATCTACGGCAAAACCGCGGCTCTATTCGAGCTGGCCGCGCAATCGCCAGCGGTTTTAGGCAGCGCCCCAGATGCACATGAAGAAGCGCTGCGCAGCTTTGGGTATCATCTGGGCATGGCCTTTCAAATCATCGACGACATTTTGGATTTTGTGGCGGACGAGGAGCGCTTGGGCAAACCCGCGGGCTCCGATTTACGCGCGGGCATCATCACCCTGCCCGTTTACTACTACATTCAAACGCCGGAGCGCCGTCAACAGGTCATCGCCAAAATCGAAGGGCATCGCACCGGCGACCCCGTGGTGCAAGAAGTGGTACAACAGGTACGCAACTCCGATGCCATTGCCCAGGCCCACGACGAAGCGCGCAGTTTCATCGACCGGGCCCTGGAAAATCTGCAAGCGCTACCTGCCAGCCCTCAGCGCACCGCACTCGCCGATCTGGCCCGTTACGTGGTGGAAAGAACATTCTAATGCCCGAAAATGTCGTAACCAGCCAGCGCAAAACAGCCTTTGCGCCCGACCTCTCCATTCTCATCGTCTCGTGGAACGTGCGTGATTTGCTGCTGGATTGTTTGGCCGCGTTGCCCGCGGCAGTGGGCCCCGAGCTCAGCTACGAGGTCATCATCGCCGACAATGCCAGCCAGGATGATACGGTAGCTGCGGTACAGGCCCGGTTTCCAGCGGTACAGCTTATTGCCAACCAGAAAAATCTCGGTTTCACCCGCGGCAACAACCAGGCGTTGGCCCGGGCCCGGGGCAGCCTTTTATTTTTGTTGAATCCCGACACCCTGCCCCTCCCCGGCAGCATCGCTGAACTCGCCCATTTTTTGTGGGCCCGACCCCAGGTGGGCATGGTCGGCCCCAGGTTGCGCTACGGTGATGGCAGCCCCCAGCCCAATCGCCGCCGATTTCCCACGCTGGCAACGTTGTTCACCGAAAGCACCGTGGTGCAACAGTGGCTGCCCCATCTGCATCTTTTTGCCCGCTACACCCTGGCCGATGTTCCCGATGACCAGCCGCATCAGGTCGATTGGCTGGTGGGTGCGGCGCTCATGGCAAAACAAGAGGTTTATCAGCAAATCGGGGGGCTGGACGAAGGCTTTTTTATGTACTCGGAAGAAGTGGACTGGTGCCAACGGGCCAAGAACGCTGGCTGGCAAATCTGGTTCGACCCCGCGGCCACCATCATCCACTACGAAGGCAAATCCAGTGAGCAGGCTGTGGCCCGCCGCGACATCGCTTTTTTTAGCAGTCGCGTACGCTACACGGCCAAACATTTCGGGCGTGGCTGGGCCGAGTTATTGCGCTGGTGGCTGCTGGTCACATTTGTCTTTCAGTGGCTGCGCGAGGGCGCCAAATGGCTGCTGGGACACAAACGGGCGCTGCGTGCGCAACGCATGGCCGCGTACCGACAAGTACTCAAATCGGGGCTGCGGTAGCGGGCAAAGGACGCGATGGGGAATGGTGAAGCTGGCTCCGAAGTGAGGCATCCCAGGATGGTAAGCATGCTAGCCATTGCCTTCCTTGCTCCTTAGCCAGATGCGTTTGCCAAAAGTAACACATTTGGGACATCCCCTGCGCCTGAAGTAAAATCACAGCCATGATTACCCTTGGCATTATTGACTACCTCAACGTCGAACCGCTGTACTTTGGGTTGCAAGCGCGGCTGGCTGGCAAACCGGTACAATTCCGTCGAGGCGTGCCCACCGAACTCAATCGGGCGCTGCGCACCGGCGAAATCGACATCGCCCCCATCAGCGCCATTGCCGCGGCCCGCATGGCTGACGACGTGGCCATTTTGCCCGATCTTTCCATTGCCACCCTGGGCGCGGTCAAAACCGTGCTGCTGTTTAGCTGGATGGCTGACCCCCGGGATTTGAACGATTGCGGCATCGCCCTCTCAGACCAATCAGCCACCTCGGTGGAATTGGTCAAAATTTTGGCCCGGGACTTCTGGCACATCACCCCACGCTACGCCACTGCAGCCCAAGACCTGGAGCAAATGATGAAACGGTCATCCGCGGGCCTGCTCATCGGCGATGATGCCCTGGTAGAATCAGCACACCGCCGCGCTATTCGTGGCCGCGGCCAGCCTTATGTCTTTGATTTGGGGGATGAATGGCTAAAATGGACAGGGCTGCCCTTTGTTTTTGCCCTGTGGGTGGCCCGACGTGATATCCTGCCGGAGCTGGTTGACCTGAACCTTTTGCCCGCACTCTACCAAAGCAAAGCTCAGGGCATGCAACATCTCCCGGAAATTGCCCAGGCCTATGCTCCCCGCCTGGGCCTGGAAATCGGTGTTCTCACCAAATATCTGCACGACTTGCGCTACGATCTTACCCCAGCCGACCGAGCAGGACTGCATCGCTACCTTTCGTTGGCACTGGACGACTTCAGGCCCGAAGCCCTGCAATGCTGGCATCCACAGCGAGGCCTGCATCCCATCTTTGACCACGTGCCGGTTACGACCGCATGAACTTGCTTTTAAGTAGGGGATGCTATGAAAGTTGAAATAGAACGATTCATCGCTATCCAGAGCACACCACCAAGCGCACAAAGGCATCAAGGCCCGCGAACCGGAAGCTTATGACTGAGAAGGATGTGATTCAGGCCCGTTTGAAACGCTTGCGCAAGGCAGGAGGCTTGCAGCGTCGCAAAAAGTCGGCTCCCGCGCCGGCGCATGATGCCCGCATCACGCCCGCGGGCCTGGGCGCGCTGCACGATTTGCCCGGCATGCAGGAAATCTCGGGGCCCGGGGGCAGCTACCTGCTGCGCACTGTGCGCTATTCTCTTCAGCATCGCCAGGGCCGGAGCGCGTTGGGGGATTTGCTGACGCTTTCACCCCAGGCGCTGGCTTTTCTTTCCTCGCACGCACAATTTCATCCGCAACAGGCTGTTTTTCTGGATACGGAAACATCGGGCCTGGCCGGAGGCGCGGGAACGCTGGTTTTTTTGACTGGCGTGGGCACGTTTGAGGAGGGAGGGTATGTGGTGCGGCAGTTCTTTGCCCGCAATCCCGCAGAAGAGCGGGCCTATCTGCCCGATTTGGCCGATTTTGTAGCGCAGCGTGGAGGACTGATTACCTTTAACGGGCGCTCTTTCGATTGGCCTCTGCTGCGGACCCGTTTCATGCTGGCCGGCATCATGCCCCCAGATGCGCAACCCCATGTCGATTTGCTGCATCTGGCCCGGCGCTTGTGGCGATTGCGACTGGGAGCGTGCCATTTTGGCCATCTTGAACAACGCATTCTCGATTTTCAGCGCAGTGGCCTCGATATGCCTTCGTGGATGATTCCCAACATGTGGTTTGAATATGCTCGCACCCGGCAAAATTCCCACGAGATGGCTGCGGTTTTGTATCACAACCTGGAAGACATCGTTAGCATGGTGCCCCTGGCGCACACCATCGCCGCCACCCTGGGCCGCGAACAACCGCCGCATCCGCAAGATTGGCTGGCGCTGGCCCGAGTCTGGCTACGGGCAGGTTACGCCGATTTGGCTGAAGAGGGCTTGCGCCGGGCCCTGGATGTGCCGCAACCTCCGGCAATGCGGGCCCAGGCGCTCAAGGAACTGGCCATGCTGCTCAAACGGGCAGGACGACAGGACGAAGCCGCGGTTTGGTGGCAGGCCCTGGCCGACATGAATCGTCCGCAAGAGTTAGAATCGCTGGTGATGCTGGCCAAATATCATGAATGGCATACCCGCAACTTGGCTCAGGCCAAAGCTTTTACGCAGATGGCCATCACCCGGGCCCAAACAACACTTTCGCCCGCACAACGCCGCGAGACCCTGCCCTTGTTGCAGCATCGTTTGCAACGTCTGCAACGTAAAATGGGCTGACGGTTTTGCTACGCCAGCGCTTTCATCATATAAAAGTCAGTCATCTCGAAGCCATGATGCCGATAGTATTGGCGCGTGCCAATGGCGGAGATGACTGCCAATTGCGAAAAACCAGCCGCTCGGGCCAACTTCTCGGCCTGGGCGATGAGGCGTCCTCCCAATCCCCGATGTTGTGCTTCGCCCCGGCTATCCTTGCCCAAATTCAGTGCGGGCCCGTAAACATGCACCTCCCGAATCATGGCCGCCTGTTTGATTTCATCGATGGGAACCAGCTCCGGCGCCAGGGGCAGCGATAACCGTAAAAAGCCAGCCACCTTATCCTCGGGCGTGACAAAACTGATGAAATACTCATGGCTGACACTGGTTTCATAGGGCAAAACAGCCAGGCGCAACGCATCACTGCTTATCTCTTGCCGCCGAACCTCGCGGCAGCGCAAACACTGACACTGGCCCATCTCGTGTTTGACCATGTGCTGCTGCACCAATTGCCGCAAATTGGTCTTTTTGTTACCCTCCACGATGTTGGGCGAGGGAATATCCCGGAAAATGCGATTGATGCGGGTGTAGCGGGGCACATGCAGTTTGCAACGGGCAATAAGCTCGATGAGTGTTTGCTCGTCGTAAGGTTTATAAAGCCCCTCCTGATAGCGCTGATAAAGTTCCGCTTCTTTGAGCAGCGAGGTAGGATAAATCTTGAGTTCATCTGGGCGAATGGCAGGGTCATCAAACAATTTTTGGAAATCGGCGTAATCGGATGCCACATCCGCGCCATAAAGATTCGCCATCCAGTGCCCTACCAGCTTGAAGCCCGCGGCCCGCAGCAAGCCAAAGGCCCGCCGTGTATCCTCCACCGTGTGACCCCGCTGGTTCAGCGCCAATAGACGATCATCCATGCTCTGGATACCCATTTGCACCTTGGTCACCCCCAACTGACGCAGGTGCATAATTTCGCGGCGGGTGATGGTGTCCGGTCGGGTTTCGATGACCAGGCCCACATTCCGAAAAGCCGCGTTCTCATTCAGGCGCTGAGCCTCGGCCAAACTGGCTGAATCCACCCCATTCATGGCATCCAGGCAGCGCTGCACAAACCATTCTCGATATTTTTTGGGATACGCAGACCACGTGCCTCCCAAAATCAACAGCTCCACCTTGTTGGCGGTGTGCCCCGTGGCTCGAAAGCTGTTCAGGCGTGATTGCACCTGGCGATAAGGATCGAAATCATTTTGCAATGCGCGCATGGCGCCGGGCTCATCGGGCAAATAGCTCTTGGGCAGGCGCACAAAAGTGGGACAAAAAAGACAATCCCCCGGGCAATCATAGGGTTTGGTCAGCACTGTTACCGGCGCCACGCCCGAATGGGTGCGCACCGGCTTGCGCAATAAACGCTGCGCCAACGTATGATCCGCGGGCATAATGCCTCGGGCCACCAATTTACGATAACCATCCATCAACTCGGTTTTAGAAAAAAGTCGCCCGGTTTGGCGGGCATGACCATTGACAATAGCTAAATAGGTTTTGTTATTCCACGATTTTGCGTCGCGGATGCGCTCCAGCACCTGCACCAATTCAGCCACGTTGGTGGTCACATCGTTGGTGCGGCCCTGAGCATCGGACCATTTGGAAAGCTGGATGGTAGGCATGGTTGTGAGGAATCTGCTGGTATGGTAGGATGAGGACATGGAAGAGGTTGTACGCCAGCGCCTGTTGGCAATTAATCGACATTTCTACGAAACTTTCGGCCCTTCATTTTCGGGGACGCGATTCGGCGCGCAGCCAGGCTGGGAACGTATTATACACTATTTTCCGGCACAAGGCGCGGTACTGGACCTGGGTTGCGGCAATGGACGGTTGGCGTTGTTCCTGGAGAGGCATCTTTCTCCTGCTGCCAATCTGCGCTATGTGGGGCTGGAGGGCAGCGCAACATTGTTGGCCATCGCCCGCAAAAAAACTGCGGTGCTGGAGCATGTACGCAGCGAGTGCTTGCAGGTTGATTTGAGTACCGATGTCTGGCAGCGGGCCTCTGGCTTTTTCGACGTGGTGACAGCTATGGCGGTGCTGCATCACATTCCCGGCTTTGCCGCCCGTGCCCGCATAATGCGCGCGGCCAGCGCTTGCCTGCGCCCGGGTGGCGTACTCATCCTTTCCAACTGGCGCTTTGCCCATAATCAACGGATGCAGCGCAAGATGTTGCCCTGGTCTGCCGCGGGCCTCAGCGCCCATGAGGTCGAAGCGGGCGACTATCTGCTGGATTGGAAGAAAGATGGTCGGGGCATGCGCTATGTGCATCAACTGAACCAAGCTGAAATCGAAGCGCTGGCCGCGGACGCGGGCCTGAAAGTGGTGGAACAATTTGTGGCGGATGGGCGTGAGGGGGATTTGAGCCTGTACAGCGTGCTGCGAGTTCAAGAGGCAGCTCAGGCATAAAGGCCGTGGCACAAGGCTTGGTTTTGCGCACCAATACGCTAAACTGGACACTGACGTTTTTGGGTGCTCAAGATTTTTCGTTACAACTAAGGTAGCCCGGCTAGAAACCACTAAGACACGAAGCCACCAAGGCACAAAGAAAGAAAAAGTTTTGAAATGCTTGGTGTTCTTCGTGTCTTTGTGCCGTTGTGGTGATTGAAGTCGGGTACGTTAGTCGTTACGATCATTCTTGAACGCTTTCTGCATTTTTGTGAAAATTTGTGGCAAGATGGCGCATTTTGGCGCTGAATTCATTTTCACCGGGCGCCAGTGCTAAAGATAATTCGGCTGGCAGGGACTAGAAAATTGCACCATGTGAATAATCAACAGAAAAGGTTGCAAAATACAGAAGAAACTAATGTCAACGCGGGACGCAATGTTTGACAAAATCAATTATCGCGATATACTTGTGAGATGTTCGGTAGGTGTCATTGCCAGATGCCGCGGACAGTTTGTTGATTAGTCCCTTTACTCTCATTCCACTCAAGAGGAGAAGAAGAGCCCATGAAAAAGAGATGGATTCTCATTACCTTGCTGGTGCTGGTTGCAGCGCTGGCCCTGACTGCCTGTGGTGGTGGCGACAAGGCTACCGAAGCCCCCAAGGCCACCGAAGCGCCGGCTGCGCAGCCCAAGGCCACCGAGGCCCCTGCCGCACCCGCCCCCACCAAAGAAGTTTCCGACGACATGTCCTGCGATGACCCGCTGGGCTGCGTCACCATCGGCCCCGATGATCCTGTTCGCATTGGTTATGCTCTGGTGGTTAGCGGGCCCAACGAATCGCTGGGTGTCGATTCTCGCCGTGGCATCGAAATCGCCATCGACGATCGCTCCGAGTTGCTCGGTCATCCCATCGAGCTGGTGGGTGAAGATTCCCAGTGTTCCGCCGAAGGTGGCCAGACCGCTGCCACCAAGCTGGCTTCTGACAGCACCCTGCTGGGCGTTGTGGGAACCAACTGCTCCAGCGCGGGCGAACCTGCTGCGGCCATCCTCAGCGATG
>CAZMDD010000156.1:0-8538 GCA_964565065.1 uncultured Caldilineales bacterium | reverse complement strand
CCGCCGTTTTACGCATCACGTATCACCTCTTTTGCAAACGCGACAATCGTCAAGCCTTAAAATAGGTTTGCTACCAAGAAGTATCACAGTTTTCAGTGTTCATGCGTCGCTGGTGCGGGCACGCGGGCGCATGATGCGGGCCCGCGGGCAACCCGCCGAGTCACAGACTCGCCGGGACACTTTTTTTTGACGGAGGAGCTGGCACAACCTTCAACCAGCAAACCTTGAACCTGAAATCCTAGGTTCGCGTTCAACCCGCCGAGTCGCAGACTCGCCTGGACACGTTTTTTTCGCTGGGTGAGGTGGGCGCAACTGTGAACCGCGAACCGTGAACACACAACCGTGAACCAACAACCTTCAACCATCCCCCGTCCATCGTCATTTTCACCTTATCATGCTAGAATAATGACATGCGTTCTCGTCATTTTTTCCCTCTTGTTTTGCTCGCACTCATACTGTGGGGCGGGGCGGGGCGCATGGCCTGGGCCCAAAATGAGCACGTTTACTATCTTTCGCCCGCTGGCGACGACGCCAACGATGGGTCGCTGGCACATCCCTGGGCCACTGTGACTCATGCACTTACCCAGCTTACCCCGGGCGACACCTTGCAACTGCGGCAAGGCGTTTATCGTGAGCATAACATCAATCTCGACCTGCACGGCACAGCGGCTGAACCCATTATCATCGAGTCGTATCCGGGCGAACGGGCCAAGATAAGTGGCGGCATTGACACCTTTTTGGGCGCGCCCAACGCCCGCTGGCAACTCGTAGAGGAAAACATCCAACTTTATCGCAGCATCGATGTTTTTTCGGCCAGTCATGTTTATGCCCGCTTGGTGGATGACGACATCAATCTCATCGAATATACCGATGCCGCCAATCTTGAATCTACCCACTACGGACCTGTTCATGGCCAGGATCCGCTCTACCAGGGGCCGGGCATCCAACTGCGTGATGACGGACACCTTTACATCCGCCTGACTCAAAATCCCAACGATCTCACCGATCCCCATGGCGATGCCATTCCCCCTGTTCCTGTTGATGTAAATCCCAATCATAACAACATCGAAGTTTTCTTTTCAGGCGTGCTTTTTTATGCTGATGCGGCTGAATACGTGCATTTCCGCAATCTTGATTTTGCCCAAGCCCATTACCTGTTCGATGTGCGCAACGCCAGCCATCACCTCAGTTTTACTGGCTGCAAGCTGTTTTTTGGCAGCTATGGCGTGGTAGTGCGAGAGGGCAGCGATTTTCAATTTTCGCAATGCCAGTTCGATGGCGGCTTGCCGCAGTATGTTTACTGGACTGATGTGAAGAATTATCCCACCGATGTGGCAGAACCCTATCCCGAGCTTCAGTCTAAAGCAATTTCGGGAGTGCTTACCCGTTTCGAGATTCGTGATTGCCTGTTTCAGGCCAGTTTTGACGGGGTAGGTGTGGCAGATGACACAGTGGGAGCCCACATTTTAGGGAATCATTTTATCCGTTTGCGGGATGATGCCCTGGATTTGCGGGCGGGCATCGCGGATGTGGAAATTGCGCATAACATGTTATGGGGCGTGGGATCGGGCATCTCTATGACTGGTACGCCGGTGCAGCCTTCGGGACCAGTCTACATTCATCACAATGTCATCGATGTTTCCATTTATCAGCATGGGGGCCGCACAGGCAATTTTCGTGAGGATGATTGGCCCACCTGGAATGTCATCGATCCCTTTGGTTCACATGGCGATGACATGGCCGCAGGGTGGAAGGTGTATAACAACACCATCGTCACCCGCAAAAATGGTTACGAAACGACACCTGCAGGCCCGCACGCCATAACAGGCAATCCCCAAAAATATCTCTACAATAACATTTTTCTGGTTTTGGACGATCGCACTGTGTTCAGCGGCGACCATGCCTCATCGGGGACGCATTACGATGGGGATGTGTTTTATCGGCTGACCACGGGCCCACAGCTCATGTTTCGGGATTTTGGTGACGGCGGCGATTACAGCTCTTTGGCCGCTTTTCGGGCGGGCGCGGGCACCAATTGGGAAAGCAACGGCCTGGAGCTAGACCCGCAATTGGACATGTCAGCCATTACCGATGCTACGTACGATGCCGAGACCATCTGGCAGCGCTATGCACCAGCAAATTTGCAAATGTACACCCGCGGTGCCACGTACACCGGTCTTGCCTGGCCCGAAAGTAAGCATAATTTCTATCGGGGTGCGCTGGCTCCCGTGCATCTGGTGGCCGCAGCAGATGATGCAGCATTGCATCTGGCCTGGGAACTCACAGCCACCTTGCCGATCAGCGCTACCTGGCGCATTCGCTACCAGGGCCCTGCAGGTGATGAGCCTTCCCCCATCGCTCGGCTGGATGCAGATTATCGTGGTTACACCTTGAGTGGTTTAAGCAATGCCGCACCCTACACAATCACCCTTAACGCCATGGTGGGAGGTAGCGCCATCATCACCGACGCGGTGACCGCCACGCCTCTGGCCACACCCACACCAGCCCCCGCACTGACACTAATGCCCGCAGATCCGCTTCTGTACCTGAGCTGGCAGCCCAATGAACAGCTATCGCCATCGCCGCGATACTGGATTTGGCATAGTACGTCGCCCTACTTTGGACTTAGCCACGGCCCCGAAGCCATTCGCACCAAAGCGCCCTGGCAGTTCGAGGCTTCGGCTTTGGGGAATCCGGCAGAGAATCACTTTTATCGAGTTATGGGCCTGGCTGATGGAGCTGAAGCCACGATTTCTGGACTGGTGGGAGAATTTGATTTTGCGTTGACACCAGGTGCGAGTCCCTGACCGGGCCTGGGACATTTCGCGGATTACAACGCATCAGACGAAGAAAAACGAAAAGAGAAAGGGCGCAAAACGAATCCCGGCACGTTTCCCGAGCTTCAAATGCACAGCCACTTAAGCGCTGGTATCTGGCGAAAATGGATTCGGCGTTATTGCAACCACAGATTTTTCTTACGGGCGTCCTCATGGAGCTTATATGAAGGCCATGTGTTTTTTTGTAGATGCCTTAGCGGGTGACTGGGGAGACACACTGCACTCGGGCCATGTTGACAGGCGCAACTCTTCTTTGTAAACTCATGGCATCGTTATTTTTCCTTCCTCTGGTTGCCAAAATGAATGTTCTGGTGTTACTACTAAGATAGCCCGGCTAGAAACCACTAAGACACGAAGCCACAAAGGCACAAAGACATAAAGAAAAGGCAGGCCTTGGTTGCGTTTTCTGGATAGATGTGAACCGTTATCCCGTTCTTTGTAGCTATTGAGGGAGGCATGAATCGTTAGCTCTCTTCCAACAAGGGTGGTTGTTATGAAATTTGCCTATCTTAAAAATGGAATCTTTTTGCTGGCCTTGCTCTTATTGTTGTTTGGTGCAGGCACTGCCACTGCCCTGACGCCCGCCACAATCTATGAAGTGGGACCGGGTAAGCCCTACACCAACATCGGTGATGTGCCCTGGGAAAACTTGCATGCCGGGGATGAAGTGCGCATTTATTGGCGCGAGCAACCGTATCACGAAAAGTGGGTCATTGGTGTAGCAGGCTCTGCGCAGCAGCCCTTTGTGGTGCGCGGCATCCTCGGGCCTCAGGGGCAGCGTCCTGTTATTGATGGCCGTGACGCCACCACGCGGGCGCAGCTTAATTTTTGGAATGAAGAGCGAGGCGTGCTGAAAATCGGAGCCTCCAATACGCCCAATATCGATGCTGCCACCTGGATTGTGGTAGAAAATTTGGATATCCGCAGCGGTCGTCCTCCCTACCAGTTTACCGGGCGTCATGGTCTTAGCAACTACAACAATAATGCCGCGGCCATCTACATCGAAAATGGTCAGAATGTTATCATCAAAAATTGTATTTTGCGCGATTCCGGCAATGGCCTCTTTGTGTCTCAGGCATCACGCAACATCACGCTGGATGGCAATTGGCTTTATGATAACGGCATCGAGGGAAGCTATTACGAGCACAATGCCTACTCCGAGGCCATCGGCATGGTTTATCAATTCAATCATTTTGGCCCGCTGCGGGCCTCTTGCGATGGTAACAACCTCAAAGATCGCTCTGCCGGCCTGGTGGTGCGCTATAATTGGATCGAAGGGGGCAACCGCCAACTCGATCTGGTGGACGCCGAGGATAGTGCGACTATTGTCAATGACCCCAGTTATCGTCAGACATTTGTTTATGGTAACATTCTCATCGAGCCGGAAGGTGCTGGGAACAGCCAAATTTTGCATTATGGCGGCGATAGCGGTGTTCTTTCTGATTATCGCAAGGGAGTGTTGTATTTTTACAACAATACCATTATCTCCACGCGTTCCGGCAACACCACGCTCATGCGCCTTTCTACCAACGATGAAACAGCAGATGTACGCAACAACATCATCTATGTAACTGCCCCGGGAACCAGACTGGCATTGATGAATGCTGATGGCGTTATGAATTTTAGTCATAATTGGACAAAACCGGGATGGCGAGATAGCCATTCGACTCTGACCGGTGTTATTCACAACAACGGCGGTAACATTACGGGAGCCTCACCTGCCTTTGTAGATGAAAGCGCTCAGGATTATCATCTGAATGGCACCTCAGCTTGCATCAATGCCGGAGCAGCGTTGCCTGCAGCGGCGTTACCGGCAAACGATCTCCAGAGTCAATATGTCAAACATCAGGGGCAAGAGGCCCGCCCTCAGGATGCAGTTCTGGATATGGGGGCCTTCGAGGTAGGAGCATCCACCTATTTGCCTTGGATTACCATCGTCGGCACCGATTCACTAGGCGTTCGGCTGCTTTGGGATAGCGATTTGTGGTACACGCGCTATCAAATTTGGCGTAGCACACAGCCTTATTTTACACCTACTGGTTCGTGGTATGATGAAGTTAGTATCGCTCCCTGGGAATTCGATGACAATGCGTTGGGCAACATCGATGTCAACTATTTTTATTTGCTGCGTGGCGAGCTTTCAGGAGGTGAGCCTACTACATCCAATCGAGTGGGAGAGTTTGATTTTGCGCTGACGCCGGGGGCGAGTCCCTAAGCAAGCCTCGGGCGCGCATCATGCGCCCGTGCGCAATTTCGAGCCCTCTTCCAGCACATTGCTTCCATAAAACAAGTTGTGGTAAACTGCATCATGGCAACGAAGAGGAAGATGTTCCCCAGTATGTTTCGTAGTGCCAAGTTCAAGCTGACGCAACTACGGCATCGTCCGTATGTGATTTTGTCGCTGCTATTCTTGGCTGTATTTACTTTTTTGGTCATTGTCCCGCTGCTCGAAATCATTAAAACATCGCTGGTTTATCAGCAAAATGACGTGAGGATGGTGCGGGATGCGACAGTGGGGCAGCTCACGTCGTATCATTATCAGCGGGTTTTCACAGGTCATTTGGCGCAGGCGCTTTTCTTCAAACCATTTGTCAACAGTTTGCTGGTGGGGTTCGGCGTGACTTTGCTGGCCATGACATTGGGAACGCTGTTGGCCTGGGTCATCGTGCGCACCGACATCCCCTACAAGCGCTTTTTTAGCGCTGTGATGGTGGTTCCCTACATGATGCCCTCGTGGGTGATTGCATTGGCTTGGCTGACTATCTTCAAAAATGATCGTATTGCCGGTTCTCCGGGCATGCTGACTTCGGTTTTTGGTGTTACCCCACCCGATTGGCTTTCTTACGGCATTGTCCCCATCATCATTTGTCTGGGTTTGCATTATTATTCCTATTCCTTTTTGCTGGTTTCAGGCGCGCTGTGGACAGTGGATTCAGAGCTGGAGGAAGCAGGGGCCATTGCAGGGCTGGGTAAATGGAAAGCATTGCGCAAAATCACCTTCCCTCTGGTGCTTCCGGCCCTGGGTTCGGCGTTTGTATTGACCTTTACCCGCAGTATGGGCACATTTGGCACGCCTGCACTGCTGGGATTGCCGGTACGCTTTTTTACTGTACCTACGCAGATTTACGCCTCGGTCAATGCCCGCAACATGGGCGATGGCTTTGTGCTGGCGCTGGTGCTGGTGGTGCTGGCGGGTGTCGCCATTACCATCAACAGCAAAATCATTGGCAGTCGCAAGAGCTTTGTCACCATGAAAGGCAAGGGATTCACCAGCAAACCCAATCGTCTGGGAGCGTGGCGATACCCCATTACCAGTTTAATTTTCATATTTTTGCTTTCGGCAGTGGTGCTGCCCGTTGTTATTCTGGCCTGGAGCACCTTCATGCGGCTGCCCGGCGATTATTCCTTCTCGAATATGACCTCGCATTTTTGGATTGGCGAAAGTAATTATCTGATTTCCAGCGGCGAGCAGGGAATTTTCAAAAATCCGGGCATTTGGAGTGGCGTGTGGAACAGTGTGCGTTTGGGCGTTATTGCTGCGGTTAGCAATGGTATTTTGGGACTGCTCATCGGCTACACCGTTGTGCGGAACCGGGGCGGCAAGCTGGCAAAAGCATTGGAAGCCATCTCCTTTGCGCCCTACGTCTTCCCCAGCATCGCCATGGGAGCCATTTATCTGGGCATGTTTGCCAAGCCCATCGGCCCGATTCCTGCGCTTTATGGCACATTTGCCCTGATTGTGCTGATTGTCATCGTTAAAAATATGCCTTTCTCCTCTCGGGCTGGCATCAGTGCCATCCTGCAAATTGATCAATCACTGGAAGAAGCTGCACGAATGCAGGGAGCATCTTGGCTTAAACGTTTTCGGAAAATCATTTTCCCCTTGGCCACCAGTGGTTTCATGTCGGGGATGCTGCTCACCTTTATCACAGCTATGCGTGAGCTTTCGCTATTGATTTTGTTGGTTACCCCCTCGACCCGGGTGCTGACAACCATCATCTTTGCTTATCAAGATCAAGATCAATCGCAACATGCCAACGGCGTAACGCTGATTCTCCTTTTTATTATTGTCTCCGCCAACATACTCATCAGCCGTTTGTACGGAACCAAGAGTGTGTTTGGTTTGAAGAATACCTAAGCCGTTCCTTTTTCATTCTCAGCCCCAAGGAGGTTTGAAGGTGAATAACAGATTGACCAAACTAGTGTTATTGGTTTTGCTGCTGGCTGCCGTTACTATGATTTTTGCGGCCTGTGTCGGCACAACCACTAAACCAGAAGCGAAAACCGAAGCTCCCGCAGAGGCGCCAAAAGCGGAACCCACTGCTGAACCCAAGGAACCGGAATCCAAATATCCGCCCGAAATGGACGCCTGGATGAAGAAGGCCAAACTGGGGCCTTATGAAGAATCGCCTCAGAATTGGGATGAAATCACCAAGCTGGCCAAAGAAGAGGGCGAAGTTATCATCTACTCCTCGTCGTCGCGTATTGCCAAAGTTGCCGATGCCTTTATGGCTGTTTATCCTGAAATCAAGGTCACTTACTTTGATCTCGGCTCGGTGCAAACAGTAGAGAAAACCGTGCTCGAGCAGGATGCCAACCTTTACAACACTGACATTGTTACCACCGGTGGCTCGGGCCAGGTGATTCATGAATTGCTGGGCAACAATCGCCTGGTTAATTTTGTGCCCGACACCGTCGCCGATGAGATTCCCACCGAACTCAAAGAGCCGCTATTGGTCAGAATTTTGGAAGGCATTGTCTTCTTGTACAGCACCGAGGCTTATGAACAGGAGCCCATCTCTAACATTTGGGAGCTTACCACGCCCGAATGGAAAGGGCGAGTCGTGATCAAAACACCTTTGGAATCACTCTCTAACCTGATGGGCGTTTCCACCATCGTGCAACATGCCGATGAAATGGCTGCTGCTTACGAACGTTTTGCCGGTGAGCCCATCAAACTCAGCGAAGGCGTGCCTGATGCCGGCTATGAATTCATCTATCGCCTGCTCAAAAATGATTTGGTGATTTTGAAGTCGGGTAGCAAGGTTGCCGAAGCTGCTGGCAAAAAGGGCCAGGAAAATCCTCCCATTGGCATCACCTCCTTCACCTACATCCGCTACAACGAATCCAAAGATTTTGTCAACGGCGTGATGACCAATCTCGATCCAGTGCAGATTTTGGCCTACCCCACTTATACCGGCATCGCCCGCCAGGCTGCACATCCCAATGCTGCCAAGCTGTTTACCGCATTCTTGCTGGGCGATCCCGCTATCAACCTCGACACACATCTTGAACCACCTTACAACGAAGGGGAATCTGCCAAGTTGCTGCAAGGATTGGCTCCTTACTACGATCCCGGCTCCAAGAGCCCGCGCAACGATGTGCCGCTACCCAAAGGAGGCGAGGCCTGGCCCGAGTTGAAGAAGTGGGATGTCGATCCCGATTTCATGTGGTTCGAAAGTATGAAAGTGCGTGATTTTTGGCTTCAGTACGCAGGCGAGTAAAAACCATCTTATCGTAACGACTAACGTACCCGACTTCAATCACCACAAAGGCATAGTGACACTAAGAACACCAAGAATTTCAAACCTTTTTCTTTCTTTGTGCCGTTGTGGCTTCGTGTCTTAGTGGTTTCTAGCCGGGCTACCTTGAGTAGTAACATCTTATCTAAAAATCAGCCAGTCGGGGCGGCACGGTGGTC
>CAZMDD010000155.1:0-49718 GCA_964565065.1 uncultured Caldilineales bacterium | reverse complement strand
AAAGACAAGATGTCTGGTAATGAAACGATAGGGCGCATCGGGATAAATGGCATAAGACGCGCTGAATTGCATAACAATGCCAAAGCTCAGCAGCATGAAAATGATGACAAGCAGGCCGTTATCCAGGCGTTGAGGGGTCTCAGGAGGAGAGGTGCGTGACATAAGTAAAATTAACTACTTGTAAAGCTCTTTGACCAGTTGACGGAAATGATTGCCGCGGGCAGCAAAGTCGACATAAGCATCGTAACTGGTTCCGCCCGGCGAAAGAAGCACGATTTCGTTGGAACGAGCCAGTTGGTACGCTTGTTGCACTGCGGCTGGCAAATCTTTTACTCGATAGAGCGCATTCAGGCGGGAGTTTGGGGGACGGTTTTGCAGGGCTTTTTCGATGATGGGGGCTGCTTCGCCAAAAGCGATGACAATGCGGGCTCGGCGCTGGACTACTTTTGCCCATTCTTGCCAGGGCAAAGCTTTGTCGCGGCCGCCAGCCAGCAAGATGATGGGGGCATCGAAACTGCGCATTGCCGCAATGGCCCGCTCGGGCGCAGTGGCGATGCTATCATTAATCCACAAAATGTTTTTGCGGGTGTGGATAATTTCTTCCATGCGGTGCTGAACCCCGCGGAAGGCGTGAATGGCCTCTTTCATGGCCAGCCGCGAAGCTCCGGTGGCATTGGCAATGGCCACTGCAGCCAGCACATTAGCAAGATTGTGGCGTCCGCGTAGCTGAATATCTGATATGTCGATAATGGTCTGGGTTTTGCCGCCTCGTTGCAGGCTGATGTGTCGATCCTTTAGCCATGTTGAGCCGGGCTGATTCGTTTTGCTAAAGCCAAAGGTGATAATTTTGGCTTTGATGGGAAAGGTGATTGCTTCCTGACCCGGGCCTGCCGGAATGTGAACCTGTCCGAAACGGGCCCAGGCTTCCAGGATCGGGTCATCGCGGTTGAGAACGAGCGTATCGCCCGGTTTTTGTGCCGCCGCGATGTTGGCCTTGGCGGCTGTGTAATGCGCCATGGAGGGGTGGCGATCCAGATGGTTGGGGGTGATGTTCAAAATCGCTGCAATTTTGGGACTGATGGCATTGGGATGAATCCAGGCGGCTGGCGCATGGGGCCAGGGAGCGGTGGCTTGCCAGTACAAGAGCTGAAAGCTGGAAAGCTCCATCACTGCCCGATCTTGGGGCAGGATGCCTGCGATTTGCGGCAGCAGCGGTGAACCGATGTTGCCCCCCAGCCAGGTCAGGTAGCCGGTGCCTTCCAGAATTCGCGCCACCAAGGTTGTGGTGGTGGTTTTGCCACTGGAGCCGGTAATGCCAATCAGGGGAGCTGGATTTCCTTGTGCAAAAAGACGGGGTTCGGTGGTGATGTGCAGGTTTTTGGCCCGGGCCGCTTGTAGCAGCGGAATAGCTTGCGGTACGCCCGGGCTAACCACCACGGCATGAACATTATCCAGCAAATTGGGCGTTTGCGGGCCAATGGCCAGTTGCACACCCAGATCTTGCAAGCGTTCCTGTACATTGGCAGCGGGCGGGCGCAAATCGCTGGCAATAACATGCACGCCATCCTGTTGGGTCAGCCAGCGGGCCGCGGCCAAGCCTTCGCGGGCCAGACCGACGATGAGTACAGTTTGTGGATGGTTGGGTTTTATCATCTTGCTTTGCAGCTTTGCGGCCTTGTGGGAGCGCTACCGGAAAAGAATCAAGCCAGTGCCAGTGCGATGCCAATCATGCCTGAAAGAATGCCGATGATGAAAAAGCGTTGCGTTACGTGTGTCTCGGACCAGCCGCTGAGTTCGAAGTGATGATGCAGAGGCGACATCTTAAAGGGACGAATATCGCGATGCAGGAAGCGGCGGCTGAGTTTGGCCGAGCTAACCTGAAGCATCACCGAGAGGGCCTCGATGACGAATGGGAATCCGATGACTGCCAGCAAAAGCCATTGACCGGTCATCAGTGCTACAACGCCCAGGGTTGCGCCCAGGGCCAGCGAACCGGTATCGCCCATAAAAAGCTGGGCCGGAAAGGAGTTGAACCATAAAAAGGCAAACAGTGCGCCCACCATGGTCATGGTAAAAGCGGCTAGCCAGACTTGCCCCTGCAAATAGGCAATCAAGCCATAAGAGGCAAAGCTGATGGTGGCAATGGAGCCTGCCAGCCCATCCAGCCCATCGGTGAGATTGACGGCGTTGGCTGAACCGACGATGATGAAGAGGGCTACAGGAATCCACCACCAACCAATGTCGATGCGGTCGGGCACGGTAGGGATGGCGATACTGTGAATGTCCAGTCGCCAGTACATGAGCGCTACCAGCGCAATGGCCAGGATGACCTGCCAGGGAAATTTGGAACGGGCCAACATGCCCTGGGCATCGCCTCGTTTTTTGCGAATGCCGGAAAGATCATCCATGAAACCCAGTGCGCCAAACGAAAGCAGCGCAAAAACAGGCACCATGACCGATTCGCCAATGAGGGTAAAGCCCAGCAGATTGGCCAGGTTCAGGCCCAGGGTGATGAGTACCACCGGGGCGATGAAGAGGATGCCTCCCATGGTGGGAGTTCCAGCTTTGCTTTGGTGCGATTTGGGGCCTTCGATGCGAATGCGTTGGCCTATTTGATGGGTTCTGAGTAGACGGATGAGCGGTTCTCCCCAGATGACTGCCAGGAAGAAGGCCAATGCGGCCAGGGTGAGGGGATAGGACATAGCGTTTTAGGTTTGAGCCGGACCTACCGACAGCTCGGCAACAATAGTATCCATGCGCATGGATCGAGAGCCCTTGATGAGAATGAAGTCGTTGGGCTGGATGAGGGTGCGCGCTATGCTGATGGCTGCTTCGGCTGAGTCGACTGCGTGGATTTTGGTTTCGTCCATGCCCTGGGCCCGAGCTTCGGCTGCCATCCATTGGGCACGCGGGCCCACCGTGATGAGCAGATCGCTGGTCTCGGCGGCACGGGCTCCTACCAGCCGGTGTCCCTTTTCTTCCTCGCTGCCTAGTTCCAGCATATCGCCCAAAATGGCGATGCGGTGGCCATTCATCTCTTGCAGCAGATTCAGGGCTGCAATGGTGGAGGAGGGACTGGCGTTGTAGGTGTCGTCGATGAGGGTGCTGCGATTGTAGCCGGGAGCAATGTCGATACGCAAGCGGGCATTGACATCGCGCAGCCCGCGGATGATTTCTTCCCAGCTAAGATTTGCCAGTAGGCCCGCGGCCGCGGCACGTAACGCGGTATGCACGCTATGACGGCCTAGTAGAGGCAAGTGGACATAAAGTGTGTCTTTTTGATGATGAAAACGAAAGCGGATGCCTGCCAGGCCGTAGCTCTCGATGTTGTCGGCCCACAAATCGGCCTGAGGATTGAGGCCATAGGTGAAGATGGGCGCTGTGCTGAGTTCAGCCATTTTTCTTACCCAGGCATCATCCCAGTTGAGGATGGCGTAGCCATGGGAGGGCAGTGCCTGCACCAACTCAGCTTTGCCCCGGAAGATGGCATCCATGCTGCCCGCGCGTTCGAGATGGGTGGGCCCGATATTGGTGATGATGCCGATATCGGGGTAGGCGATGCCGCAAAGTTGAGCAATTTCGCCAGGCACATAAAAGCCCATCTCCAGCACTGCGTAGCGATGTTCCGGGCGCAGTTGCAGCAGAGCCAGGGGCAAGCCGATTTCATTATTATAATTACCGGGCGTCCACAGAGTGGGATGGCGTTGCCGTAAGACCGCGGCAGTGAGCTCTTTGGTGGATGTTTTGCCCACGCTGCCGGTGATGGCTATCACCATCGGGGTGTGGCGGCTTCGCCAGTAGCGGGCCAGATTTTGCAGTGCGGTCAGACTATCCTCCACCTGAAAGAGAACGGGCGGCGTCAGCGACCGAGGCGCGGGTTCAGAACTGGGCCGAATCACGCGTGTTGCCACATCTCCCACCGCGTGCTGGGCAATGATGGCCATGGCACCGTTATCAATAGCATCGGCAATGTAGTCATGGCCATCTGCATGCTCACCGGGCAGGGCAATAAAGCAACTTCCGGGCGTGGCAGCTCGCGAATCAATGACAAATTCGGAGATGGGCCAAGCCGAAAGTGCCGGGTGAGGGCGTTTTCCGTCCAGACCAAGATACAAATCGGTGAGGGTTAGTGAGGTAGACACGAGATTACTGGTTGTGGCGAACGGCATCGGGGGGAATGCCATACATGTTGATGATGGCTTGAACAACCTTGCGAAAGACCGGGGCTGCGGTTTGGCTGGCCCAGGCCGAAGTCTTGGGACGTTCCAGTTTGACCAGCACCAAAAATTGCGGGTCATCAGCTGGGAAAAAGCCGGTGAAGGTGGCAATGGTGCGATCTTCTTTGTAGCCACCCATGCCCGGAATTTCGGCTGTGCCTGTTTTGCCGGCGATGGCATAGCCGGGAATGGTGACTTCTTCGGTGTGCTCAGCCGCGGCAATCATCATTTGCGTAAGGGTATGTGCAGTCTTTTCGGTGATGGCTCGGCTGACAGGTTCAGATTCTTTGCTGCGGGCAACATCGCCGTTGATGACCATGCGCACAACGTGTGGCCGGTGCAGAACTCCGCCTGAGGCAATGGCGGCCACAGCATTGGCCATTTGCAAGGGGGTAACGCTGATGGCCTGGCCAAAGGAGTTGGTAGCCAGATAACCGGGAACCCAGCCTGGCTTGTTGGGCGTGTGGACAATGCCGCCCGCTTCGTAGGCGAGATCGATGCCGGTGTTGACACCAAAACCGAATCGGGCCACAGCTTTGTAGAATTTTTCCTGGCCCAGATCTGTTGCGATTTTGGCAGTGGTTACATTCAGCGATTGCGCCAGTGCTTGCTGTGCCGTGACGATGCCACGTCCTTCGCGATCCCAGTTTTGGACTGTTTGCTGGAAGTAGATGAATTCATCGGTGTCATCATATTTTGTCTCAGGCGTGATTATTGATTCATTGAGCGCCGCGGCAAAGGTGATAAGCTTGAAAACTGAGCCAGGTTCATAGATCTTACTGATGGCAGGATTGATGTAGATATCATCTGATGGAACTGCACTAAAATTATCGGGATCGTAATCAGGATATGCGGCCATAGCCAAAACGGCGCTGGTCTTGGGATCCATGATGATGATGACGCCATTTTCAGCCTTGTAGGCTTCGATGCCAGCCTTGAGTTCCTGCTCGGCCACATATTGCAGCGCCCGATCCAGCGAGAGGATGAGGTCGCGGCGGGCCAGCGATGGAATAAAGGGGCTATCGGGCAACGAGTTTTCAGGTGATTGTCCCTGTTCTGTTTTTTCAAGGTGCGGGGTAGGATGCGGGCTGATTTTGTTAGTGGGAGCCACCAGAAAGCTGTCAAAATAGCTTTCCAGACCGTAGCGCCCGACATTATCCACCGAGACAAAGCCCAGCACGTGCGAGGCCATATTCTTCTCGGGATGAAAGCGAATGGGGTAAATGTAAACGCCGATGCCGGTCAAATCCAGCGCTTTGATAGCTTCGCCCGTTTCAGAGCCAATATCCTCGTCAAGAGTGATGTCTTGGTGCATTTCGTCGTATTCGTTCAGTTGTGACATAAGCGCCTCTTCGCTCATGCCTAAAAGGACGGAAAGCTCCTGCGAAACAAGCTTTTTAGTCTTGGGCCCCATGATGTAGGGCGAGGCAACCACTTGGTAGCGAAAGCGCTGAATAGCCAGAGGATGACCATGTGTGTCGACAATGGCGCCGCGGGGCAGAAGTTTGGTGGAGGGGCGAACGAGCTCCTTTTCGGACATGCTTCCAAAAAGTTGATGCCGAACGACTTGTGCGCTCAGAAAAAGTGCAAAAACCCCGAACAGGAGCAGCATAATTTTGATGCGTCGTTCGGGGGAGGGCTTCTTTTTCGGCTTCTTAGCCTGCTCTTCGATTGGAGGTTGTGGTGAGAAGTTAGAGTAGATGCTCATTGCGCCTATAAAATGCCCAGACAGGACGCGTTCTGCCCGGGCACAAACTATTGCCTGGCCACGATTTCGTTACTTGGCATAAGCGTAACTGCTGGCTGCCGAATGTAAACATACTGAAATTGCGACGCTTCGGCGGGACCGAATCCGGCATTGCTGGCGCGGCGAACCATTGTCTCCATACTGTTGGTTTGCGCATAATAAACCAACGCCTCGGCATTCAAGCGTTCTGTGCGGGCAAACGCCTGCTCCTTTGCAGCAAGGGTAAGCTTCGAGCTATACAGAGATGCAGCCTGATACACATAAAGGCTGAACAGCAGCGCAACACCCAGCGTCAGTAAAATGACGATTAGGGTATTTTGATTGCGGATTTTTGTTTTTTGCAACTCGATAGGTTGCGTGGGGGATGAGATGATGTTTTGCTGAATCATCCTGCCTTCTCCTCGGTGATAAACGCTTGTCCCCGTACGAATTAGCTCGACTTTCTGACTAATGCGTTGATAATTTCCTGGCTGCCCGCAAACGAGCGCTGCGACTTCGCGGGTTTTGAATCATTTCTGTGGGGGACGGGATAATGCCTTTGCGGCGGAGTTCCTTTATTTGGGCCCGGTGGCCGCAAGTGCATACAGGACTACGTGGGGGACAGATGCAATCGCGGCTTTCGTGATGAAAATAATGTTTGACAATACGGTCTTCCAGGCTATGGAAAGTAATAACAGCCAAGACGCCGTTGGGTTTGAGTAATTGGAGAGCCTGGGGCAAAACAGCTTCCAGTGCGCCCAGCTCATCATTGACTGCAATGCGCAAAGCCTGGAAGGTGCGGGTGGCGGGGTGTAATCGTGCGCCCGGTTTACGTCCGATGGCTCCGACGATGATGTCGGCCAGTTGTGTGGTGCTGTTGATGGGGCGGTGGGCAATAATGGCCCGAGCAATGCGCCGGGAGCGTCGTTCTTCGCCGTAGCGATACAAAATATCGGCCAGTTCTTCGGCATCCAGCGTGTTCACCAGGTCGGCCGCGCTGGGCCCGCTATCTGGGTTCATGCGCATATCCAGCGGGCCATCTTGCCGAAAGCTGAATCCCTGTTCCGCCTCATCCAGATGAAAGGAAGAGACGCCCAGATCCAGCAAAATGCCATCAACCTGTTCAAAGCCATGCTCCTGGGCGATGCGGGCCAGATGACGAAAATTGCTTTGCACCAGGGTAATGCGGGACTCGAAGGCTGCCAGGCGTTTTGTCACCCGGTCAATGGCCCGAGGGTCTGCATCCAGGCCCAGCAAGAGGCCATCCGGGCCCGAAGCGGCAAGTAGCGCCTGAGCATGGCCGCCGCCGCCCAACGTGGCATCGATGTAGCGCCCGCCAGGAACAGGGGACAGTGCCGCCACGGTTTCGGCCAGTAAAACAGGAATATGTTGGTGTTCAGGTGCAGTCACAATCGATTCGAGAGCAGCAACAGCAAATTAAATTCCCAGGTCTTCCCAGCGCTCGGCGCTAATGCCATCTTCGCCATCTTCCGGGTTGATTTCTTCTTCCCAGCGCTGGACATTCCAAATTTCGACATAGGCATCAACGCCCGCCACAATCGCTTCGTTGGTAAGATCTGCATACTGGCGCAGCTTTGGAGGAAGATTGATGCGGCCCATGCTGTCTGGTCTGACCGTGGATGCGCTGGAGTAAAAATGGCGGCGAAGCCTGCGGGCATCTGATGGAGAATACCCTAGCTCTCTAACCTTTTGGCTCAGCTCCTTGAACTGACTGGCAGGAAAGAGAAAGAGACACTTATCCAACCCCTTGGTGATAACGGCGGGCTCATCCCCCAGCACATCGCGAAAGGCCGCCGGCAGCGTCAGCCGACCTTTTTTATCGATGCCGCGCTGAAACTCGCCGAGAAACATACGGTCGAATGCGCTAATGTTGGGGGAATTTGGGATGGACATGGTCTTATTTGCCACTTTTCTGCTATTTTTTGCCACTTTCTGCCACTAATACCCACATTATAACCGAAACAAAGCCTTTGTGCAAGTGCATTTTGCATAAAGAAGGCAAGAAATCTGGAAATTTCTGTTAAATCAAAGAGGCACTCACTTTTTTTCGGTAGTGGTTCGTCAGCCAAAAACAACCATCCCCCTTTTTTCAGGGGCGGCAAAAGGGAATTTGACATGTAGCTTCGCGTAGTCGCTGACTATCGACAACCTTGAACGTACCTGAGACTTTCAGATTATTTGAATTTTCAAGCGTTTAGTGATAAAGTAGCAATAACAATTGTGGAAATCGCTACAATGAAATGAATAGTTGGTTTATTCTTTCTTCTATCTCTATCATGGAGGTCATTTATGGACTGGTTAAGTTTCCTCATAGGTGTACTCGTCGGCTGGATAATCGAATTGTTAATCGATTACTGGTTTTGGCGGAAACGCCTTTCCACCCTTCGAGCTGATTACAACACCCTGAAGGCCCAAAATGCTGATTTGCAGGCAGAAAATGCCCGGCTTTTGGCTTTGCAAACTGATAATGCGAAGCTTACTGCTGATCTCGATGCGTGTGAGAGCAATCGTCGAGCACTTATCGCCGAAGTTGATTCGCTCAGGGCTACGATAGGCGAAATGCAGCTTGAACTTGATGCGGCTGCCGAAGCTTCGAGGGGAGAGGTGGAATTTTCCGACGTGGATGTGGATGTGCCCGAGGTTGATTTGGGCGCTGCGGGCCTTGTGGCTGACCTGCCCGACGTGGATGTAGATGTGCCCGAGGTTGATCTGGGCGCCGGTGAATTCGCGGCCGACCTGCCCGACGTGGATGTGGATGTGCCCGAGGTCGATCTGGGCGCGGGTGAACTCGCGGTCGACCTGCCCGACGTGGACGTGGATGTGCCCGAAGTTGATTTGGACGCCGGTGAATTCGCGGTCGACCTGCCCGACGTGGATGTGGATGTGCCCGAGGTTGATCTGGGTGCGGGTGAACTCGCGGTTGACCTGCCCGACGTGGATGTAGATGTGCCCGAGGTTGATCTGGGCGCGGGTGCAGCAGGAACCCGTTTGAGCGGTATCGATCTGGCTGCCGAGGCTGCACAACCTGATGATCTTCGCAAAATTGAGGGCATCGGCCCTAAAATTTCGCAATTGATGAATGCTGCGGGCATTTACACCTTTGCCCAACTAGCCAGCACCGATGTTAGCCGTTTACAAGCTATCCTCACCGAGGCGGGCCCCCGCTATCGTCTGGCTGACCCCACAACCTGGCCCGAGCAAGCTCGTTTGGCTGCCGATGGTGCGTGGGAGGCCCTGAGCGCGTTGCAAGATAATCTGAAGGGCGGACGCCGATAATTCCTGGCAGTGGTCTTACCACCTGAAAAGCAGCAAAAGGCCGCTGTCTCCGCCAGCAGCGCCATCAGGTTGCGTAACATTACTCAGAATTGTGCCCCTCAGTGATTCAGGAGTCCATAACGCATGAAAACACACACAAAGGAAGCAATACGCTCTCACTTCTTCTTCAAGTGGCTCATTGTGGCATTCCTGTTGCTTGCTGTCGTGCTGTTGCTGCTAGGGGGGCGCCCCCGAACGGCACTCGTGCCTACAACCATCGACACTGTAACTTACCTGCGGCAAAATGGGCATGTGGCTTTCGCAGGCTCAGGTGAACCGGACGCAACGCTGGCACTGCTGGCCAATGGCAAGACCATCGGTGAAGTGGTGGTAGGCGATGATGGCCAGTGGCTTTTGGAAACCGAGAAGCTGGCCCCGGGGGATTATGTCTTCCAGGTGCGCAACCATGCTCTTCCCGATGAAGCACCGGCTACGCGTCAGCTCACCATCCCTAAATTCAGTGGCGATTATGCCCTGCCCACTTGGGCCGCGCCCCTGTTGGGCGAGGATGGCGCTGTGATTTTGAGCGGCACGGGCGAACCGGGCGCCACTGTGGTCATCTTCGCCAATGGCAAGAAAATTGGCGAAGATGTGGTGGATGCCGATGGCAAATGGGAACTTGCTGCCGGGCAACTTCCTGCCGGAACGTACCAGTTCAGCGCCAAAACCGTGGATGCCAAGGGTGCGGAGGTCAACGAGGCCGCGGCAGACAGCCCCTTTGTCGTGGCGCCGCCCACTCCCAGCTATGCCCTGCCCACTTGGGCCGCGCCCCTGTTGGGCGAGGATGGCGCTGTGATTTTGAGCGGCACGGGCGAACCGGGCGCCACTGTGGTCATCTTCGCCAATGGCAAAAAAATTGGTGAAGCTGTGGTGGATGCCGATGGCAAATGGGAACTTGCTGCCGGGCAACTTTCTGCCGGAACGTACCAGTTCAGCGCCAAAACCGTGGATGCCAAGGGTGCGGAGGTCAACGAGGCCGCGGCAGACAGCCCCTTTGTCGTGGCGCTCGATTGTATGCCCTATGTCGTTCAGCCCGGCGATTGGCTCACCAAGCTGGCCATCATTTATCTGGATGATCTTGAGGCGTACACTCGGATTGTCGATGCCACCAACGATGTTGCGGGCCGCGATGACAGTTTTGGCGTCATCGATGACCCTGATAGCATCGAAGCAGGACAGAAAATTTGCATCCCCCGGCAATGACAAGGAGCCAGGCGACCTGCCACATGATGAATGTCGGCTAAAACGGACATAAATTGTAACGACTAACGTACCCGACTTCAATCACCACAAAGGCACAAAGACACTAAGAACACCCAGAATTTCAAAATTTTTTCTTTCTTTGTGCCCTTGTGGCTTCGTGTCTTAGTGGTTTCTAGCCGGACTACCTTAGAAGTAACCATAAATTAGCATTTTCCTTCGGCAAGCAGTGACGAAAAGCTATTTCAGTAACATCCAATAATCGCACGCAAGGAACCGGAATGGCGCAGAGTACCAGGCTCTGCGCCATTTTATTTGCAGTCCTGTTGCTGCCCATTCCTTCGGGTCAGACTTTTTGCAATCTTCCGCTATTTGTTATAATCCCATTCTGTACAACGTCCAATCAACTCCCCTGCGAGGTTAATGATACTTATGCAAACAAGAAAACTGCTGCCGTTTTTGCTCATTGTCGTTTTGGTGTCGGCCATGGCTGTTGCGGGATGTGGAGCCAAAAATGCTCCAGCGCCCACGCCTACCCGCACGCCCTGGCCTACGTTTACGCCTACGCCCGCGGGCCAGGTCGCGAACTCTGAGCTCCTGGAAGATGCATCGCAACCGACAGGTAACGCGGATGTTGCTGTACTTCCCACCGACACGCCCACGCCGCCGCCCCCTCCCACCAACACGCCCGAGCCCACGCCCGAGCCTCCTACTGCCACCCCGGTGCCTGCATCGGTCATTGCCAAGCAAATAGTTAATGTTCGTGGCGGGCCCGGCACCACTTACAGCATCCTTGGCAAGGCTCAGGCCAATCAAAAATATATCATTACCGGCAAAAATCCACAGGGCGATTGGTGGCAAATCGATTTTAATGGCCAATCAGGCTGGATTATTGATCGTCTGGTGAACAAAGAGGGACAGATTGACACCGTGCAGGTTGTGGCCAGCATTCCGCCATCCCCCACGCCCCGCCCGCGCCCCCCCACGGCCACCCCGGTTCCCACTCAGCCGCCCGCGCCGCCCAAACCCACCTATCCCTACTCATTGGGCAAAGGAACCTGGACTTGTGCGCCCAATGCCGGCAGCACTTACTTCAATGGCTTCATCCGTGATCGCAATAACAATCCCATCAATGGCGTTTGTGTACACATCGGCTACTATGGCCCGCGCAAAACCAAATGCTCCGGCTGCGATGGTGTGGGTGATGGTGTTTGGGGATTTTCGCCCTTTGGCGGGCCCGGAACCCCCGGCACACCTATCGAAATCTATGTGGTCAAATGTCCCAGCAACACGCTTCCCCTGGGCGGCGTTTCCGATCCTGGCAGCTTCGGCGACCTGACCCCTCTTTCCGAAAAGTGGCAGATGACACTCTCCGAAAGTGTGCAATGCACCGGCATCACCTTCTATCGTAATTAGTGATGCTTAAAGCTTAACACCTTCCACGGGGGCGCAGTCGTACTGGGCTCCCGTTTTTCGTGAACCCCATGTTATCGAATCCTCAAAAGCTGCGAAAGCTGGCTATTGCCCTTTTCATTCCCATCCCTTTTTTAGTAGCCGCCGTGATTTTGCTGGTGGCATGGCGCTCCGGCGCGCTTTATCGGTGGACGGGCGAAGAGAATTTGCAAGCGCAGATTAAAGGCCTGACCGATCTCTCTGCCGATGTCATGCGCCCGCGGCTGCATCTTGCCCCCGACACACCCGCCATTCACAGCGGCGTGAATCCCTTTGGCGTCAATGTCTTTTTGGAGCAAGAGCCTGACCCTGATGTACGTGAGCAGGCGGTGCGCATGGCCGCGGAGGCTGGGTTTCATTGGTTGCGGCAGGAATTTCCCTGGGAGGATATCGAAATTCATGGCCCCGGCGATTTTGAAGACCGCCGCCACGAGCCCGCCCGCTCATCCTGGGAAAAATATGATCATATCGTCGATTTGGCTGAAAAATATGACATGGAACTCATCGTGCGGGTTAGCAATCCACCGGCCTGGACTCGGGCCCAGGGCAACGAGGTCGGGCCCTATGCCCCGCCTGACAACTATCAGGACTTTGCCAACTTTGTCGGGACGCTGATTAGCCGCTACAAGGGACGCATTCGTTATTATCAGCTCTGGAATGAGCCCAATATCTATCCCGAGTGGGGTAACTACGCCATTAGCCCCGAAGATTACACACGCTTGCTGTGTCAAGCCGCAGACGCAGCCCGCGCAGCAGACCCCCACGTGGTCATCATCAATGGGGCCATGGCCTCGACCATTGTGATGGACCCCGCGGCCACGCCGCCAGGCAATGCCCTCAACGATTTGCTCTTCATGCAACGCATGTACGACGCGGGCGCGGCTGCTTGTTTCGACATTGTGGCCATGCAAGGCTACGGGCTATGGTCTGGCCCCACCGATCGTCGCATGAATCCTCGCATCCTCAACTTTTCCCGCCCCCTGTTCATGCGTGATTTGATGGTAGCCAATGGTGACGCGCACAAAGCCATCTGGATTAGCGAGATGAATTGGAATGCCGTGCCCGATGACCTGCCCGACAAACGCTTTGGTCAGGTCACGCCGGAGCAGCAAGGGCGTTACCTGGTCGAAGCCTACCAACGCATCCAGCAGGATTGGCCCTGGCTGGGAGTGGCCAATGTGTGGTATCTCAAACGTCCCACTGACCAATGGCGGCAGGAGGGCAAGCCTGAGTATTATTTTCGGCTGCTGGAGCCCGATTTGAGCCCCACGCCCGCGTATGAGGCGCTCAAGGCCTACGCGAGCACAGCGCCGCGCATCATGCGCACAGGCGCGCACCCGCCCGACCACTGGAGCATCGAGGCCAACCACTACACGCTACAAACCGCTGGCAAGGCCAGCCTGGGCCAGGTTGGGTTTTTGCCCGCAGGCGAAACCTTGCAATTGCAGGCCAGCGGGCGCTTCATCACGCTCTACGCCCCTCCTGACAGCCCATCCGCTCAGGTGCAGGTGCAGGTGGATGACGAGCCTGCCGCGACCCGCGCGGTGAGCGGCGATAAACCGCTACGCATTCGACTGCATCAAGGGGGCCAGCTTCGCATTCGGGCGCAAGATGACCTTTTGATTGACCATTGGCAGGTTAGTGGTAGCAGCAATGCGGCAATCTGGCTTTTGCCCTTGCTCTGTCTCATCGTTCCCCTGCTTATGGCCGCGGTGTGGTTGTTGCGCCGCTGAAGCACTAACGCATTGATTATTCAGCGTTTCCTGGCATCTACTAATCATCCTTTAATCTCCTCACCTGTTCCTGACCGCGCAGACATGGTATGATATTCGGGCAACCCTCATCCTAGCCATTCACACACTTTTTCGATGACCTTATGAAAAAATCATTACTGATTGCTTTCATTCTGCTTATTTTGACAAGCGCTGTTGCCTTTGCCCAGGGCGGCGATCCCAACAATCCGCACAATCTCTCGCCCGAACAATTGCAGCGGGCCATTGGCATTCAGGAACAATTGTGGTGTCCGGTGTGTCAGGGGGTGCGCCTGGATGCTTGTGAACAGAAAGTTTGTCAGCAAATGCGGGAGATGATTGATGAGATGCTGCTGGAAGGCAAAACCGACCAGGAAATCATCGATGAATTCGTGGTGCAGTATGGCGTTGTCATCCTGGGCGAGCCCCCCAAAGAGGGCATTAACCTCATGGCCTGGCTAATGCCTGCGCTCATGGTGGTGCTGGGGCTGGGATTCGCCTTTTGGATGAGTAAAAAGTGGTCGCAAAAGCAAGCTGTGCCCGAAGCTGCATCGCCGGCGCCCGGGCCAGATGCGCCTCTAACCGACGACGATTATCTCAGCCGCGTGGAGCGGGAACTCGAAGAGGATTATTAGCATGACGCAATCATCAGGCAAAAACACCGAGCGGCGCGGATTGAGCCGCGGTGGCATCTTTTTGCTGGGGGGCGTGGCCCTGGTAGGCATTCTGCTTTTTGCCGTGTTCTACTACGGCATCCTGCATCCCCCCAGCCAACGGGTCGATTCAGGTCTGGCGCCCGATTTTACCGTTACTACCTACGATGGCGAGACCTTTACCCTCTCAGAACATTTTGGTAAACCCATCGTCATCAATTTTTGGGCCAGTTGGTGCGAAACCTGCAAAGATGAGCAGCCGCTGTTCGAGCAATCGTGGCAGCAGCATCAGGGCGAAGTTCTCTTTTTTGGACTCTCGCATCTTGACCAGGATAAAAACGCCCGCTACTGGTTGGATTACTACAAAGTCAGTTATCCTAATGCCCTGGATGTTGGGGGCAAGGTTTACAATCTTTATCATGTGCAGGGCGTGCCCGAAACCTTCTTTATCGATGCTCAGGGCAACCTGGTGGATTACTACGTGGGCGCCTTTCCCACTGCGGGCCTGCTGGAACAATATGTGCAACTGGCCATCAATCCCCCTGTCAAACAGGAGAAATAAACAACCTTATGTCCGATATTGGCTACATTGCCCTTCTTGTTGCCTTTTTGTTGACCTTGTACGGCATTGTCATCAGCATCATGGGGGCCCGGCGTAAAGATCAGGCCATGGCTGCCAGCGGGCGCAATGCGCTGCACCTGGTCACACTGCTGATTACCATCTCTACTCTGGCCATGGTTTATCTGCTGGCCACCGATAATTTTTCCAACGAATATGTGGCCAGCCACAGCGAGCGGGCCTTGCCCATGTTCTACAAAATTGCCACGTTGTGGGGCGGGCAGTCCGGCTCTTTGCTTTTTTGGAGCTTTTTGTTGGCTATTTATTCCTCGTGGATGATTGCTGCGCTGTGGAAAAAGGAACCGCGGCGAGGCCCGTGGCTGGTGGCCAGCCTGCTGGGCGTGCAGCTCTTCTTTTTGCTCATCTCGGTTTATGCCTCCAACCCTTTTAGCCGTCTGTGGGTGTTGGCCGACGGCAACACCGTGGGTTCCGTGTTTCGCCCGCCCGATGCCTCCCTCTTCATCCCCGCAGATGGCACGGGCCTGAATCCCCTGCTGCAAAACTACTGGATGGTGGCGCATCCTATCTTCTTGTATTTGGGTTATGTGGGGCTGGCCCTGCCCTTTGCCTACGCCACGGCCAGCCTGCTTTCGGGCGATTTGGATGATAGTTGGGTGCAGCGCGTGCGTCTCTGGAATCTTATTCCCTGGATTACGTTGACCATCGGCATCATTTTGGGCAGCCAATGGGCCTACATCGAGCTGGGATGGGGCGGTTTTTGGGCCTGGGATCCTGTGGAGAACGCATCGCTCATCCCCTGGCTGACCGCCACGGCCTTTCTGCACAGCATTATGATTCAGGAACATCGGGGCATGCTCAAAGTTTGGAACATGATTTTGGCCTTTTTGGGCTTTTGGTTAGCCATTGTCGGCACCTTCATCACCCGCAGCGGCATCATCGATTCAGTGCATTCCTTTGCGCTTTCCAACATTGGCCCGCTGTTTTTGGCCTACATTGCCCTGACCTTCCTCGCCTATTTTATTTTGCTGGCCTTCCGCCTGGCCGAGCTCAACTCCGACGCCGAACTGGATTCGCTTTTGAGCCGTGAAGCGGCATTTTTGTATGTGAACGTCCTCTTTGTGGCCGCGGCCTTTGTCACCCTGTTCGGTACGCTCTTCCCTATCATCTCTGAGGCCATGGGCGATGCTAAAATCGCGGTGAATGCACCTTATTTCAACAAGGTGGATGGCCCCATCTTTTTGGGCATTTTGCTGTTGATGGGCCTGGGCCCGTTGTTAGGCTGGCGACGTACCTCCAACGAGATGCTGGAAAAAAGCCTGGCTGTGCCCCTGGCGCTGGCGTTGGCTGTGGCGGGCGCAGTGGCAATACTCATCACTCGTAATTGGGTTCCCATTGTGTCTTGGGGCCTGGTGGCGCTGGTGTTGGGAACCATCTTGTGGGAGTACTATCGTGGTGCGGCGGCCCGACGTCGGGCGCTGGGCGAAAGCTGGCTGCAAGCCCTGGGCCGGGTCATGGTGCGCAATCAGCGCCGCTATGGTGGCTACCTGGTGCATCTTGGCGTGGTGCTCATGGTTTTTGGCATGGTGGGAGCGGTGGCCTTCCAGCATAATCTCAAAATCAGCATCCCGCTCAACGATTCTGTGGAGCTGGGCGGCTACACCTTTACCTACACGGGCCTGGAGCAGAACAAGGCCTCGAATCATGATGAGGTGATTGCCACAGTGGAGGTTACGCGCGGTCAACGTCAGGTGGCCACCATGCGCCCAAGCATGAATTTCTACGACTCCCGCGTGGGTAAGGATTCGGGCCCCACCACCGAGGTTGGTCTGCATTCCACCATCATCGAGGATGTTTATGTGGTGCTCAATGGCTACGAGCGTGGCGGACAATTGGCCGCGTTCGAGCTTTTTGTTAATCCACTGATGCTGTGGATGTGGATTGGCGGTCTGGTAATGGTTTTTGGCACACTTTTTGCCATGTGGCCCATGCCCCGGCGTGCTTCCAGCCGCAGCAAAGTTCGGCAGCCTGCGACCCAACCTGCTGCATCTTAAGTAGCTGCGCGTTTGAAAGCAGAGAAAAGCGCTGTGCATTCAGACGAACATGGACGAAGATTGACGACTATCGACGATGGTTCGCTTCCTCCACCTTCGTCTGATGAGTTGTAATCGTCTACAAGACTCATTTTAAGTTCATACCATCAACGACTTCTTACAAGGCACTGAATACAACCTATGTGGATTTTAATTGCCATTCTCTTCCTTCTTTTTGCCACCGCCATGGTGTTGTTGCCCTTTTTCAGGCCCGATGCACCTTTGCAGCCTGATGAAGTGGTGGATCGTCAATTGTTGGCACTCTACACCAAGCGCGATCAACTTTATCAGGCCATTCGCGAGGCCAAGTTCGATAAGGATACCGGCAAACTCTCGCCCGAGGACTATGAGCGTCAGGCCGTACGTCTGAAGCGTCAGGCCGCGAATGTACTCAAAGCCATTGATCGCCGTGAAGATAATTTGGTTTCATCGGAATTGAATGCCAGAATCGAAGCGCTGGTGCGGGCGGAGCGGCAGGAGCAGGCCTCTTTGCGTCCGGTGGCTGTGACCAGTGCCTCCCGCAAATCGGGTGAGACAGTCCGCTATTGTACCAAATGCGGCACACGACTCAATGTCGGTGATCGTTTTTGTCCCGCCTGCGGCACGCGCATGCCCTAGTCAGGTGAGCGACGCGTATCATGGCGTGGCGCGTGGGGGGCGCGGGGTTTCGACCTGTTTGGGATTTTGTGCTAGACTTGGGCAAAACCAGCGCATCATCCATTCTGGCTGCCTGATGACAGGTGGCGCATCGAGGTTGACATTTTTATGAGAATTCTTATCACTGGCGGGGCCGGTTTTCTCGGCTCGCACCTGACCGATCGTTTTTTGAATGAGGGGCACGAAGTCATCGTGCTGGATAACCTCATCACTGGCAATCTTGAAAACATTGCCCATCATTTTGGCAACGAACGCTTTCAGTTCATCAAGCATGATGTTACCAACTACATCCATGTGCCGGGCCCGCTGGATGTGGTCATGCACTTTGCTTCGCCCGCCAGCCCCATCGACTTTGATCGCATTCCCATTCCCATTCTCAAGGTCAACTCGTTGGGCACGCACAATGCTCTGGGATTGGCTATGAGCAAAGAGGCCCGTTTTTTCCTGGCTTCCACTTCCGAAGTCTATGGCGACCCGCTGGTGCATCCCCAGCCCGAAAGTTACTGGGGCAATGTCAACCTCATCGGCATCCGCGGCGTTTACGATGAATCCAAGCGTTTTGCCGAATCTATCACCATGGCCTATCATCGTTTTCATGGGTTGGATACGCGCATTGTGCGCATTTTTAATACCTATGGTCCCCGCATGCGCCCGCAAGATGGCCGGGTGATTCCCAACTTTGTCAGCCAGGCCCTGCGTGGTGAGCCCCTGACCATTTATGGCGATGGCCAGCAAACTCGCTCCTTTACCTTTGTGCAGGATGAAATCGAGGGCTTTTATCGCCTGCTCATGTCGGATGAAGTGTATCCTGTGAACATCGGTAACACTGTGGAAACCTCCATGCTGGAACTGGCCGAAATTATCAATAACCTCACCCACAACCGGGCGGGCATCATCTTCAAGCCTTTGCCGCACAAAGATGATCCCAAAATGCGCAAGCCCGACATCACTCGGGCCCGAACATTGTTGAAGTGGGAGCCCACGACGCAACTGGCAGAGGGCCTCATCCCCACCATCGACTGGTTTCGGGCGCAACTGAAAACCGCTGCTTAGAGATTTTTGCCATGCGTGAACGCCTGCAACCCTCGGCTCAGCCACTGCACAAACGAGCGGCCCGCGGTGCTTACTGGCGCTTGCTGGCTGCGGTCTTTCGGTGGGGCAAAGTGCCCTTTTCGCGGGTGCTGGCTCGGTTGGAAAAACGTGCGCCCTGGCCCGGGCATGACGCACATTGGTCATCGATAGAAGCTTATGCCCAGTGGCTGCCGCAGCATGTGCGCTGGACACCTGATCGCCTCAATGGGCTCATCGATGCTTTTCCTACTCGCGAAACCATTGCCGCACAGATGCAAGAAAAGGGCATCTTCGAGAATGATTGCGATGGTCTGGCCTACTTCTCCGCTCAAAACCTCATCCGTCTGGTGCGGGAGCCCAACAAAATTACTTTGGTGACAGTGATCATGGATCCCTTCACCTTTGAGAAGCAGCCCCTGCTTTACTCGGCACATGTCATCCTCATCTTTTGGCACGAGGGCTACTGGCGGGTGATTTCTAACGATACGCTTTATCCCGATAAATTCGAATCCTTTGCCGAGGCCATCCAGCACAACCCCTATTGCCAGCAACATCCTGTTTTGTGGGTGGAGGTGCGGGATAAGGATTTGCGTTTGTATGCCGCGGGCGCCGATTTGCTAAAAGTGCAGCAAAAAATGGCGCAAGTCTGGCGCAAGAAAGCGATGGCCCCCTTTATTGCCTGATTGACAGCAAAAGAAAAAGGCGCCCGGAGTCCGTTGCGCACAACTCGGGCTCCAGACGCCTTCCTTTGCTTTAAACCCTAATGCTGCATCATGGGCAGATACAGATATTTTGTGGTGGGGGTAGAGGTGGGGCGGGGTTGCAGGGTGAAAGCCACCGAAAGCTTCGGGCGCTCAGCCTGGTTGCCTGTAAATTCGCTGCTGTAGGCATTCATGGTCTGGCTGGAATTGGTTCCCATGAGAATCACGCCATAATTTTCATCGGGATGTGCGCGCCAGTGCTGCATGGCGCTGGTTACATCCCAGCTCAGCCATTCCTTGTGAAAGCCTGTGGGAATCGCCACCGTATCCAGCGGGGTAGGATCATAGTCGACATTGGGTTGCAGTGCGCCCAGCTCATCCCAGCGCGTGCTGGCATCGGCATTGAACCAGGTGGCTGTGGCTTCATCCCAGGCTCGCAGCAAGCGGTAGGCAGTCACCTGAAAGCCCTCGCGGGCGTAGGTGGTTGAAATGAGCAGCGCCAGATTGGCAGCGCCAGTCTCTGCGCCCTGGGGCAGCGCCGCAAGGTCAAAGCGCAGCAGGGTGTTGCTATACTTCTGCCCACTGGAACTTACCACGCTCAGCGTATCTTCATCGCCATGCGTTGTTTTGCCATCTTCGCCCCAGCGGGTGATGAAGGTATCGGAAGTGCCTTTGTATTTATTCACGCCCTCCTGCATAGTCAGCGTGTTGCCCAGCAGTGCGATGTCGCCCCAAATGGCGGGCGAGACATTCAGGCTGCGTCCTTCCATGAGCAGGCTATGGCTGACACCGGGCCCGTCGCCATCCTCCAGCATCAGGTTCATGCCCACCGCGTCGTTTTGTGCCAAAGCTGTGCGTCCCAGCAAGTTGGCGGGGATGCCGATTTCCAGTTGCCAGCCTGCATCGGTGAGGCTGACCGCATGCGCAATGCTGGCATCTCCCTCGAATGCACCATCGGCCGCAATTTTGATGACATGATCATCGGCATTGCCTGGTATGTCATCGTTCAGGCCATCCACGGCAAAGGAAACTGTGTCGTCAGCGCCTACCACATCATCCTTGACTTGGGCCATGAGATAAAGGGTGTCGGTCATCCAGCGGCTGTAAAAGGTTCCAGAGAAGCTTTCGGCGTCGGGATAGGGTTTTTCGCCCAACACAGTGCTGGCATTATCTGCATCCAGCATCATGCCGCCACCGTAGTGCCAGTCGTTGATGTCGCCATCGATGGTGATGCTGGTGGTTTGGGTGTAGCTGCTCAGCTTGCGCCCGGGCCCGCGAAATCGCAGAATCTCGCCGCTGTAGGTGGTGGCAAAGCCCATTTTGTCCTGATAAAAAGCCAGTTCGGTGATGAGCTGGACCGTGGGAACGGCGATTTTTTGCCAGCTCATGCCGCCGTTTTCGGTGTAGAGCATGGTTCCTTCGGCGCCACCTACCCAGCCGTGCAGCGCATCCTGCATGAAAATGGTGTACAGCTCAGGTGTGTTGGCAGGAAGCACTTGGGGTGCGCCCGCATCTTCATGTCCGGTGGCATAGAAGATAACGCCTGAGTCCGCGGGACATTGTTCATCCACCAAGGGCCCCTGGCAGCCTACCAGCCAGCCCATGTCCAGACCGCCATCATGGTTTACATCCAGTGTACTCACGCCAAAGAAATAAACATTGTTCTGAATGTCGTAATTCATGTAGCGTTTCCAGCTTTGGCCGGCGCTGGTGGTATAGCGATGCCCCTGACGACGCTGCGCAGTCCAGCCTTCGTATTGGCTGGCCATAGAGATTTCGACATTGGCTGTGCTTCCTACCACTGAGCTTTGCTTCCAGGTTGTGCCGCCATCGGTGGTGTAATACATGTTGGGATTAGCGCCCGCGTGCCCATTTTGTGCATCCAGCATGGCCACATCATAAAGCCAGGGCCAGTGAGCCGAGCCGGGCGGCGATTGAAACTCCCACGTTTGTCCGCCATCGCGGGTGACATAAAGGAATCCCGGATTGTTGCGCACCTGTCCTACAATCCAGCAGGTGTTGGCATCGGCGCAGGAAATGGCGGCAATGGTGGCCGAGTCGGAGTACTTGCTTTTAAAATGTTGCCAGGACCAAGTTTCGCCGCCATCGCTGGTTTTGCCAATGGCGCCCTGCGCACCCACCACATAGGCAATGTTTTTTTCGGGCAGAGTCACTTCATTGAGGATGGGACGAGGCCCGTAATCACCTGCAACTGGCTCGAATTCTGTGCCGTAGGCGCGTTTGTCGATGAACCATCCACGGGCTGAGCCATCTTTGTCCATGCCAATGGCCCAAAAATCGCTCACGCCGTGGGCGAAAACCGCGGTCACATCGCGGGTGTTTTGCGGAACCGATGTCTTGATTTCCCAGGTTTCACCATCGGAACTGGTGGCAATGACACCTTTGGCGCCGCCAAAAATGCCTCGGGTTCCCTGAAAATGGATGGTAAAGATGTCGATACCGGCATTGGAGGTGATTTCTTGCCAGCTTTGGCCACCATCCGATGTTTTACGGATGTAGCCCGCTTGGCCGGCCAGCCAGCCGGTGTTGGCGTCGCTGAAGAAGAGGGTGTTGATGCGGGCCCAACTGGGGTAGGTGTTGGATTGCAGTGTCCATGTGGCTCCGGCATCGGTGGTTTTCACCAGCGTGCCTTTATCTCCGGCAGCGTAGCCGGTGGTGGCGTTTACAAATTGAATGGCGTTGAGGTTTTTGATGGTGTTGCTGTTTTGCGCTGTCCAACTTTGACCGCCATCGTTGCTGTGCAGGATGACGCCGCCCGCGCCCGCGGCCCAGGCCTGACCTTGGGGCAGCAGCGAAACAGCCCGCAAATCAACACTGGTGGGGGTGCTGATGCGCTGCCAGGTGAGTCCGGCGTTGTTGCTGCGAAATACCGCGCCACCGGCGCCCACTGCCAGAATCAAATCCTGCTGGGCGCTGAGGCTGTAAAGATTGGGCCCCTGGCTAATGAGTTCCTGATGCCAGCTTTGGCCGGTATCGGTGGTTTTGAGGATGAGCCCATCTTCGCCCGCGGCGTAACAGGTCTCTGCGCTGGTGCAATCAAAGGCAAAGAGCGCACCCGTTCCCCGCCAGATGCGATCCCATTGGCCTGTTACGCCTGCTGGCGCGTGAGGCGCGGGCACGGGCGCAGCGTGCGCCAGCGACCCGAGCAGCAGGCTGGCGAGGAGGAGCATGGGGGTAATCAGTAAAAGTGTCTTTTTCATGGTCATTTTTGGAGTGAGTGATGGTAATGTGGCGGCTGCGGCTGTTTTGGAGAGATTGGGTTTCAGGTTTTTGTTCGCAGTCACGAAGAGCATGAAGGCTCGAAGCCACAATCTGTTTGCTTTCCAACGTTTACAGCAGCTCGCGGCAAAGGGCCACGGTTTGGTCGATATCCGCGGCGCTGATGCCATGATGTGTGACCGCACGGATTCGGCTGGGGCCCAGGGCCAGAACGCCTACGCCTCGGGCCAGCAGGGCATCTTGCAGCGCCGCGGCGGTGTAGTACGGGTGGTCAATCTTGAAGTAGAGGATGTTGGTGTAGACTGGCTCTGGGATGAGTCCGGGCAATTGTGCCAGGCCCGCGGCCAACCGTTGGGCGTTGTCGTGGTCTTGGGCCAGGCGATCAATCATTTGTTCCAGCGCCACGATGCCCGCGGCCGCGAGGATGCCTGCCTGGCGCATACCGCCGCCCAGCACCTTGCGCATGCGCCGGGCCCGCTGAATGAAGGAGGCCGAGCCCACCACCACTGAGCCTACGGGCGCACAAAGGCCCTTGCTCAGGCAGAAGGTGACAGAATCCGCGTGGCGCACCAATGTCTTGACATCGACCTGCTGCGCCACCGCTGCGTTGAAGATGCGCGCGCCATCGATGTGCAGCTTGAGCTTGTGTTTTTGCGCCAGCTCGGCCACGGCATCGGTGTAGTCGGGGGTAAGATAAACGCCGCCGCGGCGGTTTTGTGTGTTTTCCAGGCTGATGAGCCGGGTGACGCCAAAATGCACGTTATCGGGCATGATGGCCGCTTCGATGGCTTCCAGGGGCAGGGTGCCATCGGTTTGGTTTTGCACGATGCGGGGAGCAATGCCGCCCAGTACCGCGGCGCCAACCTGTTCGTAGTTGTAGGTGTGCGAGTCGTGTCCCATGATGACTTCATCGCCGCGCTGGCAGTGGCTGAGCAGGCTTACCAGATTGCCCTGTGTGCCGCTGGCTACAAACAGCCCCGCTTCTTTGCCTAGCAGGGCCGCGGCCTGAGCTTCCAGTTGCTGGATGGTGGGGTCTTCGTTGAAAACGTCGTCGCCGACTCGGGCCCGGGCCATGGCCTCGCGCATGGCTGGAGTGGGTTGGGTTACGGTGTCGGAGCGTAAATCGATTTTGGGCGTCATGGGTGTTCTCTTGCGTTGGTTGCAGGCTTGGACGTGGTTTGCTGCTTGACTGTTTGGGCGATGCGGTGGGCGCTGTAGCCCAGGCGTTGCAAGGGTATCAGGTAATCTTGCTGGATGTTGGGGTAGAGGGTGCGCAGCAGAGTGGTCTGGCCCTGTGGTTCGATGGCAAAGGGGCCCAGTTGGGCAGGCAGTAGCAGTGCTTGCCCGGTACGCAGTGTTTCGCCGGCAATTTGCGCCGTGCCCTGAATGACTGTCCAGGTTTCAAAGCTGGTGGGACGGGTGCTCAGTTGTTTTATCTCGACATAATGGTGTCGTTCCAGCGCGAAGTGAGGGCTGGCGATGAGCAGGTCGCGGCCCGGGCCCAGAGCCAGGGGTGGGATTTGTTCTTGCGCGGGGGGATGGAATGCCATCACATCCAGCGCTTTTTGCAGGTGCAGCGGACGCATTTGGCCATCGGGCCCGCGACGCTGGTAATCATAGACCCGGTATGTCAGGTCAGAGCTTTGCTGAACCTCGAAGAGCAAGATGCCCTGGTTGATGGCGTGCAAGGTACCTGCGGGCACATAGATGACATCCCCTGTTTTGACGGGGAGGATGTTGATTAGTGTTTCCAATTCGCCCTTCTGCACTGCTTGCTGGAATTCGTGGCGGCTGCTGGGGCGTTGAAGACCGTAGATGATGTTGGCATCTGGCTGGGCGTGCAGGATGTACCAGGCTTCGGTTTTGCCGTGAAAGTGGGTGTGCGCCTCGACGCTGTGGGCGTAGGTGTCATCGGGGTGCACCTGGATGCTGAGGCGGGCGTTGGCATCGATAAATTTGGTGAGCTGGGGAAAGTCGAGACCGTAGCGGGCGTGGCTTTCAGTTCCCAGCAGGGTTTGGCCCAGCGCACGGGCAGCCTGGGCCAAGGTGCGCTGGGCAAATTCGCCATTTTGGATGCGATTTTGGGCGTAGATGAGCCAGGCTTCGGCCAAATGGGTGGGCAGTGGCTCAGGCAGGCCCAACCATCGGGCCAAACGCTGTCCGCCCCACAGCCGTGAGTCCAGCTTGGGGTGCAGTCGGATGGGGTGTATTTTGTTCATAGATGAAGAAAAAGGGCAAGAGGCATGTGTGCCACCTTATTCTCGGGGCATGGCCAATTTATCCAGCAGCATGACCAGGGCAAAGCCCACAGCCGCCAGGGCCAGTACGGTGATGATTTCAATGTTGAAATGGCCATTTATCTGCATGGCGGGCAAGTAATTGTGGATGACAGTGGGGATTTTTTCGCCGTGGCTATCGACAATAAAATCGACCACCTCTTGCCAGGGCCACAATTTGCGCAAGCTGCCCAACATAAAGCCGGTAAGCACCGCCACCGTTAAATCGTGATATTTGCGGAAGACCCAGCTTAGAATTTGGGCAAAGGTAATCAATCCGATGGCTGCGCCCGCACCCAACAAAAGCAGTCCCATGAGGCTGCGATTATTCACGGCATCCAACGCAAACTGGTATTTGCCCAGTAGCAGCAAAATAAACGCCCCCGAGATGCCGGGCAGAATCATGGCGCAGCTTGCCAGGGCTCCGCTCAGAAAGATGTAGAGCGCAGTATCGGGCGTTTGTGCGGGAATTGCGCCCACCAGCAAAAATGCGCCCAGTGCAGCCACGGCCAAAGCCAACACCAGGCCCAATGTCCATTGTTTGATACGGCGGGCCACGGTGATGACCGATGCCACCACCAGTCCGAAGAAGAAGCTCCACAGTAGCAAGGGCTGATGATCCAGCATCCATTTCAGGCCTTTGGCCAGGCTCAAAAAGGCCAAAACGATGCCTGAGCCTACCGCGATGAGAAAGTAAAGGTTGATGGCCTCGAAAGCCTCTTTGAGCTGGAATTTGAGTAGTGCTTGCCAAAAATCTTTGCGGGCCAGCGCCCGAATGCTAAAGATCAATTCTTCGTAAATGCCCAGAATAAAGGCCATGGTTCCGCCCGAAACGCCGGGAACCACATCGGCGGAGCCCATGGCAAAGCCGCGGGCCAGCAGTCCCAAATAATCGTTCAGTGTACGCTTGTTTTGTGTTGGATGTGTTTGTTGGTTCATAAGGTAAAAGAGGGGTTGAAATGATGGTTAGCATGAAGGAACCTGTTAGCCCTGGGCAAGCACCCATGGAAGATAGTGAATTACAGGTGTGGGTGTTGCTGTGGGTGTTGTCGTGGCTGTAGGCGTAGCACTCGGGGTCGGGCTGGGGGGGTGCGTTGGTGTGGCCGTAGCGGTCGGGCGTGGCGTGGGTGTGGGGGTCGCCTGTGGACATTGCGTTTCAGTGCTGCTGACATCGGCAATGCCTGCCAACCACGTCTGAAAATCAGCATCATCCGGTTCGCACAGTTGGGTGTTATCGAAATAAAAGCGATTCAGCGCTCCCAGGTTTTCAAGGCTCAGCGGCAAACTGCCAGCCAGTGCATTAACGCGTACTGCCAGCAGTTTGAGATTAACCAAATTGCCGAAAGATTGCGGCATGGCGCCGCTCAGACCATTGTAAGAAAGATCCAGCTCAAACAGCAAGCCTCCGATGTTGCCCAAAGCAGCGGGAATGTTGCCCGAAAGTTGGTTATGAGACACGTTGAAGCTGTGTAAATAGGTCAAGCGCTCAAAGCCCGCAGGAATGTTGCCCCCAAGTTGATTTGCCGATAAATTGAGCGTTTCCAGGTAGCGGATATTGGTGAGTGCCGCGGGAATGCTGCCGGAAAGTTGATTGGCCGACAAATCCAGCTCGTGCAGGTTGCCAAGGTTGCCCAGTTGGCCGGGAATGCCGCCGTGGAACTGATTGTGCGATAAATTCAGACGGGTCAAATAGCGGAGATTCCCCAAAAAAGTGGGAATGCTGCCAGTCAGTTGGTTCGAATCCAGCAGTAACCACCCTAAAGTATCCAGCCGCCCGATGTCTGAGGGAATGGCGCCCGTGAGGGTGTTGTGGCTCAGAACAAGATCGCTGAGCGCACTCAAATTGCCCAGAGCAGCGGGAATTTCTCCGGAAAGCTGATTGTACGAAAGTTCCAGCACCTGGAGATTGCTAAGTTGCCCCAGCTCGGACGGAATTGTGCTGTTTAGCTGATTGTTGTTTAGCCAAAGCTCGGTGAGCGCATTCAAATTGCTCAGTTCGGGCGGGATTGCGCCACTAAGTTGATTGTGGTGAAGCTTCAAACTGGCCAGCTTGGTTAATCCACCCAGTTGCGGCGGGATTGCGCCTGTTAGCTGGTTGTTGTGCAAATGCAATTGTGTGAGCTGGCTTAAATTGCTCAGCTCGGGCGGGATGTTGCCACTGAGCTGATTGTTGTGCAGGTGCATCCGGCCAAGGTTGCTCAGGTTGCCCAATGTTGCGGGGAGGCTGCCCGAAAGTTGGTTATCGTACAACTGCAACCATGTGAGCTGCGTCAGATTGCCCAGCTCGGGTGGAATTGGGCCTGTTAGCTGATTGTCGTAAAGACCAATCCAGGTGGCGTGACTCAGTGTGCCCACACTGGCCGGTATGGCGCCAGTCAGGTGGTTGTTCCGCATGTTAAGACTGGTCAGATAGCTGAGATTGCCGATTTCGGTGGGGATTGTGCCGGTAAGGTTATTGCGTTGCAGGCTAAGCTGCACCACGTGCCCTCCCTGACACGAAACAAACGCCCAACTGCATGGGGTATCGGTCTGCAACCAGTTATTGTTAAAAACCCAGTTATCGCCGCCCGTCTGATTGTAAATGGTTACCAGGGCTTCGCATTCACTTTGCGGGATTTCTGAGACGTTGCCACAATCAAAGGTAGGCTCGGCTAAGGCCCGATGTTGGCCCAAAACAGCCACCATCAGCAGCAAAAGCAGGCTGATGCCATAGGTTTTCTTCATCATATTTGTCCGAAAATTGGCGGAATGCTGGGGATAGGACTGGGAACATGCAACATCGGGTAAGCGTACCATAAAGCTGTTTGGGCGGCAATTATTGACGCTTCCAGCACCATGCGGTATGATTTGGGCATGATGAAAAAGCCTTATTTGGATTTACTGGAACGCCCGTTGTTGGCTATTCTTGCCACCCTCATGCCCGATGGCTCGCCCCAGGCCACGCCTTTGTGGTTTGATTATGATGGTCGCATTATCCGGGTGAATGTGGCCCGGGGGCGGGTCAAAGATCACAACATGCGCCGCGACCCGCGAGTTGCGCTGGCCATTGTCGATGATGCCAATCCCTATCGCTATGTGCAGATTCGGGGACGCGTGGTGGCCATTATCGAAGGTGAGGCTGCTCTTGCCCACATTCATCAGCTTTCGCGGCGCTACACGGGCCAGGATTGGGAGGCGCCGCGTCCGGATGAGGCTCGCGTTTGCTACCACATCCTGCCGGAACATTTTTCAGGAATTTGGTGATGACCGCTGGCTAATCGTAGCCTGCCAGGTGCGATTCAGAAACAGCGCCACGAAGAAGGGGGGCAGTACGGCAATGAATGACATGGCAGCCATACGGCCCCAGCTAATTTCTACCGCGCTGAAACTGGCCATGATGCCCAGGGGTAAGGTTTTGGTGCGGGGCGATGTCAACATCAGGGCAAAGAGAAAGTCGTTCCACGAGAAGATGAGGCAATAAATAGCTGCCGCACTTAAACCGGGCCACGCCAGGGGGAGCGCAATTTTGCGGAATACCTGCCACACCGATGCGCCATCCACCAGCGCTGCTTCCTCCATGGCTGGCGGCATCTCTGCGAAGGTGCTGCGCATCAGCCAGGCGACAAATGAGGCGTCGAACAGGGTATCCAGCAGGATGAGGCCCGCGTAGCTGCCCAGCAAATGTAATTGTCGCATGAGCAGATAAAAGGGAATAAGCATGGCAATGGGGGGCAGCATGAGCAGCAGCAAAAAGAGATGCGAGCTGGCTGCTATTAGCCGTGATTGACTGCGGGCCAGGGCGTAACCCGCGGGCACGCCCAGCAGCAACGAAAGCGCGGTTACGCCTCCCGAAATGATGATGCTGTTGCGTAGGTAGCCTGGCGTGCCGCTGTTTTGCCAAAGCTGCCGGAAGTTTTCCAGTGTGTAATGAAAGAAAAACCATTGCGGCGGTGTGGCAAAAGCATCTCGCCCAAATTTGAAGGCGGTGCTTAGCAGCCAATAAATGGGCAGCAGAAAGAAGAGTAGCATGGCTGCCACCAGCATCCCCTGAATCAGAACCTGAACCTTGCTCATGCGCATGATGCCCCCTACTGGCGCTGCCGTTCCAGCAGAATGATGTAAAAAATGGCCAGCATGCCCACCAGCACCAGCAGGATGTTGGCCAGCGCTGCCGCATATCCCATGCGGAAGAAGACCATGCCCTGGGTATAGATGTGGTAATTGAGAACAGTGGTGGCTGTGCCCGGCCCACCTCCGGTGGTGGCGTAAAGGGTATCGAAGACCTTGAATCCCTGCATGGTGCGCAACAGTAGCAGGATAAGCCAGGTGGGTTTGAGCAGGGGCAGGGTCAGATGCCAGAATTGTTGCCAGCTATTGGCCCCATCCACCCGCGCCGCATCGTAAGGTTCCTGAGGCAGGCTTTTGAGGCCGGCCAAAAAGATGAGCATGGCCAGGGGTGTCCATTGCCACACATCGATGAGCATAACCGCGGGCAGAGCCAGATGGCTTTCGCCCAGGGGCCCGCGTCCCAGGTTTAGTCCCAGATGTTTGAGATAGTAAGTTAGCGGGCCAAAATCGACATTGTAGAGCGCTTTCCAGATGAGTCCCACTACCAGTGCGGGCAGTGCCATGGGCAGCACCAGCCACGAGCGAATGAGTTGTATGAGCTTGTTTTCGTGATTCAGCAGTAGTGCCATGCCCAGGCCCAGCAGGAGTTCAAGGCTGACTGTGCCTGCCACAAAGAGCAGTGTGTTGATGACCGCTGTGTGCACCAAGGGGCTGTGAAATGCCCGAAGGTAGTTGGCCAATCCAACAAAGTGTCTCGTTTGGGTGGGGTCGGTGAGACGATAGTTGAAAAAGCTGATACCCAGGGCAAAAAGTAGCGGATAGATGGCCAAAAGCAGTACCAGAAGCAGCAAGGGGGTCAGCAGCAAAAGATAGTGCTTTTCGCGGGTTCGTTTCATGGAAGATTTGCCTGAATTTGCATCTGGGCCCGATCTAAAGCTTGCTGTGCGCTGAGTTGTCCCACCAAAAACGCATTCACCTGTGTTCCCAATGCATCTTGGATGATGCTGTATTCGGGAATGCGCGGGCGGTAATTGCCATCACCCTGCTCAAAGGCTTGCAGCAGGGTTGTAAACCAGGGATAGGTGGCCACGAGTTGGGCATCGGTGAGGGTGCTGCGGCGGATGGGCGCGCCCTGGTGCTGCACCCATTGTTTTTGAATCTCGGGCGAGGTTATCCATTTGATGAATTCCCAGGCTGCTTCGGCGTTGGCTGAGTCGGCGTTGATGCCAATGCCCCAGCCGCCGAATCCGTAGCGGGGAGGGACGCCCTGGGCGACCGGGGCCAGGGTGATGGCTGTTTTGCCCACGATGTTGGAGATTTTGGGGTCTTCGTAGCCTGCCCGGGCGATGCTCCAGCCTTCCATCATGGCGATTCGGCCCGAGCGATAGGCTGTTTCACGCTGATCCCACCAGTAGTCGGTGGCGCCGGGGGGGGCGTAGGCAAAAAGTTGTCCGAAGAATTGCAAGATTTCGACATTTTCGGGGGTGTTGACTGCAATGTTGCCCTGCTCATCCAGCAGACTGCCGCCGTGCTGTTGCACCCAGACCATGTAATCTTGCGCAACTGCCGGCCCTTTGGCTCCCAGCAGTGCGATGCCGTAAAAATCGTTTTGGGCATGGGTGAGTTGTTGCGCCGCGGCCAGCAGGGCTTGCTGTGTGGCCGGGGGGGCTATGTTAGCTTGTGCCAGCACATCTTTGCGATAGTTGAGTACGTTGGCGTAGCCTGCCAGGGGATAGGCCCAGTGCTGGCCCTGCCATTCGCCCAGGCTCCAGGCTACAGGCATGATGTCATCTTGGGCCAGTATGGCGCTGTCTCGGGCCATGAAGGTATCCAGGGGCAGGGTGTAGCGATTTTGTGCATATTCGCCCGTCCACACGATGTCTACGGTCATCAGGTCGTATTGGCCGGTGTGTGCCACAAAATCGGCGGTGAGCTTGGCGTACAAATCCACGTAGCCCATCTCGTCCAGGGTGACTTCGATGCCTGTTTCTTTTTGAAATTGGGGAATGAGATAGCGAAAGGCTGCAACATATTGGTCGCTCATAGAGGCCAGGGTCAGCGCTGTGCCCGCGAAGGGTTTTTTGGGCGAAGGCGTTGTTGGGGGCTGGCAAGCTGCGAGGAGCGTCAGCGCCAGCATCAGGGCCAGGGGGATGAGCAGGGTTCTTTTTTCTGACATGGTTTTAAGCAAGTGACGCTATGAAAGTTGAAATGTAACGCTTCATCGCTATGCAGAGCGTACCACCAAGAGCCAAGGAGGAAGAAGAAATGAAACCATCAAGAAAATCTGTGGCATCTGTGGTTGTGGGATGCGATGACTTAACCTCGAATAGCGCCTTCCAGCATGGCCTTGAAGAAGTTGCGGCGGGTGAAGAGGAAGAGGATGAGTACGGGGCTGGCGATGAGGATGCAGGCGGCAGCAATGACTTGCAGGTTGATGATGTTTTGTCCCATGAAGTCGTAGAGTCCGAACATGGCGGATTTGTGCTGGTTTTTGGCGATGAGTAGGTAGGAGGCGATAAATTCGTTCCACACATTGACAAAGGTCAGCAAGAAGATGGTCATCATGCCGGGCATGGAAAGGGGGATGATGATGCGTTGCAGTGCGCAGAGTCGGGAACAGCCGTCGATGCGTGCAGCTTCTTCCAGCTCGCGGGGAATGGCGTCGAAGAAGCCTTTGGCAATCCAGACGCTTAGGGGCAGGAAGAAGCCGATGTAAACCATGATGATGAAGAGGCGGTCATCCCACCAGGGCAGGGGGGCTTTGCGCAGCGAGACAGCCATTTGATACAGGGCCAGCAGGTTGGTGAGCAGGGGCACGCCGGTGATGGCCAGAATGCCGGTCATTAGCGCCCGGTGTCCGGGAAAGCGGTAGCGGGAAAAGGCGTAGCCCGACATGCCAGCCAGCAGAGCCACCAGCGAGGCGGTCAGGGTGGCATAGAGCAGGGTGTTGGGCAGATAGATGCGTAGCATGTTGCCCGTGAGTTTGAAGCCCAACGGGCTGGTGGCGGAGGGTTTGGGTGCCAGCACCCGGGTGTAGCCTTCCAGGCTCCAGCGGCAGGCCCGCAAATCGAAGGGTTTTTCGGGGGTGTCACAGGGCAGGATGACGGGCGGTTTGCGCACCACGTCCTGTTCTCGTTTGAAGGAGATGAGTGCCGTGGTGGCAATGGGAATCATGGTCACCAGTACGATGAGCAGGAGTGCGATGTTGACAAGGCGCGTTTGCCAATGGGTGCGGGATGGGCGCATGTCAGTCCTGTCTCCTGTCTACCCGAGTCAGGCGCAGTGTGCCGCTGATGAGCAGCCAGTTGACCACAGCAATCAGCAGGGCTAGTGCAGCGGCCCGGCCAAAGCGTAGTTGGTTCCAGCCGATGTTGTAGAGCAGATAGCTGAGAACCTGGGTGGATGTGCCAGGTCCGCCTGCGGTCAGGCTAAAGATCATCCCCACGCCATTCATGCCGCCCAGGGTCAGGCTGAAAAGTGCCACGACCAGGGTTGGCAGTATGAGCGGCAGCAGGATGTAACGGATGGTCTGGCGGTTGTTGGCGCCATCTATGCGGCTGCTTTCGATGATTTCGGGGGGGATGGTTTGCAGCGCGGCCAGCAGAAGCAGGGTGATGAAGGGCAGTGCCCGCCACGCCGAGGCTAAAATAAGCAATAGCATGGCTGGAGCGGGCGGGAAGGGAAAATGACCGAACCAGGGATGCGGCGGCGGTGCTGTGAGGATGGAGAGTCCTTTGGGTGGAAAGAGGCTGGGGTTTTGCAGGATGCCCGCCAGTAAGCCGTAGTCAGGAATCACCAGCAGGCGGAAGACCATGCCTGCGATGATGTCGGCAATGATCCAGGGGATAAAGAGCAGTGTGGTGTAGAGTCCGGTTAGCCGCACTTTACGATTTAGCAGCAGGGCAATGACAAAGCCTGCCACCAGGGTGATGCTGGTGTAGCCCACAAGAAAAACCACTGTATGCCCCACGCTCTGGCTGAATTGGCTGCTATGAAAGAGGCGTGTGAAGTTTTTGAACTGAACATAGTCCCATCCCCGGGGCTCCCGCTGGTGCAAGCTCAGCCACAGAGTGTAGATGGCCGGGTAGACTTGCACCACCAGCAGCACCAGGATGGTGGGTAGGATGAGCCAAAAGGGCAGCATGGTTTTGCTGTTACCCGGGCCTTCCTGATGCTGCTGAGTAATGAAGCTGGTTTTCATCTGTTAAGTCGTTGATGCTATGAAAGTTGAAATGTAACGGTTCATTGCCAACCAGAGTGCATCACCAAGCGCACCAAGGTACCAAGAAAAAAGGAAAGGTGCACATTGGGTAAGAAATGGATTGCTAACGATTTAGTTGCTGTTGGTGTTGTATTCCTCTTCCGTTTGGATCAGAATTTCGGCAATGTCAGCCTCGGGTGATTCTTTGATGAGCTTGTAAATTGCGTTCATAATCAGCTCTTGCGCTTCTTTGGTGCGTTCCAGTGAGCCGAACCAGGGGCGGCAGGCACTGGCTTCTACCGCGGCAGAGGCTTGCTGATAGAAGGGGGTCTGGAAGATTTCGTTTTGGCGGGCGCTTTGCAGGGCCGGGAAGCCGCCGCCCGGGCCTTGTACCCATTTGGCATTGTTTTCCGGTTCCATCAACCAATTGATGTAAGCATGGGCGCCTTCGACATTTTTGGCACCGGTGGGAATGGTGAGGCCGGCAATGTCGATGCCGCAGCCCGGTTTTTGGCCCGGGGCTGCCAGATACGGGGCTAAATAGACATCGCCCGCGGCAATGGCATCCAGCATATCTTCGGCATTGCCTTTTTCATATTTGTTGCCATTGGGGGCGCTCAGGGGGTTTACGTAGCGGTAGCCGAAGAGTGCGGTGGGAAATGCGCCCGCGGAGGCATCCTTGAAGGCATCTTCTTCGCGGAAACGCCCGGCAAATGCGATTTCGGGCACATAGTCTTTGGCTACGATTTCCCGTAGAAATTCGATGGCAGCGATGTTTTCGGGGGTGTTGAGCAGCATGTTGCCCTGGCCATCATCCACTGCGCCGCCAAATGAGGCCAACGTTGTCCAGATGGCCCGTGTAAAGCCGATGCCCCCTTTGAAGGTGGAGCCGAAGAAGGTTATGGCATAGATGCCGCGCGTTTTCAGCTCTTGGGCATGGGCCAGAAAGTCTTCGGGCGTGGTAGGGAAGCCATCGGGATAGTGGTCTTTCCACACATAGACCACCTGCGGCAGTTCGGCCATGGGAATGCAGTAAAGCGCACCATCGGGTGCGGTGCAGGCCTCGATGCCATTGGGATCCAAATCATCCCACCAGGATTGCTGTTGGGCCCACGGGCGCAAATCCTGAGCCGCGCCATGCCGATAAAAGGTGATGACATTTTGCGAGACGCTCAGGGCAAAAACATCGGGCACATCGCCCTCTGCTTGTACTGCGGCAATAAGCTCAGGGGTGATTTTATCAAAGGCTTTGGGCTGATTGACCCAATTCCATTGTCCCTCGAAGGCTTTGTTGAATTGGGGGATGGTCTCGCGCAGGTATGCGTTGCCTACCCGCTCATCGCTGGCAGGGTCTTCATTGTTTTGGTCGTAGATGTACCAGGTGACAACATCCTGGGGCTGTGGCGTAATCTCTTCCGAAGTTGGTGTTTGGGCCGTGGGAGGGGTGCAGGCTGCCGACAACACCATCAGTGCTGTGAGCAAAACCAGCAAGGGCAAGATGCGTTTCATGAAATTGATTTCCTTTGGTAATGAACTGATAGCCTGTACCAGGCCGGGGAGCATCTTATCATAAGGGTTACGATGCAGCAAAACTTTTCTTGAAAATAGTGAGGTCTCGTCTGTTAGCTTTGTATCAAGGGTGAGGATCGATAAAAAGACGAAGGTTGATGAAGTAAATCATCGTCAACCTTCGTCTCTGTATCCAACTGCCCAACGACCTTTTTCGGGCTTTAGGTAGACTTGTGGTTATTATTCCGGGTGTAACATAAGCATGGGCAGATAAATGGGACGTATGGGGCGGGCCCGCTTCCAGATGCGTATCCGGGCACGGGTACACGAGGTATCGTAGATGCGACGTACAAAGTGTAGGCTGTTGGCAGTCAGGTTTTGGATATGATAGCCAGCGGCGAGGGTGTTGTACACATCGCCTCCTGCATAATTATGGTTAATGCCCTGCCCGTCAGGGTGCAGGCACTCGGCCCGCACCATCAACAAGCTGGGGTCCCAATTTAGATTATGGGTGAAGGTAAAAACGCTACCCTTTGCCATATCCTGCCAATCACCCAGCGCCACAAGGCTGTCATAATCGGGCGTTTCGGGTCTGGTAACCACGACGCGTACTTGTTCGGCATCTTCGTCGTAGAGTCGGCGATACACCTCAAGATTATTGTCTGTCAGCTTCATCCAAAAACCCCCGTGCTCTTCAGTGCCCACAGTCAGCGTTCCGTAACCATAGTTATGAATTCCTTTGGTTGTGCCGCTGAACCATATTGCCGCCAGCAAATCGGTGTTGGTTATGCCCAGGTTATGATGAATTGCAGTGTTGCCAATGGAAAAATCCATCCAGCCGCTATCGTAATCGGGCGTTTCTATCTTCCAGACCTTGACAAAAACCTGATCGACTGCTTTATCGTTGGGCAGCCGGGTGATTTGTATGTTGTTAGCGGTAAAATGATGCCAATAGGCGCCAAACCAAGATCCAGAGGCTTCGATGCCGCCGTAGCCAATGCGGTTGATGCCCGCGCGTCCATCTGCATCCTTGAACCACACCTCTACCCACATGGCTTCGGGTGCTAATCCCAGATTATGGTTCAGGGTTAGTGTTTGGCCCGGAGCAATGTTTACCCATCCGCTGTACCAGAGTTGGGTGTTGAGGTCAGCATTGGGCGATGATGGGGCTCTCTCTCCCCGGGCGAAAACCAGTGCTTGTCCCAGCGTTAATGCCAGTAGCAAAGAGACTGCCAAAGCGAAGAGAATTAGTTGTAATTGTTTTTTCATGGTAAGTTCTCCTTGTGGGGGGGGCGTGAAGAAATCGACTCGTCTGTTTGGGGCCCAGATGTGCCTGTCCAGCGTCTGATGAAGTTGAGCAGAGCGTTTTCATCCTGGATGAAGAATGTTTGACCTGTTTGAACATGGATAATCTGGCCGCGCCATACGGCAAGTTTGCGGCTCTTTTGCTCCCACCAAATGCGGACAACAAAAGATGCGTTGCGTTTATAAAGTGCGGTCATCGATCAGCTCCTTGCTGTTATTAAACGCCCGCTGAATCACAGAATTGTCACAAACATAAAAAATATTGAGGGGCCATTTTTTGTTTGAGCTGCGGACACGTCTGGTGTATAATTTGAATAGCTGCATAGGTCTTGGTCTGTAGCGTTCAGATCTCGTCTTCACTTTTTCATAATTCCACGCCTGCACGTCATTGCTAATTTTGTATGAGTCTTTTGCGTATTTTTATGTTTGGTGGGTTGCGCTTGATGCAGGAACAGGAGATTTTGCCCTCTTTTCCCACACGAAAGACCCGCTCGCTATTCGCCTATTTGCTTACTTACAGGCGCAGGCGTCATGCCCGGCGTTTGCTGGCCGGGATATTTTGGGGTGGTATGACCGATGCGCGGGCGCAGCGTAATCTGAATACGACTTTGTGGCGATTGCGACGCATTTTGCCCCCGGGCTATTTGCGTGTTGATGAAAAGTATCTTGCATTCGATACGCAGGCGCCTTATTGGCTGGATACGGAGGCATTTGAGCAGGCATTGGCCCGGGCAGATTCAGATGCCGCAATGGCTGTAGAGCATTTGCGCACTGCCATTCAGCTTTATGTGGGTGATTTTTTGCAGGGATACTATGATGACTGGCAACTAGTCGAGACTGAGCGCCTGCGATTGCTGTATCAGCAAGCCTTACAGCGTCTGTTTACTTATTTCAGGCAGCACGATGCCGAGCAGGCTTTGACGATTGGAAAGCAATTGCTGGCGTTGGATCCGTTGCGTGAGGATGTGCATTTGGGGCTGATGACTATTTATCAGAAACTGGGACGACGGGGGGCTGCATTGGCGCAATATCAACAATGTTGCCAGGTTTTGCATGATGAATTGGGCGTCGAGCCACTGCCCGAAACGTATGCGCTTTATCGGCAATTGCTGGCTATGCCACAGGCTGCACAGTCTGTTAGCAGAAGTCAGGTTGCCCAAAGACTTATGAATGCCCCGCCTCATAAATCGCTGACCGATTTTAGTCAAACGCTCTGGGTAGGACGTGAGCAGGAGTTGGCCTTGCTGGGCGCGTGCCTTACGCGGGCTCGCACGGGGGCGGGAGGAATGTTGCTGGTGGGAGGTGAAGCGGGTGTGGGAAAAACAAGATTAGCGGAGCGTGCTGCTATTCTGGCGCGCGCCGCGGGGTTCAGCACCTTGTGGGGCGTTTGTCCCGATTTAGTGGAACCGCCACCCTATCAGGGGCTGACTGAGCTTTTGCAAAAGGGATTGGATAGTATTACATACGACACAGATTCAGGGCTGGATGCCTGGCTGGGCGAGCTATCGGCTTTGCTGCCTGATTTGCGGTTGCATCCTGGGCACGCTGCTTTGGATAGCGCTGCCGATACCTATCATCGCAGTCGTCTCTTGCCTGCGATTTGGCAACTGTTGCAAGCTATTGCCGCATCTGCCCCCAGTCTGCTGGTGCTGGATGACATCCATTGGGCCGATGCTGCCACTCTGGAAGCATTGCGCTACTTGCTGCCTAAGTTACGAACCGCGCCTATCCTATTCATTCTTACCTACCGACCCGAAGAGCTACCTTCTAGTGCTGATGTTGCCCGGACATTGCTAAGCCTGGAAGCCACCGGGCTCTGCGAACGCCTGGATTTAGCGCCTCTTTCTGCCAGCGAGACTGATTTTTTGTTGCAACGGGCATTGGGATTACCCGCACCCCATCCTGCGCTGGGGCTTCTCATCTACAACGAAACTGAGGGCAATCCCTTTTTCATTGGCGAGATACTCCGCGCACTTGTTGAAGAGAAACGGTTGATTCTCGATGAAAATCATCATTGGCGCACACCCTGGGATACTGCCGCCAGTTCCGGGATGAGGACGCTTTCGTTGCCCCTGCCCCGCGGCATTCGGCGTTTGATAGAACATCGTCTGACCCGGCTATCACCTTTGGCCCGGCAAGTTGTGGCGCAACTGGCTGTGTTGGGCCGTGAAGCGGATTATGATCTCCTTTTTCAGTTTTATCGTGGCGATGAAGAAACCTTGCTGGCCGCCACCGACGAGTTGCTGCACAGACAGATTGTGCAGGAAACAGAAACTGGGTTGCGTTTTAGTCACGACAAACTGCGACAAGCTGTGTACGAGAATCTTAGCGTGCTGCGTCGGCGTCATCTGCACCTGCGCGCGGGCGAGATTCTGGCGGCAATTTTTCCTGCACAGGTCGAGGCGCTGGCGCATCATTTTCATCAGGCTGGCGAGCCTGAGCGCACGCTGAACTATGCTTTGGCCGCGGGCAATCGGGCCCGACAACTGTATGCAAATCAGGCTGCACTCACCTACTACGAGTGGGTCATCCAGGCTGGACAGGGCCGTCGTGATGTGGGGGCGCAGCGGGCGTTAATTACTGCGTTTGAGCAGCGGGGACGTATTTATCGGCAGCTTGCCGCTTGGCCCGAGGCTGTGCAGGCGTATCGGCACATGGAAAGCATAGCCAAAAATGCCCATGATGCCAGTGCTCGCGTGCGTGCGGTGCGTTTAGCCGGGTGGGCATTGATGCAACTGCAAGGAAAATGGGAGCAGGGTTTGCAAGAAGCGCAGCGGGCGCTGATTTTGGCCCGAGTTGCGAATGATACTCGTGAAGAGGCGGCGGCTTTGCGTGATGTGGGCGCTTGCTACACGATGCGCGGCGATTATGCGCTGGCGCAAGAGCATTTGCAAACTGCGCTTAATCGATTTACTGTACTGAGCGATGAACGAGGTAAGGCTGGAACATTGCATTATCTGGCTGTGGTACATCATTTTTTGGGGCGGTATCAGCAGGCAAATCAGGCCTATGGGCAGGCGTTGGTGCTGTGGCGGCAGGTCGGAGATCGTTTGGCCGAACTCAAGGTGTTGGCCAATTTGGGTTATCTTTTAATTAGTGATGGACAACTGGTGCAAGCCGAGGATGCTTTTGAGCAGGCGGCGGTATTGTTGCAGCAAATCGAGGCTACAACTATGCAAACGTGGGTGCAGATTGGTCGCGCCGCTGTGGCCCGTCATCAGGGGCGTTACCAGCTTGGGTTGCAGCTATTGGATGAGCTGCATCGATTGGCAGCGCCCGTTGATACCGACTATCTGCGGGCGCTGATTGCGTTGCATGGGGCCATGTTGCAGTGGCACATGGGAACACTGGAGCAGGCTATGCAGGGATTACAGGAAGCTTTGGCGTTCTCTCGTTCCAGCGATACACCTAGCCTGATTATGGGGGTGATGACTGCGCAGGGACGTTGTTATCGGGCGTTGGGTATGATGGAAACCGCGTTGCAGGTGCATGTTCAGGCCCGCGAGCTGGCTCAGCGTCAGGGCGGCAATGTTGTGCGTAGCGTTTTGGCCAGCGAGATAGCTTTGGATGAGGCGCTAATGAAGCCTGGTGACGCCGATGGTGCAAGCTGGCACGTTTTGGCCGGGCAGGCTGCATCATTGCCCCGCTGGCAGCGGGCAGAGATGCTCTTGAATGTGGCAGCAGGCCTTTTAGAGACATCGGAACCGCAGCAGGCATTGAAGCCGGCGCAACAAGCTTTGGATGCAGCGCAGGCTGTGGGCGTGCAGGCAATGCAGCTCAGAGGAGTGGGTTTGCTGGCACGGGCTCTGGCTGCGCTGCAACGCTGGCCCGAAGCGGCCATCTGTTTGCAACAGGGGCTGCAATTGCAAAAGCGTGGGGATGATGTGCTGGCGCAGCTACAGTTGCAGATACTCATTGCCCGCGTGCAGCTTGCGTTGGGACATAGCCAAGAGGCGGCAACGAGTCAGGCTGTGGTGCATAAGCTGCGCAACAAAATTGACGATTCATGGTCCAAGCCGGGCCCGCGTCGGCGCTGGTGGAGCCATCTGATACAGCGTGAGACATATCTTCAGGGCTTGCCCGCGGATGCCCGTGTGTGCGTGTGGCTGCCCCGGCGCGACGCACCCGCACAGCGCGTGGCTGTCGTTATCAGCGTGGCTGCGGGTGCTGCATCGGGTAAAGTGCAGCAGCGACGACAGCAACTTACTCACATGCTGAATGAGATTTCCGGGCAAGGAGCCTTGGCGCCTGTAACTGCATTGGCCGCAATTTTGAACGTCAGTGAGCGCACCATCAAGCGTGATTTGGCCGCCCTGCGCCAACTCGCGGGCCCGGGCGCATGATGCACTTTTTGCTTTGGCCCGGAAGAATCTAAACAAGAAACTGGTTGTATGGGGGTAGGTTCTCGCTGATCTGATTGGCGATGTCTATGAAAATATGATGAGCCCTACTGCAACGCTCTGTAAATCCACTTCCGCAGGCATTTGCAGCCTTTTATTGCAAGGATCCCTGGCGAGCGCACCTGAGTGCTTGACTTTTGTTCAACAAACCATCACAATAGTCATTGCAGAGCAACAATGCTCGCTCCCCGAAACGCATTTGGAGAGAGATAATGGCTTATCACGATTTGTTGCAACAAGATGACCCCGAAGCGCTGGAATTGGCGTATCGAGCTGCTGCGCAGAAGGATGACGCGGGCACTTTTGCCCGAGTGTTGGAGGAAGCGTATCGCCAGCATCCTGAAAATCTTTTGTTGGCAGCTTGGCATTATCGCCTGCAGCATGGGGCTGCTGTGGTCAAAAAGCGGGTCATCGCCTGGATTTGGGCGTTGCCTCTGGCATTGCTCAATGGTCTCGTTTTTTGGTGGCTATCCGATTTCGACAAGTACAAACTCAAAATGCCGGAGCAGAATTATGGTGATTATCCGATTTTCATCCTGTATTGGTCACTCATCACCCTGTTCTTTGTGATTAGTTACCTGTCGGCAGCGGGCGGCAGGGCTCGGCAGCGGGCAGCGGGCCTGCTGGCCACGTTGGCAATGGTGGGTGTGTATGTTTTTTGGCGCTATCCACATCTTGCCGGCGTGATTCCTCCGCAGCAATATATTTCTCTGGCTACCCTGCATCTGCCAGTTTTGGCTGTGGCAGCGGTAGGCTTTTATCTGTTGCGCGGGCGTGGCAGTGCCGACGACATTTTTTCATTTTTGTTCAAGCTTTTTGAGACAGTGATGCTGGCGGGGTTGTTCGCCCTGGTTGTGGGCCTTTTTTCCGCTCTCACCGCGGCGCTTTTTGCGGCCATTGATATTCATTTGTCCGATTTGGTGATGCGATTGCTTTTTGTTGGCGGTGCGGGCCTGATTCCGGTTTTGGCCACTGCCATCACCTATCATCCCACCCGGGCGCCCGCCCAACAGGTTTTCGATGAAGGCATGGGCAAGGTCATCCCCTTGTTGACACGGCTGCTATTGTTCCTAAGTTTGATTGTGTTGACCATCTATCTGGGATTCATCCCCTTCAATTTTCGGGCGGCCTTTCAGGTTCGCGAAATTTTGATAACCTACAACGCTACGCTCTTTGCAGTGATGCTTTTATTGCTGGGTGTTACGCCCGTGACCGCTGATCCGTTGTCGCCAAAACAGCAACAATGGCTACGACGCGGCATCATGGCTGTGTCTGTTTTGGCGGCGTTGGTGGGGCTTTATGCTTTGATTGCCATCGGCTACCGCACCTGGCGGGGCATTCTTACCCCTAACCGATTTGCTTTTTTGGGCTGGAGCGCGCTCAACATGGGCTTGATGGCCTGGTTGGTCATCAAACAGGCCCAAGCCTCGTTTGCCCGATGGATTCCGGTGATGAAAGCGTTTTTTGCTGCCGCGGCTAAGCTCTATGCCCTTTGGGCGTTGATAGTTGTATTACTGACCCCTTGGATCTTTATGCACCAAGATGCTGATTTTGCAGCGCTCCCCGTATCTGTGCAGCGAAGAATCTATGGTGGCGATGATCCCATCTTGCTAAAATGTTACGAGAGTCCTCACATTTATTTGCTGGTGCATGGTAAAAAGCGGTGGGTTAAGGATATTGCAACCTTCGAGGCCCAGGGTTTTAAGTGGAGCGATGTGCGATTTGTTAATTGTTATGATTTGCGCGCCCTGCCTGACGGCGAACCGATTCCCCCGGATGCAGGGCCGCCACCTGTTCCCTCGGGGGGCATTGGGCCCGTGCCCACAGCGACACTAGCCCCCACGCCTATCTCGACGCCTGCGCCAGATTAGAAATAGAGGATGCTGAGCATGGGAGGCCATGCTGTTTTGGTGGATGGCGGCAGGAGACTTGTTTTTTGGTCTAGCGAAAGATCAACGGCGTAAATTGACTATAGTACTCGGGGTGGCTTGCAGGAAGCTCTGCCAGTGCAAAGCCAAAATAATCATCATCCTCGGCTGCTACCTGGGCCAGATCTTGTTGTGTTAGCACCACCGACTTCTCGAAACCGTAGGCTGCACCATAAGAAATCTTGATGGCGCCATCTTTTACATGTCCCGAGCTGGAAAATTCAGGAATTCCCATGACCAAATCATCGAAATCGTCGCCATTAAAATCGCCGGCAGTCAGCGAAAAGCCCAGTAGTTTGTATTGAGGATTGGAGACAACACCGATTGCTGAACCCCCAAGCCCACTGGAGCGTGTGCCAAATAGCACGGTTACTTGTCCGGTATTTTCATGGGCGGGATTGGATTCAGAGTAATCGCGGTAAGGAACGCCTACAGCTAAATCTTCATTGGCGTCACCGTTAAAATAACCGGCAGCCAGTGCAGCGCCCGCGCGGTCATTGGCACGCGCTTCGTAGATAAAGTGTACTTCAGCATTGGCTGTCGTCAGGCTTGTTCCTGCATTGTAAAGGATGTTGAAAGCTCCGGTGTCCTGGATGTTTCCCTGGTCTTCGCCCGGTACACCAATCGCCAGGTCAGGACGCCCATTGCCATCGAAATCTCCGGTGCTGAGCGCTGCACCAAACTCATCGCCCACTTCTGAAACACCTTGACCTGTGGCACTCTGTGTCCATTCCTGCTTGTGTAGTAAAGAGCCTGTCAGGGGCCCATACAAAATAGTAACCTTGCCGCTGCGATTGGTGAGGAATCCTGCACCGGTATCGGCATTGGGACTGCCAATGACCAGATCGTAGATGCCGTTGGCATCGAAATCTTCTCGGGCCAGAGCCGCACCAAAGTGTTCACGGTTGCTGCCCCGGAACTGGGTGTATCGATCTTGCCACAATCCGCCCTCGGGATCTCCCCAGAATACGAAAACAGAACCTGCCTCGCTATGGCAGCCTGGTGCGCCCACTGCCAAGTCATCGATGCCATCACCATCAAAATCGCCCGCTATCAGTGAATCGCCAAAAATGCAGTTGGTGTCGGCGCCTTCATAATACACCTGTGCTCTGGAGCCATCACTAAAACGGTAAATGACATTGAGACCAGCTTCGCCCGGTACACCAATGGCAATATCATAGCTTCCGTTGCCATCGAAGTCACCTGCGGCAACAGCTTTGCCATAGAAATCGTTTTGTTCCGGTGTCCCCGATTGGTTATCCTGGGCAAAGTAGGTGTTCATGTACCCCATCAGCCCCGCGCCAGGACGGGCCGCGAGCAGGTTGATGACACCCGCGTTTTGAATAGCGCCTGCATCCTCGTAGGGAACGCCGATGATCAGAGATGAGGGAGTGTGCCATGCGGACCCGGGCGGCGGCTCATGGGGAGGGGCTTCGGCAAACACTGCGCCGCTTAGAGCTGTTCCCAACAGCAGCGCAATAATAATGAGACGTAAACAGCGTTTGTTGTGGCGCATGATTTTTCTGTATCGTGGGTGGAGAACATTTCAAACAGATTACACAGACTTCGCAGATTTTTCTTGAGCCTTTCTTTCCTTTTTTCGGTAACTACTAACGTACCCGACTTCAATCACCACAAAGGCACAAAGACACTAAGAACACCAAGAATTTCAAATTTTTTCTTTATGCCTTTGTGCTCTTGGTGGTGTGCGCTGGATAGCGATGAAGCGTTACATTTCAGCTTTCATAGCATCACCTGCTTAACGAATAGGCTTTTGCTGTCACCAGAGGATAAGTTGCAGGCTGGTCGTGAAGCAAACTGGATGGGCGTTATCTATTGCTTTATTCTTGTCCGGGCCAGGCCTGCCAGTCCTGCCAGTAGCAGAATGCCCATCAGTAATAACCAGCTTGCAGCGGGGAGCGCATTGGCCCGCATCGATGCCAGGTGCAACGCATTGGGCCCGAAATTCCAAAGATAATCCTCGACCTCACCATCTGCGGCTACGCCCGTGCTTGTAAGCCCGCCCCCGCTGCTCAGGCGCACGCGCACGGGGATGTTGTTACTGTTTGCGGTGAAGGTGTTGGCCGGAATATCAAAATACACGCGATGAAGTCCAGCGCTTAGAGGCATGCTCAGAGCCGTACCGCTGGCATCTCGTAATGTAACTTCAGCCAGGGCGCTGCTGCCGCCTAGAGCCATGAAAACCTGTGGCACACCGCTCCCCCCCTGAATATCGATGCTTAAGCTGCCACCCTGGCTACTGGCAACTGTGCCCTCTGTCCAGCCATTGCCAGCAAGTCCATCTTGCCGTGTTACACCATCTTCTTCGCCCGTTTCACCGTTGGCTGTGTTATTGGGCGAAGCGTCAGGTTCGCTTTGGACATTGTTGCCCAGCATCAAGGTGCCACCAATCTGGTGCCGTGGGCCATTGGAAGCGTGTGTCGTGTGGTAAGTGTCAGGCAAATCACCAAAATCGTAAACCATGGCTGTAGTCGGGCCCGAATTATCGATTCTGAAAATAGCGCCATCGGCAGAAATAGTGCCATAATGAGGTAAGCGGTTCACACCTCCCACATTAACGTATTGATTCCAGGGGTCGGCGGCGTTGGTAGTGACCTGGTCGCTGAGGAATGAGAACCCGATGTATTTGTAGCTGTTAGCCAGTTCTGCAAATGTCTTGGGATTATCGCAATTGGCCCAAGGAAAGAAATTGGCTTCGATAAAATCAATACTCTTAACCGTCCATTGCCCTTGTGTTAAGGCATTTACATCAATGGCATATGCTTGTTTGGATAACCAGAGATTGCAATCCATGTACTTAAGGCTATCGCCAATAGCCCAATAGGCCAGAACTTTCTCGCCAGAGGGGCTCTGAAAACTGCCAACATCTCGCATCACACCTGTTTGCACCGTTTTGTTGAGTAAATTTCCCAGCGTGGGCGCGGCAGCATCGCCATTTTGCCAGATAGCGTAAAAACGATCGTTATAGTCTGTTGTTGTGCCGCTATAAATATGCCCGTCCTGATGCCCGCCCGTGGCTGACCAAGCACTGCCCACAATGGTCATAAATGGCCACGGCGTATTTTCTTCATTCAGTGTGTAAGTTTCAAAATTTTCGTTGTTGGTGTCAAAGGTCCAATAGGTGTTGCTTTGAGCCAGTGAACTGTTTTGTGAGAATAAGCCAATAATCAACAGTGCAAGCAACATTGCAGCTCTCACCCAACTGATGCGAATCTGTTTCATAATCATCTCCTTGTGTATAGATGGCGAATCGGCTATTCGGATGTAGTTTCTACAGAGCATGGGGCACCATTGGATAAAGCAAGATGAAGGGGAAAGCTAGTCCATGGTTGGTTGCTTCTGGGCGGAGGCTCAATTTTTTAGGATGGCCTACGCCAATCATGGTTAAGCTGATCCGAGAAAAGCGCCCGTGCATTTTGACGAATGGCGAAAGTAGATTTGGCGCTAAAATTCGTCATGGCAACCACAGATGGCACAGATTGCATAGATTTTCTTGAGCGCTTTTTTCCTCTTTCATTCGTGCCTTTGTGCTCTTGGTGGTGTGCTCAGGATAGCGATGAGCCGTTACATTTCAACTTTTATAGCGTCACCTACTGTAACTACTAACGTACTCGACTTCAATCACCACAAAGGCACAAAGACACTAAGAACACCAAGAATTTCAAATTTTTTCTTTTCTTCGTGCCTTTGTGGCTTCGTGTCTTCGTGGTTTCTAGCCGGGCTACCTTAGTAGTAACCACCTACTTAAGCAGATCTATGTTTTGACGAACATGGACGAAGACTGACGATGTTCGCTTCGTCTACCCTCGTCTGATGCGTTGTCATCCTCTCCAAGATTCATTTCAAATTTCATATCATCAACGGTTTAAGTATACCACAACTCCCCAAAATAGCAGAGTGCCGCAAAAACAGGGGATTGTCTGTTTTCATCGTCGTTATCTCCACTGTAGAACAACTTCCAAGCTTCGACCAGTGTGAGCTTGTTTTTTTGGCCAATTCTTGGCGATGGTGCTACAATGAGCGCGGCCCTCATTTGTTGTGCCCCGCCCTCGACTTTGATCACGCAAGGAGCGTCCGATGCAATCACCGACCGCCCCTCTCAATCCCTGGGTCAATATCTGGATACGACCGAGACAGACCATTCGCCAGATTGTCGATGTAAATCCCACCTATTTCGTCACCCTCCTGGCAATGATGTCGGGGTTTGCGCAGGCGCTGGATCGGGCTATTGAACGGGGGTATGGCGATAGTATCCCCTGGTACATCGTAATCGTGATAGCGCTTGCTTTGGGAAGTATCGGGGGAGTGATCAACATCTACATCATGGGGGCTATTCTTAGGTGGATGGGAAGCAAACTGGGCGGCGTCGCCACCTCAGAGGATGTGAGGGCTGCCATCGCCTGGTCATCCCTGCCGTCGATCGTGGGCCTTGCCTACACCCTTTTCTTCATTTTCATCTTGCGAAATGATGCATTCACCACTCAGTCCGCGCGGCTGGAGGCGATTGCAGAGCAGAGTGTTGGTTCCGCTTTTTTGTTGTTCTCATTAGGCATATTGCTCATTGTCGTCACCCTGTCCATGGGCGTCTGGAAGATAATCCTGCTGAGCAAGATGCTGGGGGAGGTGCATGGATTTTCCGCCTGGCGAGGTCTGGTGACCTATCTGATTCCCGGAACCGTCATTGCTGCCGTCGTTTTTCTTGTTATCGTGGCCTCGAAGGCGATCTACTTGGGGCCGTAGACTCATCTTTTCGGCAAGATCAATCAAACCACAGTTGAATCATGCCTCATCTTCCACTGTAAGGGGCACCAATCCATGCTTGTCAAACAATCCGTCGAAGAGCAATATAAGGATGTCCTCCAGAACATCGAGACAATTGTCATCAGTATCTACCGGAAAGACCCGGAATTGTTGGACTGGGAGGTCGGAAGCACAGACCAGCAACTGCTCCGGCGGTATCAAACGGAATGGAAGGCCCATACACTCCGTCCGCCTTCGTTTTCCAACGAGCGAATGCGCCGGGCGTATGAGGGGGTGGTGGGGATATGCGAATGGTGTCTGGGGCGTGAGGAGCTGGTGACGGAGGGTGGTGAAACGGCTAGTCCCATCCCTGAGCTGCTTTCTTTGGGGGAGAGCTTCGCTGTCCACAACCGCTTCCTCAAATCGGTGAGGCTGTGGACAAAGGAAGGTGGGCGGCAGGGATACTTGAACTTTACCAACGAATTCATTTCCTGAAGTGAGCGAGATAGAGGGAAGATCATGAATGGCAAAGCAGTATTAGTGGCACTCCCCATTGTTTTTATTTTTTTCGTGACGCTTATGTTTCCGGGTGCGGCCTCTCTCGCAGCACTAGCGGACGGAACCAATTATTATGTGGACGCTACGCTGGGAGATGACGTCAATTCCGGCGCCATCGACCAGCCCTGGCAGACCATCTCGAAGGTGGTGGGAATGAGCTTTGCGCCAGGAGATCGCATCCACTTCAAGCGGGGCGAGGTCTGGGATGGCGAGTATTTGCATATCAGCGTGAACGGTGCGGCGGATGCGCCCATCGTTTTTCAAGCCTATGGCGAGGGCGCCAATCCCAGGATCGAGAACGCGAGCATCTCCATCAGCGGGGCGGCCTACGCGGTGGTTCGGGATTTTGATGTATCAGGGAGTGGTTACGCTGGCATCGGCATTCAGCAGGGTTCGCACCATATCACCGTCACCAGGAATGTCGTCCATCACAATGCCAGCGGCATCTGGTTGGGAAACGGCGTAGGGATGAACAATGTCGTTTCGGACAACGAAGTGTATCTGAATGCAGGTAACGGCATTGCTGTGGATACGGTCTTCTGCACACCGGGCAATGAGACGATCATCTCGGGCAATCGTGTGTATTCCAATGTCTGGCATGGCATGGAGCTGAGCGCCAATTACCACATCATCGAGCAGAATGTGGTTTACGACAACGGCGAAAACCCCGATGGCTCTGATGACATAGTGGGGCATTCGGGCATCCATTTCTTCTCCCGCTACCATGCGAACGAAGAGGACAAAGGTGGCGATCACAACATCGTGCGCTACAACATCGTCTACGACAACAGGGACAACGAGCCTTCCGCCACCGACGGCAACGGCATCCAGATGGATATGTGGTGCGACAACAACCTGGTTTACGACAATATCGCCTACGGCAACGATGGTCCCGGCATCATCTCTTACGGCGGCAGCAACAACCAGATCTACAACAACACCCTTTTCGACAACGCCCAACATCTGGGCTGGCGCCTCGCCCAGACGCAGTTGATGATCGCCTCCTCCGATGAAGTGCCCGCGGCCAACAATCTCATCGCCAACAATATCGCTTATTCCCAGGACGCCAACGCCTATGCGGTGTTCATCGAGGAGGACGCCAGAAGCCGGGGAAATACCTTCACTCATAACCTCTGGTACAATGAAAGCGGGGGCAATCTCATCGGTCGGGGCTGGGACGGAAACATCAATCTGGCGCAGTGGAATGCTGAATCCTGGGCCGACGATTTCAGTGACGATCCCCTGTTCGTCAATGGCGCCAGCAAAGACTTCCAGCTTCGGTCCAGCTCCCCGGCCATCGACATGGCAAACCCGGCCTCTGTGCCGGACGATGACTTCATCACTGTGTCCCGCCCGCAGGGCTCTGCTTCCGATATCGGTGCTTACGAATACCAGTTCGAACCTGTCTACGTTCCCGTGTTGCAGATCAGCCCCCTCGACCAGCAGGATGTGCGCATTTCGTGGGAGCACAATGACCACTGCGCCCGTTACGACATCTGGCGAGATGGAGCGCCCTATTTTGACCCGCTGGGCGACGCCACGCACACCGCCATCGAGGCGCCCTGGCAGTGGGCTGATGACGGCGTGCGCGGCGATCCTGAAGTGAATTATTTCTACGTGGCCCGGTGCGCCCACTACAACCAGAGTGTCACCTCCTCCAATCGGGTGGGGGTCTTTGATTTCGCACTCATCGCGGGTGCGACGCCGTGATTTCCGGGCCTTTTTTTTAGCGCTGCATCCAAATTGGCAGATACTGACGTGTTTCCACCCTGGTGTAATCGGCCAGCAGGGTGGCCGGGGTGGGGTCGTAGGCGTCGGAGGTCGCATCCACCAGATTGAGAAGAACGCCCGGTGCAGTGGGGAGGACGCGAAGGGTGACGACAACGGCATCATGGGCCGAAATATCACCCAACTCACATCGCACCACGCCCGCTGCCTCGTTGCAGACACCCTGCTCCGGCTGTGCAGAGAGGAAGGTGACGCCCGCGGGCAGGGTGTCAGTCAGAAGCGCGTTGGGCGCGTCATCGGGCCCGCGGTTCGCCATCCGAAGGGTGTAGCT
>CAZMDD010000154.1:0-27729 GCA_964565065.1 uncultured Caldilineales bacterium | reverse complement strand
CGGCCACGCGGGCGCCTTTGCCCCCCTCCCGGCCTCCCCCCGTTTCGGCTGGGCCTCACGGTGGGAGGAGCTGGCGATTGACTACGAAGCGCTGCTCGCGGATGGCTCCCTCCCCCGCGAGCGACGGAAAATGAGCGGGCGGGGGAGGGCCGGGGAGGGGGTAGCCCCGACGGGGCTTGGCAACGATAGCCCGAGGCTTTAGCCGCGGGCGAACGCGGTTGGGGCGTACACGCTGGAACGCAGCCGTCTGATGTTCGGGCCCGCGGGCAACCCGCCGAGTCACAGACTCGCCGGGGCACGGTTTTTGACGGAGGAGCTGGCGGTTTACCACTGATCACTGACCCTCTGGCCTCTGGCCTCTGACCTCTGACCTCCGACCTCTGACCTCTGGCCCGCTGACCGGCTGCGCAGCAGCCACCTGAGGGGGCAGCCCCAGCGGGGCTTTGCAATGGTAGCCCGTGGCTTCAGCCGCGGGCGTGGGCGGTTGGGCGGGGCGCGGGCGGGCGCATGATGTTCGAGCGGGCGTTCAACCCGCCGAGTCGCAGACTCGCCGGGACACCTTTTTGACGGAGGATCTGGCGGTTTACCGCGGATAGGGACGGAAGACCGGGGACGGGGGACGGGTCAGCCGCGCGGGCGGCGGAAAGGCAGGTCTTGGCATTGGGACGGATGACCGTGAACCGTGAACCAAAAACCTCGAACCCTCCAGCAACGCTCCCAGGTTGGACAAAATCGGCAAAATATCGGAAGATAGAGAGCATGAAAATGGTTGACGCCCGAACACGACACACCTTGCACCGCATGGGACGCTTAGCCAGCGTGGCCCGAGATAAAGCCTGGTCCCGCACACCAGAGGCAGACGCGCTAAAACAACGTGCCATCATCGCCCGGGACAAGGTGTTGGCCGATTTACCCCGCTATCTCGACCTATTACAGACCGAGGCCAATGCACACGGCGTGATAGTTTTACGCGCCCATGATGCGCAGGAGGCCAACAAACTGGTAGTGCAGACCATGCGCAAGCTCCGCGTCACCGAAGCCCTGCGCAACCATCACCCCCTGCTGCACGAAATTCAAATTGATCGGGCGGCCCGGGCCAACAACATTCAGCTAACACCCCTGCATCCAGGTGACCATCTGGCACAACTGGCACAAACTGAACCAGGACATCCCATTTGGCCTGTGGGTCATCTGACCGTGGAGGCCATTAGCGCTACCTTGCAGCAAAAATGGGGCGTGCCTAAAACCTACAACCCCGATCATCTTGCCAGCACGGTGCGGATGCCGTTGCGGCGGGCGCTGCTGCGGACACATACAGCCATCATGGGCGTTGATTTTGCAGCAGCAGAAAGTGGTATTTTGGCCATCCTGGATAACGACGGGCACAACGCCAATCTTGCGGGCCTGGCCCGGCATGTCATCCTGCTGCTGAGCATCGAACAGATTACTGCCAGCATCGAAGAGTTGGATGTGCTGATTCAGGTCTTTGCTCGCAGCGCCTGGGGCCGCGCTTTACCCGCTTACATCACACAACTGCAAGGCCCGGTTCCGCAAGAGATTGACGGGCCCCGCACCATGCACCTGATTTTGGTGGATAATCGCCGTTCCGAAATCATCAGCCAGGGATTCAGCCTGGCTTTGCGCTGCATTCAGTGCGGCGCGTGCCATAGCGTCTGCCCCGTTTACGAAAAAGTAGGAGGTGCGGCTTACGCCCATTCACCTTACACCGGGCCCATCGGCGCAGTGGTCAATCCCATCCTGCTGCACCCAGATTTGGGAGAAAAACAAGCCTTGCTGTGTGAAGGCAGTGGTCATTGCCAGCACGCCTGCCCTGTGGACATTCCTCTTCCGCAACTTATTCAGGCCCAACAACAGCGACTAGGACTGGATAACTCGGGCCCAAAGCCACATCCGTGGCAAAAACTCAAAAACTCGCTGAGCTCTCTCCTTCATGGCAAAAACAATGCTGACTGAAACCTTTGCACAACAGTGGCGACACTGGGGCGGAAGCTGCGAACATTGGGAAAATCCGGTTGCGGCCCGTCTGGCCCTGTTGCGCTATCTGCGGGAACAAAACCGTCTTCAATTGCTAGCCTGGCAAACCGAAGCACTGCCAATCCCTGGCTTGGCCGAGGCCCTGACCGATGCCGGCATGATGCTGCTGCATCCCTATCGTCGTAACCTCAGCCCCGATGTTGCCATGGGCCTGACCTCAGCAGATGCCGCGCTGGCCGATAGCGGTTCGCTGGTGCTGGTTCCCGCGGCGGGGCACTCGTGGCTGCCCGCATTAATTCCCATTCATCATGTGGTGCTACTGCCCACCGAGCGCATTCATCAGAACTTGTCCTCTTGGCGCAGCACCTGGCAGGCTCAGCGTCCCAACGATGCCGCACGGGCGCTGATTGTTTCCGGGCCTAGCATCAGTGACGACATCGAATTACACCCGCACCGCGGTATGTTCGGGCCCCGCCATGTTCACATCATCTGTTTCGAAAACAGGTGGCAGCTCGAATGTGACTGACGCCAGCGAGAGCGAGAGGCAACGATAGGTCTGGGCGGGGGCGTCGCGTCTGGATAGCTGACGCGCACACGGGCGCATCATGCCCGCGAACATTCACCTTTGAACCAAAATTTGACAAGTGCAGAGACATTGAGTATAATGCCCGCCAACTTGAAAAAACTTTCATCTCACATCCTAATTTCGTAACGTTCACCTAATGTTCTTCGGCATCAACCTGATTGTCCCCGTTATCATTATTGTGCTCCTCGCTCTTATTAGCGGCCAGGAGCCATTACCGGTTGGACAGAAGGTGGATGTACATCAACGACGATAATCACATCCAAGCAAATTTTTATGACCCTCTTCCAACCGGAAGGGGGTTTTTTATTGCACTTTTATTCTCAGGAGAAAACCATGAAGCTAACAGGCGCACAGATCGTTTGGGAAGCACTCATCCGCGAAGGGGTCGATACGGTATTCGGCCATCCCGGTGGGGCAATTCTTCCCGTCTACGACGCCATGCCTCAGTACCCGGTTCGACACATTCTTGCCCGGCACGAACAAGGCGCAGGACACATGGCCGATGGCTATGCCCGCGTTTCGGGAAAGGTTGGCGTTGCCATTGTCACATCGGGCCCCGCAGCCACCAATCTGGTCACACCGCTGGCCAATGCTCTAATGGATTCAGTTCCCATGGTGGCCATTACGGGCCAGGTTCCCACCGACCTATTGGGCAACGATGCTTTTCAGGAAACTGATGTAACCGGGGTAACCCAGGCAGTTACCAAGCACAACTACCTGGTAACAGACATCAACGATCTGGCCCGTATCATCATGGAGGCCTTTCACATCGCCCGCAGCGGACGCCCGGGCCCGGTGCTAATCGATATTTGTAAAGATGTCTTGAATGATGAAACGGAGTTTGTCGCGCCCGAAAAAGTGAACTTGCCCGGTTATCGTCCCTATTTCGGATTGGATGAAAATGCGCTGAACGAAGCTGCCGAGCTTATCAACAATGCTCACAACCCCGTGTTGCTGGCAGGACACGGCGTGCAAATGGCGCATGCCGAAAATGAGCTGCGCGAACTGGCTGAACGGGCGCATATTCCTGTGGCCATGACCCTGCTGGGCCTGGGCAACATTCCCGAAAATCATCCCATGAGTCTGGGTATGTGCGGCATGCACGGCGAGGCTCGGGCCAATCTCGCCATCCAAAAAAGTGATGTGCTCATTGGCGTAGGCATGCGTTTTGATGATCGCGTCACCGGTGATTTGGATAGCTTTGCTCCCAATGCCAAAATTATCCACATCGAATTCGACCCGGCCGAAATCAACAAAAATGTTCCTGCCGATGTGGCAGTTTTAGGAGATGCCAAAGAGGCGCTGCAAATACTGCTGAGCAAGGTCAAACCGGCCAAACATGCTCACTGGATGGCACAAATCGAGGAATGGAACCAGGAATCGGCCCGGCTGGATATTTTGAACGCCGAAGTGGATGAGCTCATTCCACCTTATGTCATCCGCCAACTGTGGCACACGACACAGGGCGATACCATCATCGTCAGTGATGTGGGGCAGCATCAGATGTGGGAAGCGCAATACTTTTTGCACAATCGCCCCCGTCAATTGCTAACCAGCGGTGGCTTGGGAACCATGGGTTATGCTCTGCCCGCAGCCATCGGCGCACATTTTGGCTCTCCCGAAGATAGTGTATGGGCCGTAGTGGGCGATGGGGGTTTTCAGATGACGCTGCAGGAGCTGGGCGCGGTGATGCAGGAACAAGTTCCAGTTAAAATTGCCATTATGAATAACGGGTTCCTGGGCATGGTGCGCCAGTGGCAAGAGCTTTTCTATGAACGCAATTACGCTGGCACGGTCATCCTTAGCCCCGATTACGTCAAGCTGGCAGAAGCTTATGGAATTCCGGCCCGCCGCATTACCAGAAAAGAAGATGTTGCCGCGGCTCTGGAAGAAGCCAACAAGCACCCTGGCCCCTATCTGTTGGAATTTCAGGTTAAGGAGGAGGTCAATGTGTATCCCATGGTAGAGCCGGGCGAGGCCATCGACAACTTGATGCGCCGCGGCATTATTCAGGGCCCCAGCGGCTTGCAGCCTGCCTGGTAGCAGCCATTCGGTGTTCTCTGTTCTTTTGGCAAAATCTTTGTTACGACTAAGGTAGCCCGGCTAGAAACCACTAAGACACGAAGCCACAAAGGCACAAAGAAAGAAAAAATTTTGAAATTCTTGGTGTTCTTAGTGTCTTAGTGCCTTTGTGGTGATTGAAGTCGGGTACGTTAAGTAGTTACAAATCTTTCCTTATTCAAACAACGCTCTCCCTTCTGCCCCATTGGCCCAAGGAGCGATTCTTATGACTCATGATCCTGCAACCTTCCACAAACATACTGTCATCGCCTGGCTGGAAGATAAGCCTGGTGTCCTCAGCCGGGTGCTCAGCTTGTTCCGGCGCCGTAACTTTAACATCGAAAACCTCTCGGTCGGGCACAGCGAAACGCCCGGTGTCAGTCGCCTCACCTTCACCGTCAACGGCGATGATCAAATGGTGGAGCAAGCAATCAAACAACTTTACAAGCTCATCAACGTGCTACGTGTGCAAGATGTGACCAACCGCCCGGCAGTGCGTCGAGAAATGGCTCTGGTTCGCATCCAGGTAGATGCCAAATCCCGTCCCGAGGTCATGCAGTTGGTCGATATTTACCGCGCCAGCATTGTCGATGTCAGCATCGATTCTTTGGTGGTGCAAGCTGTGGGCGACGAAAATCGACTCAACAGCCTGCTCGATCTGCTTTCCAACTATCAGATTACCGAAATGGTACGCACCGGGCCCGTTGCCATGAGCCGCGGTCAGTCCGGCAAAAATGGCGCTGCCCAACAGGCCCGCCGTCTGGCGCTCTAATTTCAACACTCTCCCCCTCAGGCAGTCATGCGCTGCCCTCACCCTCATCACAAGGAATACACCTAAAATGGCAACCATTTACTACGATCAAGATGCAAATCTCGACCAAATTAAAGAACGCAAAATTGCTGTGCTGGGCTACGGCAGCCAGGGTCACGCTCACGCACTAAGCCTGCAGGATAGCGGCATGGATGTACGCGTGGGCCTGTACGAAGGCTCAGCCTCGTGGGCTAAAGCTGAAGCGGAAGGTTTACGGGTCGTCTCGGTGGCGCAAGCCTGCCAGGAAGCAGATATGATTATGGTGCTTATCCCCGATACCAAGCAGGCAAAAGTGTATCAGGAAGCTATTGCCCCCAACCTGGAACCGGGCAACACCCTGATGTTCGGACATGGCTTCAATATCCGCTTCGGGCAAATCGCGCCACCCGAAAATGTCGATGTGAGCATGGTAGCCCCCAAAGCGCCAGGCCACCGGGTACGCGAACTTTATGTCGAAGGCATTGGCACACCGGTGCTGGTTGCGGTTTATCAGGATGCCACGGGCCATGCCTGGGATGATGTGCTGGCCTATGCCAAAGCTATTGGCGGAACCAAAGCGGGGGCGCTCAAGACCACTTTCGCTGAGGAGACCGAAACGGATCTCTTTGGCGAACAGGCGGTGCTGTGCGGCGGCGTCAGCGAACTCATCAAGGCAGGCTTCGAGACGCTGGTGGAGGCAGGGTATCAGCCCGAGGTGGCTTACTTTGAGACCATGCACGAGATGAAATTGATTGTCGACCTGTTCTATCGTGGCGGCCTGGCCTACATGCGCTACAGCGTCAGCGATACTGCCGAGCATGGTGACTATCACGCCGGGCGACGAGTCATCAACGAGCAATCCAAAGCTGCCATGAAAGAAATTCTGGCCGATATTCAGTCGGGCGCTTACGCTGAGGAGTGGATTGAAGAAACCGCACAAGGGCGTCCCAACTTCAATGCCCGCCGCAAAGAGGAGCGCGGTCTGTTGCTGGAGAAAGTCGGGCGCAACCTGCGCAAGATGATGACCTGGCTGAATCCTGTCGAAATCGACTGACACGAGCGAGGATCTGGAATCGGATCAGGAGCGGGATTGAGAATCCCACCCCATTCCCACCCCATTCCCGCTCCTATTCCTATTTCTATTCCTATTCCCAATCCTATTCCGAAGGAGATTACCATGTCTGAACCTCCCATTTTCGGCCCCGACAAAGTCCTGATTTTTGATACAACTTTACGAGATGGCGAGCAATCGCCCGGGGCCACACTGAATAAAGAAGAAAAGTTGGAAATTGCCCGCCAACTGGCCCGCTTGGGCGTCGATATCATCGAAGCGGGCTTTCCCATCGCCTCACCGGGCGACCTGGCTGCTGTCAAGAAGATTGCGCAAACCGTTGGCCAGGCATCTCGTATCGACAAGCACGGCAACCCCGCAGATCCACCTGTTATCTGTGGTTTGGCCCGAGCCCGCAAAAAGGACATTGACGCGGCCTGGGAGGCAGTCAGCCCGGCCAAACATCCCCGTATTCACACCTTTTTGGCTACCTCGCCCGTCCACATGCAATACAAACTGCGCATGACACCTGATGAAGTGGTGCAGCAGGTACGGGAGATGGTATCTTATGCCAAACATTACACCGCTGATGTAGAATTCAGCCCCGAAGATGCAGGGCGCAGCGAACCGGCCTTTTTATATCGCGTACTGGCCGCTGCCATCGAGGCTGGAGCCACCACTATCAACATTCCCGACACCGTGGGTTACATCACGCCCGAGGAATATGGCCAGTTGATTGCAGGGATTCGGGAAAACACACCTGGAGCCAAGAATGTCGTCATCTCGGTGCATACCCACAATGACCTCGGTTTGGCCACGGCCAATGCGCTGGCGGGCGTGCAGGCGGGCGCGAGGCAAATCGAAGTGACAATCAACGGCATTGGTGAACGTGCTGGCAACACCAGCCTGGAAGAAGTGGTCATGGCGCTGTACGTGCGTCAACAAGTCTACGAAATCGACACCAACATCGTTACCACCGAAATTCATCGGGCCTCCGACATGGTCAGCCGCTACACCGGCATGCTCATTCAGCCCAACAAGGCCATTGTCGGAGCCAATGCCTTCGCCCACGAAGCGGGCATCCACCAGGATGGCATGCTCAAACATAAACGCACCTACGAAATCATGGATGCCTCGCTCATCGGGCTGGGGCACAGCAAACTGGTGCTGGGCAAACATTCGGGGCGTCATGCTTTTGGCAAACGCCTGCAAGATATGGGCTATCGGCTGAATGACGAAGACCTGAACCGGGCGTTTCGGCGCTTCAAGGAGCTGGCTGACAAGAAAAAAGTCGTCACCGATACCGACATCGAGGCGCTGGTGGCCGATGAAGTTTATCAGCCGCGCGAGATATGGGAACTGGTGAATGTGCAGGTGCAAACTGGAACCAATGTTGTACCCACTGCGGTCGTTACCCTGAAAAATCTGGAAACTGGTGAAGAAATCACTGAGGCGGGCTTTGGCACAGGCCCGGTCGATGCCATGTATCAGGGCATCAATCGCATCGTAGGAACTTCGAACCGCTTGGTGGAATACCTGGTACAGAGCATTACCGCGGGCATGGACGCCAATGGTGATGTCACCATCCGCATCGAAGTGCCCGAAAGCCGCGGCTACAAACACACGCCCCAGGGCCGCCCCCGCCGTCGCTTGTTCTCGGGCCGCGGTGTCGATACCGATATCGTAGTGGCCAGCGCCAAAGCCTACATGCAGGCGCTGAACAAACTTCTGGCCGCGGGCAATGCCGATAGCGCGGCCATCCACATCGGCCAGGAATCCCAGGCCTGATTTTTTGCCCTACTCACCCACACAATCCCATTTATGACTACGCCACAAACACTTTTTGAAAAAGTCTGGAATGCGCACATCGTCAAGCAGGATGACGGAGCGCCCGCAATTTTATACATCGACACTCACCTCATCCATGAAGTAACCTCGCCTCAGGCCTTTAACATGCTGCGCGAGCGAGGCTTGACTGTGCGTCGCCCTGACCGCACCTTTGCCACCATGGATCATGTCACCCCTACCCGGCCAGTTCCCTTTGCCCAATGGCCCGAAGACACGCGCATTCAAATCCGCAATCTGCGGCAAAATTGCCAGCAATTTGGCATCAAGCTGTGGGACATCACCGGCCCGGTGCAAGGCATTGTGCATGTAGTCGGGCCTGAGATGGGCATCACCCAGCCTGGCAGCACCATTGTGTGCGGCGACAGCCACACCAGCACCCACGGCGCTTTTGGCGCACTGGCTTTTGGCATTGGCACCAGCGAAGTAGGGCATGTGCTGGCTACGCAGACCTTGTTGCAACACAAACCCAAAACATTCGCCATCAACATCGAAGGCACGTTGGGCCCGGGCATCACCGGCAAAGATATCATTCTGGCCATCATCGCCCAAAATGGTGTAGATGGGGGCCGCGGCTACGTGTTCGAGTACCGCGGCAGCGCCATCGAGCAGATGGATATGGCCGGGCGTATGACCATCTGCAATATGAGCATCGAAGGAGGTGCGCGTGCAGGCATGATTGCGCCTGACGATACCACTTTTGCCTGGCTAAAGGGCCGCAAGCATGTGCCCAGTGGTCCAGCCTGGGATGAAGCGGTGGCTCGTTGGCGCACGTTGCCCACCGATGAAGGCGCCACATTTGACCGGGAGATGACGCTGGATGCCAGTACGCTGGCCCCCATGGTCACTTATGGCGTGAATCCGGGCCAGGGCGTGCCCATTACCGGCCGCGTACCCACCCTGGCCGAGCTGGATAATCTGGCGCAGCGTCGGGAATTGGCATCGGCATTGGAATACATGGGGCTGAAAGAGGGTCAACCCATGCTGGGCCAACCCATCGATATTGTTTTCATCGGCTCTTGCACCAATAGCCGCATCGAAGATTTGCGCATGGCTGCCAGCATCGCACAGGGCCGCCAGGTGGCTGATGGCGTGCAGGCGCTGGTGGTTCCCGGCTCCAAAGCCATCAAGGCGCAAGCCGAAGCTGAAGGACTGGACAAAATCTTCATGGATGCCGGTTTCGAGTGGCGCAACGCCGGATGTAGCATGTGTTTGGCCATGAATGATGACAAGGCCGGCCCGGGCCAATACGTGGCCAGCACCAGCAATCGCAATTTTCGCGGGCGTCAGGGGCCCGGTGCTCGCACCCTTTTGATGAGCCCCCTCATGGCCGCAGCAGCCGCGGTTAGCGGGCGCCTGGTGGATGTGCGCGACATGCTATAACGCTTCGATTCTGAAATCAACAAATACGCCCCCAATTCAACAGCTTTTAGCTTTGCCCAACTTACAACCTTATGAATCCTTTTACCCTCCTCAACGCCACAGCCATCCCTTTGCGGGTGGAAAATGTAGACACCGATCAAATTATCCCCGCCCGATACCTGACCGCCGTGACCAAAACGGGCATGGGACAAGGACTCTTTGCAGCCTGGCGTTATTTACCTGATGGCAGCCCCAATCCTCACTTCATTCTCAACCAACCAGCCTACGCCGAAGCTAAAATCATCATCGCCGGCAAAAACTTTGGCAGCGGGTCCAGCCGTGAACACGCGGTGTGGGCCCTAACCGACTACGGCTTTCGGGCCGTCATCAGTCCCGCATTCGCCGACATCTTCCACAACAACGCCCTAAAAAACGGGCTTTTGCCCATCACCCTGCCCGAAGAAAGCGTTACCATGCTCATGGACCTGGTAGAAGAATCCCCCGATGTGCGAATTCTCATCGATTTACCTGCACAAAGGGTCATTCTGCCTGATGGCCAACAGCTCAGCTTCGACATCGACCCCTATCGCAAGCAATGCCTGGTACAGGGCCTGGATGACCTGGGCTACCTGATAGCCAACCTGGAGGCAACTCGGGCCTACGAAAACGCACAAAACAAGTGACATTTCAGCAATCACCAACGATAATTTTGTAACGACTCAATAATCGTAACGACTAACGTACCCGACTTCAATCACCACAACGGCACAAAGACACTAAGACACTAAGAACACCAAGCATTTCAAACCTTTTTCTTTCTTTGTGCCTTTGTGGCTTCGTATCTTAGTGGTTTCTGGCCGGGCTACCTTAGTCGTAACATAATTTTAGCAAAAAGGAGGAACTCCATGACCAGCGAAGACCAAAAAAGCAACCAATTCGAGACCAGCAGCGAATACGAGGTCAAAGAACAGCAGCAATTCTGGAATCGCTACATGAATCCCGGCTATCAACCCGCTATCGTCCAGGATACGGAACCTCAGATGCGGGAAGATGATTGGGAGCCTGCCCACGATCCCATCAACAAAGCCTTTAATCCCGATGAAACCCATTAAGCCGAAGATAGGCGAAGCGAATCATCATAGCGATTCCTCCATGTTCGTCAAAATGCGCAGCTAATTAACCACAGATTTCGTAACGACTAACGTACCCGACTTCAGTCACCACCAAGGCACTAAGACCCTAAGAACACCAAGCATTTCAAACCTTTTTCTTTCTTTGTGCCTTTGTGGCTTCGTGTCTTCGTGGTTTCTAGCCGGGCTACCTTAGTCATAACAAAAAATCTGTGCCATCTGTGATCGCCATAGCGAGGACGCCATCTTCGCCGTTCATCAAAATGTGCGGGCGCTTTTCTCAAGTTCAACGGCACATCTACCCAACACAGTTTCGCCTGACACCTGACCCGTCAGAAACTGCATCGGGGCATGACAGGTATCGCTAAACGTACCCACATCTACGACTCACTCCCCAATCCCCCCAACACACATCATGCCAAAAAATTACAAAATTGCACTGCTGCCCGGTGATGGCATTGGCCCGGAAATCATCCGCGAGGCTCGACTCACCCTGGAAACTCTGGCCCCAGCCTTCGACTTCACCCTGGAATTCGACCAGCACCTGGTGGGCGTGGCCGCCATCGATGCCACGGGCCAGGCCATCAGCCCAGAGGCGGTGCAAGCCTGCAAAGAAGCTGACGCCATCCTATTTGGAGCTGTAGGCGGCCCGGTCAGCGATCCCCGTTGGAGCGATCCTTCGACACCTGTACGCCCGGAGCAAGGACTGCTCACCCTGCGCAAAGAGCTCGATTTGTACGCTAATCTGCGCCCGGTCAAAATCTTTCCGCAGCTCATCACCGCCTCTACCCTGCGTGCAGATGTGCTGCAAGGTGTAGACATGCTGGTGGTGCGGGAACTCACCGGAGGCATGTACTTTGGCCCGCGACAAGAGGGCGAAGAGGAAGCCTACGATACCCTCATCTACTCCCGGCCCGAAGTTGAACGAGTGGTAAGGGTGGCGGCACGAGCGGCACGAGCACGCCGGGGCAAGCTTACCTCGGTGGATAAAGCCAATGTGCTGGCTTCCTCACGACTGTGGCGGCGTGTGACCGTGCAAGTCATGGCCGAAGAATTTCCCGATGTCGAGCTGGAGCATCTGCTGGTAGATGCCACCACCATGCACCTCATTCGCCGTCCCGCCGATTTCGATGTCCTCGTCAGCGGTAACATGTTCGGCGACATCATCACCGACGAAGCTGCCATGCTGGCGGGTTCCATGGGCATGTTGCCCTCGGCCAGCCTGGGTGATGGCAAACGGGGACTTTACGAGCCCATCCATGGTTCTGCGCCCGACATTGCCGGTCAGAACATCGCCAATCCCCTGGCAACCATCCTTTCGGCAGCCATGATGCTGCGTTACTCGCTAAATGAAGATGTGGCTGCACTGGCCATTGAAAACGCGGTAGAACTGGCGCTGGATAAAGGTTATCGCACGCCCGATCTGGCTAATACCGCCCTGCCTGATCAAACCATCGAGGTGGTGGGCACGCAAGCCATGGGTGACATCGTCCGCAGCTTTTTGCCCGGGGCCTGAGGTATGGTTATGCTCGGTGCGAGTGCGCATTGCCCCTGCACTGACTCTTGAACGCCCCGCTACCGCATGCCCACGCTGATGGCGCTTGCATCCATCCAAAAAAGATACACTCACAACTTCTATGACCTCCATTCAACTTTACGATACCACCCTTCGCGATGGCACACAGGGCGAAGGGGTTAATTTTTCCTCCGGCGACAAACTACGCATTGCCCGCAAACTGGATGAACTGGGTGTCCACTACATCGAAGGTGGCTGGCCCGGCTCCAATCCCAAAGACATGGACTTTTTTCAGCGGGCCCAAACCGAATTAAAGCTCAAACAGGCCAAAGTGGCCGCCTTTGGCTCGACGCGCAAGGCCAACACACCGGTAGAGCAGGATGCCCAAGTACAAATGCTGCTGGCCACTGGCACAGAAGTCATCACCATCTTTGGCAAAACATGGACATTGCATGTGCACGATGTGCTGCGCACCACGCAGGAAGAAAATGAAACAATGATTTTCGACACGGTGGCACATCTCAAAGCGCATGGCAAAGAGGTGATTTACGATGCCGAGCACTTTTTCGATGGCTACAAAGCTGACCCGGCCTACGCCATCCGCACCCTAAAAGCGGTACAACGTGCCGGGGGCGATGTGATTGTGCTGGCCGATACCAATGGCGGCTCCATGCCCTGGGAAATCGAGCGCATCATCGGAGAAGTGCGTCAGGCAGGCATTCACACCGTACTGGGCATTCATACTCACAATGATGGTGCGGTGGGCGTGGCCAACGCACTGGCAGCGGTGCGTGCGGGCGTGGAACATGTGCAAGGAACCATCAATGGCTATGGTGAACGCTGCGGTAACAGCGATTTACTGCCCATCATTGCTAATCTCAACTTAAAGATGGGCATTCAGGCGGTAACGCCCCAGCAGTTACGCAAATTGAGCGAAGTCGCCTATTTTGTCAGCGAGCTGGCCAATCTGGCCCCGGATGACCATGCACCCTTTGTGGGGCGCAGTGCATTTGCACACAAGGGGGGCGTGCATGTCAACGCCATAGTCAAAAATCCCGATAGCTACCAGCACATCACGCCCGAGCTGGTGGGCAACAAAATGCGTGTGGTGGTTTCTGATTTATCGGGCAAGGATAACATTGCGGTCAAACGGGCGCAGATGGGCCTTTCGGGCGTAACCCGTGAGCAGGAACGCACCGTATTAACGCAAATCAAGGAGCTGGAACACCGCGGCTTTGCGTTCGAGGCCGCAGATGCTTCGGTGGAGCTGTTGTTGCGCCGCACCCAGCCCGATTATCGGGCCCCCTTTGAGATGATTGACTTCACCGCCAATGTCGAACACCGCCAGGGCCGGGGCATTTTCTCGGAAGCCTCAGTCAAGGTGCAGGTCGATGGCGAAATTTTCCACGAAGTTTCGGAGGGCAATGGCCCGGTCAATGCTCTGAACAAGGCGCTGCGCAAAGCACTGGAAAGCATTTATCCCCAGCTCAAACATGTGCATCTGGTCGATTATAAAGTGCGCATCCTGGATACACAAATGGCCACTGCGGCCACCACGCGAGTGATGATTGATTTTAGTAATGGTTCACAACGCTGGACAACCGTAGGGGCCAGCGCCAATATCATCGAAGCAAGCTGGCAGGCCCTGGCCGATGGGCTGGAATGGGCGCTGCTGAATGGTTGATGTGTTCAACGCAGCCTCAAGAGGGCTAAGGTAGTCACAGAGCGCTGGCTCAACGACTCCCCAGCGGCAAAATGATAATCGGTTTGCCCTGGGGCCGCCATTGGGTCAGCCAATGCGCATCCTCTGGGGCCAACCGGATGCAGCCATGCGAAGCGGGCGCCAGGCCCAAATCATCTCGTCCGGCATAATGCTTTTGGCCCGATGCGTCCAGGGTGTAGGGCAAGCTATGAATAAGAAAATTGCCGCCGCGCCGGAACAACCACCAACCATCATCAGCCATAACGCCTCCTGCTCCCTGAAAAGTGCCCCAGAATTTGCCCACCACCCCAAACCAGGCAGGTGTTTCCCAGCCACGTGCAGCATCACCCGTGGTTACAGGCATGGTGCGCACTAAGTCGCCAGCCTCAATCAGATAAATCTCCTGTGCGTCTTGGTCGATGATGATGTAATCGCCCGCGGGATTCAGCCCGTAGCCGCGGGCAATGTCGGCCAGACGTTGGGGCACATAGGGCGTTGACTGTGCGGCCAGCGGCGCAGGCGTGGGCGCGGCTGCGCGAACAGGCGTAAGCGTGGGCAAAGGCGCGGGCGTGGGCATGATGCCCGTGTGGGTAGCGGGCGCAGGAGAAGCAGCGGGCGTTTTGGTGGGCGTGGCTGTGGCTGCAAAAGCCAACACTTCATCCCCAGCCAGCAGACTCACGCTCCACAGTGTGAGTGCCAGCAAAATAGCCAGCAAACCCAGGGCCCCCGCCACCCACAGGTTACGATTCATCGAAATCATCGGTTTTGGAAATCCTTTCTTCAAAGGTTCGTAACGCCATTTCTAGCTTGCGTTGGCGTACAGCCACGGTTAGATCGCCGCGGGTGCGTTCGGTAACGCCGCGCACGATGTCTGTTTGCCGCCGCAGCCCCCCAGTGATGGCGTCGGGAAAGTCGATGGTGACCAAAACGCTGTAAATGTCATCCATTTTGGTAAAATATCCTTCTGCCTCCTCCAATCGATCCTGGCGGATGAGATCCAGCAAGTAGCGGCGCATTTCGGTAGCGGCTTCGGCCAGACCGCCCAGATAGGCGTTGTGCGGCACGTGCAGCTCAGCGGGCGTGGGCAAGGGATCGTGGTGGATGAGGGCATAGACCAGATGTGCCTCGGTGAGTTCTTTCAGGGCATCGCGGGTGTAGCCGGCATGATAAAGATCAGGATAATCGATCAAATCTGCAATCATGGCCGCGGCCAGGTCATCTACCTGAGTCAACAGCGCCCGAGCTTTTTCGAATTCGTGACGATGGCAGGCGCGGATGCTCAGGGAGCAAAATCGAATCAGCTCTCGCGAACGCTTGAGGGCCAGATCTCGGGCCATATTTTTGGCCTCGAAATCTTGGCGAATGGTGTCGATGATGGTCGTGAGATTTTTCATGGTCACCTCAATGGGGGTGGTGGCTACTTGCGGGCGATAAAGAGCGTTTCGCGGGGCATCAGGCCAAAATGGTTGTCCGGGCCACCAAAATCGGGGCCCGCTTGCAGCCAATCAAAACATTCAACGCTAAATCGGGCAAATTCCAAGCGCTGCAAATAGTCCTGTTTGGCGTAAATGCGCACATGGTCTTCCTGACCAAAGACTTGGGCCCGGGCTTCGGCGGTGACGATGCTGGGGTCTTCGACACTGACAGTGATTTGCTGGCTGTACGGGACTTGCAGGATGGCCCATCCCCCAGGAGCCAACACCCGGTAGAACTCGCGCAGGGCCCGGGTGTCATCAGGCACATGCTCCAGCACATGGTTGCAGATGATAGCATCGAAGCTGGCATCGGGGTAGTGGATGTCGGTGATGTCCATCTTGACCATGACCCCCTCATCCATCAAATCGGCGCTGAGATAAGCCAGTTGGGGCTGGGCACGCAGCCGGGCCCCCAGTTCGCGCTCGGGCGCAACGTGCAGCAGGCGGGCAGGTCGGGTCAGGATGTCGGTGCGCTGGCTGATGTAAAGCCACACCAAACGCTCTCGCTCGGTAGAGCCACAAACGGGACATGAGGCGTGCTCGCGAAAACCACCGCCAATGATATCGTACTGCGTCAAAACAGGATGCGCCAGGCCACGCGGCCACAACGTTTTGAGCTGCGCTCCGCACAGGGGGCAGGCATAGCGCTGCCCGCGGTTCTTGATACGATTGTAGGTGCGCCAAAGCGATGTTTGTGTTTTGGCCGATAGTGTGCGCTGAATAAGTGACTTGATAAATGTTTGCATGTTGGACATTATAACAAATGATTAGAGAGGGCTCATCATTTGATAAGTTCTCCAATTCCGTGTATCATTAGCGTGTTGACAGGATGGTACATCCAACACCCTCATACTCCCAAATTTTCCCATGTCCCGACACCCCCTTCTTTCCGGCATTTTGCTGGGACTTATCCTTTTTTTGTCCATCGTAGGCACAGCCACCATGTTTTATCTGCCCGAGATGGCGCAAACGCTGAACATTGGCGCCGCGCCCGGGCGCACGTGGACGCCCGCGCCCACAGCCACGCCTCTGCCAACGCCCACCCCTACATCCGCGCCAGCCAGCGCACTCCCGTCTGACTTGCCCACGCCCGAACCGGGCAACTGGACGTTCCAGCCGGGAGATGCAGCCCGTAACGTGAACAATGGCCCGGTAAACATGCGGCGCACGCCCGGTTATCGCAACAAACCGGCCAATGATCGCATCACGCAGGTTCCGGCCAACCAGCAAGTCACCATCCTTTCGGGCCCACAAAAAGCGGATGGGCTCATCTGGTGGTTTGTTGAATGGAAGGGCAAACGAGGCTGGATGGCGGAATTTCGGGCCAGCGGCGCACCTCTGCTGGCTCCGGCCCGGTAGCTCTAACCTTCCCAGAGACTCCCCACCGAATCTCCCCAATCCCCACCAAGGAGCTTTCTATGCCCTCATCACCTCCCTCAACCTTGCCCGTGACCGATTCGGGCCTGTTGTACCTGGCAGGAGCGGCCAGCCTGCAAAGTGTGTACGAGGCGGAAAACACCCCCGCACTGCTGCGGTGGGCGCTGCATCGTAGCTTTGTGTGGCAACGCCGCAACGATACCGAAGTCCTGCAAGCAACGCTTTCAATGGATCAAGGCCCCATGTGGGCCGCGGCGCTGCTGGCCTGGGATGCGCAAATCCTCTTCGATAGCGGTGAGACCGCAACCCTGGATGCCTACACCAAACGAGAGGTCAAGCCCAAAGGACGTCCCGAAGCGGTGCTCATCCGCCCGGAGCAGGCAAACCTGCGCTGGGGCCACAGCGATGTCGCCCGAATGGCCAGCGATAAGCCCATTGTGGGTGCGGTGGCCGTGGTGACCATGGCGGGCCAGCAGGTAGAAACAGCCCGCGTAGCACTAACAGGCGTGTGGCATCGCACTGTGGACCGGAGCGATGTCGCCGAGACCCTGGCCGGCCGACCCCTGAACGCAGCCAACATCGAAGCCATTGCCCAGGCCATTGCTGCCGAGGTCACACCTCGCAGCGATTATCTGGGAGCGGAAGACTATCGTCGGGCCATGGCCGCGGTTACCAGCCGCGACGCCCTGACTCAATGCCTGGAGGGAAACTAAATGAGAGGCAATCCCACCGAAATCACCCTGAACATCAATGGTGAACAAAAACAATGGACAGTCGGGCATCGCGATATGCTCATCAACGTGCTGCGCGAGCAAGGCTATCTCAGCGTCAAACAGGGCTGCGATACCGGCGACTGCGGCATCTGCACCGTGGTGGTAGATGGCAATCCGGTACGAAGCTGCATGACCCGGGCCATCGAAGTGGATGGCAAGCGCGTGCTTACCACCGAAGGCTTATCGCAAAATGGCCAGCCCGACCCCATCCAGGAAGCCTTCATCGAGACCGGCGCTGTGCAGTGCGGTTTTTGCACGCCGGGCCAATTGATGACCACCAAGGCCCTGCTGGATAAAAATCCCAATCCCACCGCAGATGAGGTAAAAGATGCCCTGAGTGGTGTGTTCTGCCGCTGCACCGGCTATGTGCGCACCATCGATGCGGTACTACGGGCAGCCAAAAAACTGCGCGGCGAAAAAGTGCAGCCTCTGGAGCCCATCCGCTTCAAGCTGGAAGATTTGAAAGAAATCGAGGGCGTGGCAATTCCTGAAGCTTACTTGCGCCAGGACAATGACGCAATGCCGCTGCCTCCGGTCATCATCACCCCACCCGACATGCCCGAAACCACCGTGGTGGGCAAAGCCGAAGTCAAAGTAGATGCCCGCAAGCTGGCCCTGGGCCGCCCGGTGTTTGCCTACGACTTCTCTATGCCCGATATGCTCTACGCTGAGCTGCTCACCAGTCCCCACGCCCACGCCCGCATTTTAGATATCGACACCAGCAAGGCTGAGGCCCTGCCTGGCGTGCACGCGGTGCTGTGCTACAAAAATGTCGAACGCATCAAATATGCCAGCGGAGGCCAGAGCCCGCCCCAGCCCCCGCCCTACGATCAGGTCATGTTCGATAACAAAGTGCGCCATGTGGGCGACCGCGTCGCAGCGGTGGCTGCCGAAACGCCAGAACTGGCTGAAAAAGCCCTGCGCCTGATCGAGGTCACATACGAAGTGCTGCCTCACGTCATCGATCCGCGCGAGGCCATGAAACCGGGCGCACCAGTCATCCACGACGAAACAGACACCGAAGGCATTTACGACGCCCAGCGCAACCTCGTCTTCCACATCAACGCCGAGGTTGGCGATGTGGACGCAGCTTTGGCCCAAGCCGACTACGTACACGAGGCCGAGTATTACACGCCCAAGCAGCAACATGTGCATCTCGAACCCCACGTTACCATCACCTGGTGGGATGAAAATGATCGTCTGGTCATCTACACCTCCACCCAAGTTCCCTTCCATGTGCGACGCATTGTTTCGCCTCTGATTGGGGTGGAGCCCAAGCGCATTCGGGTTATCAAACCTCGCATTGGTGGCGGCTTTGGCAACAAGCAAGAAATCATCCTGGAAGATATTTGCTCAATGCTCACAGTGCGCACAGGCAAACCGGTGCGCATGGAATACAGCCGCAAGCAGGAATTCTACTCCTCACGCAGCTCGCATCCCAACATCGTACATTACAAAGTGGGCGTCAAGGATGGCAAGGTCACCGCGGCGGAGCTGTACTTTGTCGGCGACACCGGCGCTTATGGGTCTCATGCGCTCACAGTGCAAATGGTGGGTGGCTTTAAGGGATTGACCCTGTACAATGCCCCCAATTCCCGCTTCATCTCAGACGCGGTCTACACCAACCAGCCCTCTACCGGCGCATTCCGCGGCTATGGCGCCACCCAGGCCCAGTTCGGCTACGAAGTGATGATGGCTGAAATTGCGGAGAAGCTGGGGCTGGACGTGGTGAACTTCAAGCGCGAAAATCTGCTAAAACAGGGCGAAGTCATGCTCCTGGCCAAAAAACTGGGCGAAGGTCGCGAAGGCTTCGAGCAAACCCTGACCAGCAGCGGCATAAACGAGTGCCTGGATGTGGGCCTGCGCGTGACCGATTTCTATGCCAAGCGCAAGGCCAATGCCCAGCAAACGGGGCGCTATCGCAAGGGCATCGGTTTTGCCACCACCATGCACGGCTCCGGCATTGCGGGCCTGGATATGGCCGCGGCCACCATCAAGATGTGGGATGACGGCACATTTATCCTCACCATCGGCGCTACCGACATCGGCACCGGTTCTGACACCATTTTGGGGCAGATGGCCGCAGAAGTGCTGGGCGTGCCGCTGGATGATATTGTCATCTATTCTTCCGATACCGACTTCACGCCTTTTGATACGGGCGCTTATGCCAGCAGCACCACCTACATCAGCGGCGGCGCAGTGCGCAACGCGGCTGAAAAGGTGAAAAAGCAGATTCAGGCCTACGCGGCCAAGTTGCTGCAAGTGGATGATCCCGACAGCCTGGTGCTGCGGGATCGGCAGGTCTTTGCGCCCGATGGCCGCTCGGTCAGCCTGTGGGATGTGGGCATGTCCAGCACCCACCAGCTCGATCAGCAGCAGATTATGGCCACCGGTTCGCATTTGAGCTACGTAAGCCCGCCTCCCACCGCAGCCTCTTTCGCAGAGGTGACGGTGGATACCTGGACAGGCCAGGTCACGGTCGATCGCATCTTTGTCGCCGCGGACATTGGTCGTGTCATCAACCCCATCACAGCCGCGGGCCAGGTGGAAGGTGGCGTTTTGCAGGCCATGGGTTTTGTGATGAGTGAAGAGATGGCCTTCGATGAGAAGGGCAAGCTGGTCAATGCCACCATCGGCGACTACCGTCCCTACATGTCTGCGGATGCCCCCACCATCGATGTGGTGTTTGTAGAGACCAACGAAGAAAATGGCCCGTTTGGCGCTAAATCGGTGGCTGAGCTGGCCATGGATGGCGCGGCCCCGGCCATTGTCACTGCGGTGCATGATGCCATTGGCAAGTGGTTACGCATCCTGCCCCTTTACCCGGAGCGGGTGTGGCGGGCAATGAAGGAGTAACTCACAGCGCTTAAAAAGACAACAGCCCCGGTAAAAACGCCGGGGTTGTTTTTTGGATAGTGTTCGAATTTGACCGGGCCCTCAGGCGCGAGCAGCATGCAAACAGCAATCCTATTTTTTCGAGTCTTTGTGCCTTAGTGGCCTGGGTGGTTCTCTCGGGATAGTGGGGTTAGCCAGCGCGAATCGTATCAGCGATGGCAAACAGATAGCTACGCACCCGCTCAGATAAGCGAGCGATGCGATCGGCCAGGGTGTTGTCGGTATCATCTTGCCGCAGATGCCAAAGGCCCACCCCCAGCGAGACCACGGCAACGCCTAACGTCATTATGGCCTGCCGCCCGGTCTCCAATCCGCTAACTCCGGCAATATCGTGATGCAAAATCTCCTCAATCACGTAAATTGCCAACAGCAACACCGAAAGCAGCCCGGCCAACAACGCAAACGCGCCTAAAATCATATCCAAAAAGATAGCGGGCAGTAGCAAAACAATAAAAATAAAATCCCAGAAAGCCAACAGGGTGTAGAGCCCAAAAAGCGCCAACAAACTGCCTACGCTCAATCGCCCGGCAACGCTGCCCACATCGTTTAGAACCATGATGATGATACCAGCCGCATACAGGGCAAATCCCCACAAAGGGTTGATGCCAATAGCGCCGCCGAAAAGAAGCAGGACGCCTGAAAGCAGAATGAGTGCAGCGCCGCTGTGTTCGAAGAATTTTGAGATCATTGCGACATTATAAAGCATTGCCGCAAAAGTAAACAACTGTCAGATTGTTACGACTAAGGTAGCCCGGCTAGAAACCACTAAGACAGGAAGCCACAAAGGCACAAAGAAAGAAAAAGGGTAACTGCTTACGTGCCTGGCTTCGGCCTGTTTTTTCGCCCGGAGCTGAACCTCCGGGCTACCCTTGCCAAGCCCCCTGGGCTGCACGGCTGAGCCCCAGTGGGGCTTTGCACCCGTAGCCCGAGGGTTTAGCCTCGGGCGGAGCGGCGCAGACGAGTCAACCTTAGCAGTTACATCTGATGATAGGCTATGCGGCCCATCTCGCTCCTTCATCAAGCCTCGACTGAGAGATCGGACCCAGCGCCCGACGCCTCAGCGTAAGCGTCCAGCGCCTCCACCGCCCGTTGCAGCGTCGTCTTGTTGATGGACTTGTTCTTAGCCTGGCTGCGCAGGAAAGATTTGAGCTGTTTATAGTGTAGGATGGGGACGTTGGCATCCTCGACCGTAAGATCGGCCTGGTCGTGCGTAAACGCCACCAGCGGCTTGACGGAGATTTCAGCATCCCCGCCCAACTGCTCGGCCAACCAGCTTGCCAGCTTTTCTGCATCATGCTGAGCCTCATCTAACGGACGTCCCGACTCTTCGCCGCCGAAGAACGAGAGCAGCTTTTTCATCGAAAAGGGCGTGTGCAGCTTGCCGTCTCGGATGGTGACCTGTCCCGCGATGTCCCGGGTGACGATGGCGAAGATGCCCGCGGGCCCGACAAAAGCCAGATCGATGGGGCTGGACCAGACATAAAGACGGTTGCGATCGTCGAAGCCTTTGAGGGCTTTGGCGATGACCATATCGGGGCGGCGGGGTTTGAGGAAGCGTCGCATGTAGGCGTTGCCGATCTGACCCAAAATGAAACCCAGGATCAGCGCGCCCAACGACAGGTAGAGCCACCCTCCGTTATAAGTCCATTGAATGAAGGGATTCTGCGTCCAGGCGCTCTCGCTATTTTTCTGGATGAAGCCCGGAGCAAAGGACGCCAACATGCCCAGGCCCAGGATCACCAGGCCCGCCATGCTGAGACGACGTCCGAACTTGCCTTTCTTGACGATGAGATTGTTGTTGGCGTAAATGCGCATAAGATTCGTCGGGGATGAGAAGATGAGGATCGGGGAGAAATGAGGTCAGAAGATCAGCCAGCGTATTTCTTCATAACCAGACAGGCATTTTGCCCGCCCAGACCGAAGGAGTTGGAGAGTGCGATGTCCACTTGTTGCGAGCGCGCCGCATTGGGAACATAGTCGAGATCGCATTCAGGATCAGGCGTTTCGTAGTTGATGGTGGGGTGTAGCATGTCGTTCTGAACGCTGAGCGCGACGACCGCAGCCTCGATGGCTCCGGCGCCGCCGAAGGCGTGGCCGATCATGGATTTGGTGGAGTTGACCGCCAGGTTGTAGGCGTGTTCGCCAAAAACCTTTTTGATGGCGTAGCTTTCGGTTTTATCATTCAATCTGGTGCTGGTGCCGTGGGCGTTGATGTAATCGATATCCTCCGGCTGAACGCCCGCATCCTCCAAGGCCCAGCGCATCGCGTTCTGTGCGCCTTCCCCTTGGGGATGAGGCGCCGCCACATGGTGGGCGTCGGCCGATGCTGAATGGCCGATAACCTCGGCGTAGATCCTGGCTCCCCGGGCCAAGGCATGTCCCAACTCCTCCAGGATGAGCACCGCGCCGCCCTCGCCGATGATGAATCCATCCCGATTGGCGTCGAAGGGGCGGCTGGCCTTCTGGGGCGGATCGTTGCGGGTGCTGATGGCTTTCATGGCCGAGAATCCGGCAAAGAAAGTGTGACCGATGAGGGCCTCGACCCCGCCCGCCAGCACGATGTCGGAATAACCGTGCCGGATGAGATCAAGCCCCTCTCCCACAGCCTGAGTGCCCGCGGCGCAGGCGGTGACGATGGTGTTCAGGGGGCCTTTGACGCCAAAACGTTGGCTGATGAAGAACGCGGGCATGTTGGGCAGGCCGCCGATGGCCGTCATCGGGCTGATTTTGAACACATTGCGACGCGCAGCGTCGAGCAGGCCCTTTTCGTAGATGTCGAAACCGCCCAGTCCCGTGCCGATGATGGTGGCAACCCGGTCTCCCAGGCTCTCCGAGGTGGACAATCCCGCATCTTCCAGAGCTTGCTCGGCCATGCCCACCGCAAATTGCGAACACCGGGCCATGCGTCGGGCCTCTTTGCGCGGGATGTAGCGGCCAGGGTCCCAGCCCTTCACTTCGGCCGCGATGCGGCTGGGATAGGGTGACGCATCGAACAGGGTGACGTAATCGATGCCCGAACGCCCGGCCAGCAAGTTCTCCCACATCTCGGAGACGCTCTGTCCCACCGCTGTGAGCACGCCAATGCCGGTGATGACGACCCGGCGCTGTACGCCATTGCGAGCCAGATGCAACGCCTGCTCGATGACATCCTCGGAGAGATCCTTCGTTCGCTGCAATACATGCTCTGCAGCGCTCACAGGATTGATGTCCGGAGGTTGGACGGCCTCCAGGGTGTGCAATAGCAGCTCGCGCACCGATGCAGGCGCTTCCTGCAAACGTCGGGTCAATTCGATGAGTTGTTGTTTAGACAGCGCATTGCTCATGCGTCATCACCTCGTTCCTTTTGTGTGCGTATAAGCGTTTCGATTTTTTCCTGGGTTTTCTGCAAGATATCGGCTTCGACCAGTTTGGCCGTGGCCCTGAGGCCATAGAATATCCTGTCCCGTTTGGCCCGACCATGTCCGATGGTAACCAATCCGTTGAGCCCCAACAACATGCCAGCACCATACTTCTTGTCATCCATCCGGGAGATGGTGGCGGTGAAGGCGGGCTTGGCCAGCATCGCGCCCGCCTTGGACAGCGGGCGAGCCATGATCTCCTCTTTGAGCAGCTCGAACAGGTATTTGGCGATTGATTCAGAGGTCTTGATGACGAGATTCCCGGTGAAACCATCGGTGACCACGACATCCGCCGCACCGGCCATCATTTCTTTCGGCTCCACCACGCCGATGAAGTTGAGTCCTTTCGCCTGGGCCAGAAGGATTTGGGCCTTTTTTGTCAGCTCATTGCCCTTTCCATCTTCCTCGCCATTGGAAAGCAGCGCCACCGTTGGATTGACAACGCCCAGACGGGCCTCGGCGTAAATGGCCATCATGTGCCCCCACTGCACCAGCCATTCGGGTTTGCAATCGGTGTTGGCGCCAGCATCGCCAAAAACGTGGTAGCCTGTTCGGTTGGGAAAAGGTGATGTGAGCACCGCCCGGTGGACGCCGCGAATGCGCTTGAAAACCATGTGGCCCGCGGTGACCGTGGCTCCTGTGTTGCCGACAGAGAAGAAGGCGTCCGCCTCCCCCGCATGCACCAGCTTCATGCCCACCACCCAGGGATTATTTTTCTTACGGCGTACAGCCATGGCGGGCTTTTCTCCCATGGCAATGGCGTCGGGAGCCTCGATCACAGGCAAATCCAGCCCGCTTGTGTCATATTTTGCCAGTTCAGCCCGAACGACATCCGTCTGCCCCACCAGGAAGACTGTGTGACCGCTGCTGCGGGCATAATCTACGGCTCCGGCTACTGTCTCGACGGGCGCAAAATCGCCGCCCATAACGTCCAAAACAAGCTTCATCGCTCACCCCTTCCGGGATTTAACTCCGAACCGGCCAAGGTGAACGTCATTGGCGTTTCGCTATGTGTCAAATTGAAAAATAGGAAGGTCATGGAAAGTAGAAACGTGGAAAGAGGTGAGATCAAACAGAAAAAACACCGGAAAACGTCTGTCGTCGCGGTGAACACCCATTGTAATGGATTTAGGCAAATGTTGACAAGGAAGACTCGTATTCGTATAATGAGGGTCAGGTGCGCCCCCGTGGCGGAATTGGCATACGCGGCAGGTTGAGGGCCTGTGCCCATCCGGGCGTCTCCGTTCGAGTCGGAGCGGGGGCACCTTTTAGCGTCAGTCGGATAGACTGGCGCTTTTTTTGTGATGAGCCGCGCAACCCACATTCAATCGTGCAGCTCTTCCGCTCCGAGACGAACGAGGGGGAGCCAAAATGGGGTCGGGGTGACGCCATCTGTGAGGCTATTTTTTCGGCTTCTGCGCCAGGAAAATCCCTTCCCACAAATCGAAGGTCGTGTTTTCTGCTCTGTTTTGGGGATTCAGAAAGTCGCGGGCGGGGCCCTCGCTTTGCCACAACATCCGCGCCAGACGCTCGCGTCGGGACGGCGCGACCTGCATCCGCGCCATCCAGGGATGGAAGAGCATGGGTTTGCGCAAGGTGGCGGCCTTGTTCACGCTGAGTCCGGCGGCTTCGATGAATGCGATGAGTTGGGCAGGCGGATGCACGCGTCCGTGGGATGGATCCCGCAGTTTCTCGAAGGCGTTGATGTAATCATTCGCATCCCTATCCTCTGGCCCGACATTATCCACCAACACCATCCGCCCGCCCGGTTTCAGACAGCGAGCCCAGTCCCGGATGGCGGCGGGTTGATGGGGGAAGTGGTGCAGGGCCACCCGGCATGTGATCAGATCAAACGCGTCTTTCTCGAAAGGCAATCGCCCGCCATCGCCTTGCACCCAGCGGATGTTGGTTTGGCCCTGCTGGGCGGTGAAGGTCCGGGCCGCGTGCAGCATGGGCAGGGTGATGTCCAGGGCAATGACGCTGCGCACATGGCGGGCGATAGCCAGGGCCGAATGTCCGCCGCCAGGGGCTACGTCCAGGGCGCGCCAATGCGGCTGCGGAGCAGCCAGCCGCACCATCTCATCCAGGCTCGCTCCCTGGGCGTGGACTTTGGATGCCACATAGCGCTCCGCGTTTTCTCCGAACTGCTTTTGCACCTGAATTCGGCTCATGCGGGCGCTCCCAGCAGGTTGCCTTCCATCCAGGCGACGGTTTCCGCCAGCATGAGGTTTCTGATCTCATCAATCTCGTTGTGGACTTCGTGGTAGGCTCCTGGGTAGGTGCGGAAGGTGATGTTGGGGCCTGCCGCGGCTACGGCCTCTCGAATGTCTTGCTGGCTGACTGTAATATCTTCTTCGCCCATCACGATGAGGATGGGGATGCTGAGTTGGGCCAGGATCGCTTTGGCCTCTTTGGCCGCTCGCATGTACGTCACCGCGAAGCGTGGCGTGGCGTAGGGATGCACCAGCGGATCGGCGTCCCAGGCGACGGCCTGGGCGGGATCGTGGCTGAGGGTGTATTCTGCGGGGGCGCCGCGGTCCAGGGGCTTGCGGGGGATGATCAGGTTGGCGATGGGGGTGATCATGATCAGCAGTTTGTTCTGATCGGGGCCGGGCCCAAAGCCGGGCGCGGAGATGACCGCAGCACGGAATTGCTCCTCGTGGCGGGCGAGATATTGGATGCCCACCACGCCGCCCAGACTGTGTCCGAACATGCCAAAAGGCAGGTCGGGCCACTCCGATTTGGCCCTCTCCACCACCATTTCCATGTCTTTCATCACTTCATCGAAATGCTCCCAATGTCCGCGAAGGCCGCCCGATTTGCCAAAGCCGCGGTGATCGTGACCATAGATGACGTAGCCTTTCTGCAAGAAGGCGTCAATCACATACTGATATCGGCCCGCGTGCTCGGCCAGACCGTGGACGAGGAGCAGGACGGCGCGCGGTGCGATGTCATCGGGCGTCCAGGTGCGCAGAAAGATGGGAACGCCATCGAAGGATGTGAGGGTGGTTTCTGCATAGGACATGCGAATTCTCCCATTTGATGATATAGCGGTGATTCGATTATACGGTGTTGCCGATGGATCGGCCAACGCAGCGGTTTTGGATATGCGCTCCGCAAGTGTCTGGTCGTTATGCGTGGCATATGACGAGCTCGTGTTACGCACTTGCTAATCAACGGCTCTGAATGAGGCAACCTGCGCTTCCGACTCGGCCACGGACGATAAGACGAAAGGACGAAGATGGTTATCCTCTATGTTCGTCCTTTCGTCCACCTTCGTCTATGTTCGTCGTTTTTCGGTGGCTCCCCGGGGCCGTATGACGAAATCGGCTTTGCCCAGGGGAAGTGCGTAACATCGGTAACGAAACCGGCTGCTTACGCCATCGTGGCGTTGCACGAACGTAACTATTCACGTTTTCTGATTAGCCCCGAAGAACACGAAGACGCAACGGCGCAAAGGAAGAAAAAGCCTCGTCTCTTCGTTTCCTTCGACCTTCGTGGTCAAGGATTGAATGTCACTACCTGCATGGTTGCGAGCGAATAGGGTTTGGCGACGCTCCAGCTTATGTCAGGTTGGCGTTATCTCAAGATGGAGACACGCCCACGAATTCCCGCAGGTCGGAGGTGAGGATGCGGTGGAGTTCGGGGCTGTCTTCGCCCGTGGCCCGCACGAACATAAACCCGAACACGGGCCACGCCCGCCAGTCGATGGGCCGCACCTCCAGCGCCTGATGGCAGGTCGCGGCCAGTTTGTCGTAATCGAACGCGGCGAT
>CAZMDD010000153.1:0-4480 GCA_964565065.1 uncultured Caldilineales bacterium | reverse complement strand
GATATGGCTTCCAGGCTGTTGGGAATGGCGTTGAAAGATATTGGTAGCGAGGCCTTGTCTCAAGCTGCAAGTTGGGACGCCATAAATTTGAAGCGGTTGCTCCTCGAGGCCATCAATGTCATGCCCGCAGGCCAGCAAGCTGAGATGTTCTACGCCTTTGGGGTGGCTGCACAGCAAGGCGGCCACCGGGATGAGGCGTTGGAGTTCTTGAGTATGTTAGCCGATCAAAATCCTCCAGAATGGCGAATCTATTGGCCCGGGCTACTGGCCCGACTGGCCGCAGACACCGACGTCGGCTACCAATGGGCCGCACAAATGGCTCAAGGTAGAAAATTCGCATATGTGGATTTAGAGGAGGCCAGGCATTCTTTCACAGCTCTGGATATGGTCACAGCCCAGGCAATTGCAGAGGTGCAGGCGAACATGTAAGACAGATGGGGCTCGTACGCGCATGATGCGGGCAGGCGCACACGCAAGACCACCAACTCGCCGACGCAAAAGTGCCTTCATCCCTCGATTCAGCAACGTTTCACATTGCGAATCGGGCCATAATCCCCTATACTCAGCTATTAATGTTCTCCTGCTCTTTTTCCCTCTTGTTACAGGAATAAAGCCATGACCGATAAACAAAGTCTTTGCATCACCCGCAAACTTGCATTGGGGCTGGGCCTGGCCGGTCTTTTGGGGAGCTTGCTGCTCTTTGCCGGGGATATGCTTTTTTATTACAACGGCGCGGCCACCGATTTGGCGGCCAACATGGCTGCCGCCTCTTCGCAGCGCATCATCCTAAGCGCACTCACTGCGCTGCTGGGAGCATGGTTTTATACGCTGGGCGCAGGTCAGGTTTATTATGCTTTTCAGCCTGCAAAAAAATGGCTGCGCATGACCGTTTTTCTCTCGTTTGCCGCTATTATGATTGCCTACGGCGTGGTGCATGGGGCTTATGTGGCGCTGGCTACTGCGGCGCACAGTGCCGTAGAGCTGGGCCAGGAACCGCAGGCGCTGATGGGGCTGGCGCTGCAGGCCAACCAATCGCTGCGCACCCTCACCTATCTACCCTTTGCCATCTTCACCCTGCTTTTTATTCCTGCAGTGTGGCAAAGAGGCACACATTATCCCCGTTGGATACTCATTTTTAGCCCCATCATCCTCTTTTTGCTCAACGGGCCCGTAACCAGCCAATTGTCGGGCGCAGCCAAAACCATCATCGGCGGCGGCTACCTGAATCTGATTTTACTCATCTTCTTTGGCAGCAGCACCCTGGCCCTGGCCCTGAATCATCAGGAGCCCGCGGCCCGCACCGCTGCGCCCGCCACGGCACACATCTCCCGAAAACTTGCCATGAAAAAAGTGCTGCGCTACATCCTGCTGGCCCTGGTGGTCATTCTCATCCTCTTTGCTCTCTTTGCCTGGCGCTCGGTTACAGCTCCCTGGCCGCAAACCCAGGGCGAAATCAAACTGGCCGGCCTGCAAGCACCGGTCAGCATCCTGCGGGATGAGCATGGCACGCCCCACATCTACGCCAGCAACACCCACGATCTCTTCATGGCCCAAGGCTATGTGCATGCCCAGGATCGTTTCTGGCAAATGGAGATGTGGCGACGGGCGGGAGCAGGACGCCTGGCCGAAACGTTCGGCGAAAGCCAAATCCCCACCGATAAATATCTGCGCACCCTGGGCATTGTGCCCGCGGCCCAGCGTAGTTGGGAGGCCATGAATCCTGATGAAAAAGCAATCATGGAAGCCTACGCCCAGGGCGTGAACGCCTATCTGGACGAAAACCGCGGGCATCTGGCTCTGGATATTCAACTGCTGAAGTTGACCGGCGCCGCCATCGACCCCGAGCCGTGGACGCCCCTGAACACCCTGACCTGGGCCACCATGATGTCTTTGGATTTGGGCAAAAACTACAAATCGGAGCTGCACTGGGCGCAGGTTTTGGAGCGCTACGGCCCGGAGTGGCTGAACGAATTGACCGTCGATGCGGGCGCCGACTACCCCCCCATCATTCCTCAGGGCATTGCCTGGGATAAGCTGGGGCTGGCAGATGCGGTCGCGGCCATTCCTGCCGACGGCCTGATTTTGGGCTCGGGCGTGGGCGTGGGCAGCAACAACTGGGTGGTTTCGGGCCAGCACACCCAAAGCGGCAAGCCCTTGCTGGCCAATGACCCCCACCTGGGCATCCAAATGCCCTCCATCTGGTACGAAAATGGCCTGCACTGCCAGCCGGTGAGCGAAGCCTGTCCCTTCGATGTCATGGGCTACACCTTTCCCAGCACGCCCGCAGTGGTGGTGGGACACAATCAGCGCATCGCCTGGGGCGTGACCAATGCCCCCGCTGATGTGCAAGACCTGTTCATCGAGCGGGTCAACCCCGAAAACCCCAATCAATACGAAGTCAATGGCCAATGGCAAGCGATGGACATCCGTCAGGAGGAAATACGGGTGGCAGGCCGGGAAGAACCGGAAATCATCACCCTTCGCAGCACCCGGCACGGGCCCATCATCAACGACATCGACTTTGGCCCGGGCAGCGAGTGGGCCTACGGGCGCCAGCCCATGGCCCTGCAATGGACAGCGCTGGAAACCAATCATCTGGTGCAAGCCATCTTCCGCCTCAATTTGGCGCAAGATTGGGAAAGCTTCCGCGAAGCTATCAGCTATTGGGATGCGCCCGCACAAAATTTTGTCTACGCCGATGTCGATGGCAACATCGGTTTTCAGATGAGCAGCCGCGTGCCCATCCGGGCCCAGGGCGACGGCCAATTGCCTGTGCCTGGCTGGAACGATGACTACGCCTGGACCGGCTACATCCCCTTCGACGACATGCCCCACCTGCTCAATCCGCCACAAGGCTTTATTGTCACCGCCAACAATCGTCCTGCCGGGCCCGAGACCGGCTACTTCATCGGCAACGAATGGGCCCCCGGCTATCGGGCGCAACGCATCGCAGAACTGCTCACCTCCAAAGACCAACTCACCATCAACGACTTCCAGCAATTCATGGGAGATAGCGCCAACTTGCTGGCCCGGGCCCTCATCCCCACCCTGGCCGACATAACCCTGCCCCGGCCCGAAGTTGCGGCCATGCGGGATCGTCTGCTGGCTTGGGATACCCAGCAAACCCGGGATAGCGCGGAGGCGCTCATCTTCGAAGACTTCTACTACCACCTTTCCGCAGATATTTTCGAGGATGAACTGGATGAGCTGCGCCCGCACAACAAACAACTCATCCAACAGCTTCTGGCCCAGCCGGATGCGCACTGGTGGGATGACATCGACACCGAGCAGCAAGAGAGCATGAACGACATCCTGGCCCGAGCCCTGAACGAAACCTACGACGACCTCATCCAGCGGGCGGGCAAAGAGCAGAGCAAATGGCGCTGGGGCGACCTGCACACCGCCACCTTCCGCAACCAAACCCTGGGGCAATCAGGCATCGGGCCCATCGAAGCCATCTTCAACCGCGGGCCCTACGAGGCAGATGGCGGAAACGCCATCATCAACGCCAACAGTTGGAGCGGCAAAGAGCCCACACCCTTTGAAATCGTGTGGATTCCCTCCATGCGCATGATTGTAGACATGGCCGACCTCAGCCGCAGCGTTAGCGGCAACAGCACCGGGCAATCGGGCCATGCCTACCACAAACACTACGATGACCAATGCCAGGATTGGGCCGATGTGCGTTTGCGTCCCATGCTGTGGGAGCGGGCGCAGGTAGAGGCCCATGTCGAAGACACGCTAACGCTGATACCTGCCCCATAATGTGATACAATGCGGGAACCATGAACCCACCCGCACTCATCGACTCGCACTGCCACCTCGACCTGAACCATTTTGACCTGGACCGGGATGAGGTGGTGACTCGCGCCCAGGAAGCGGGCGTTGTCGCCATCATTACCCAGGGCGTAGACATCCCCTCCAGCCGCCGGGCTGTGGCGCTGGCGCAGCGCTACCCCGCGGTTTACGCCGCGGTGGGCATCCACCCCACCGATTGCGCAGACTTTCGGCCCGAAATGCTGGCGGAACTGCGGGAAATGGCCGCCCATCCCAAAGTGGTAGCCATTGGCGAAATCGGTCTGGACGATTACTGGAAGCGCGTTCCCCTGCCGCAGCAGCTACATGTTCTGCGTCAGCAACTGGATTTGGCCGCAGAGCTGGGCCTGCCAGTTATCCTGCACGACCGTGAGACCCACGAGCTGATGATGGCGGAGCTGCGCGCGTGGGTGCGCCAGCGCCTGCCCGGAACGCGGCTGGCCGCGCGGGCGTGGCCGGGCGTGTTGCACAGCTTCTCGGGCGATTGGGACATGGCGCAAGAAGCCTACGATTTGGGATTCATCCTGGGCCTGGCCGGGCCTGTCACCTTCAAAAACGCCCGGGCCCTGCAAACCCTGGCCGCCCAACTACATCCCCAACGGCTCATGCTGGAAACAGACGCCCCCTACCTGACGCCGCATCCTTACCGGGGCCGCCGCAACGA
>CAZMDD010000152.1:0-13145 GCA_964565065.1 uncultured Caldilineales bacterium | reverse complement strand
AAAACATACCACCAACAAAAAACGCAGTCAGGAAAGAAAACAAAAGTTACTACCAAGGTCGCCCGGCTAGAAACCACGAAGACACGAAGCCACAAAGGCACGAAGAAAAGAAAAAGTTTTGAAATGCTTGCTGTTCTTAGTGTCTTTGTGCCTTTGTGGTGATTGCAGTCGGGTACGTTAGTCGTTACGAAAAATGACAAGCTCGCAATTTGGAATTAGGAAACTTATTGCAAACTACTTAGTCGTTACAAACAAAAAGCAATACCGTTACTGAGCGCGCCCCCTTTTTGCCGACCCGATTCCCAATCTGGCAAGTTTTGCAAAGCCTGCCCCAATCCCAAAACAAACCGCCAGAGTCTGCAAATTGAAACGCACCCCGTTTCGTGGTAAGATCGTGCCATCCTTGTTATGACCACCCTCACCATTCGCCCGAGCCGCAGCCCTATCTTGATTTTGGCAAGTGGCACACTTTTGCTGTTGCTGGCGCTGGCGGGCCTGTGGCGCTGGCAAGCCGCAGCCATGCCCGTCATCCTGGAGATAGATGGTCAGGCCGTGGCATTGACCACCCACGCGACCTCGCCCGAAGCACTGCTGCGTGAGCTGGGCTATGTCCTGCACCCCAATGATGCCCTGAGCCTCTCATCGCCATGGGGCCCGGGCGTGCGCCTGCATGTGCAACGTGCGCGCCCGCTGCGGGTGCTGGCAGATGGCCGCGAGCGTAAGGCCTGGACGCGGGCGCGCACCCTGGCGGACGCGTTGGCTGATGCACAAGTAGCCCTGGCTCCCGCCGATGTCATCCTGTTGCAAGAGCAACCACGCGCTGCCGATGCCGTGCTGCCCCCAGCCATCTGGACACCCCCGGCCGGCTGGCGCACAGCGCATCCCTGGCAGCAAACCACCACACCACTAACACTGCAAGTACAACGCGCCACGCCCATCACAATTCAGGAGCAGGGGCTATCGCACACAGTGTGGACACAAGCGACCACAATCGCCGCAGCACTGGCCGAAAACAACATCCCCCTGCACAAAGGAGACGAACTGATCCCGGGCCCTGAAGCTGTCATCAAGCCAGGCATGAAAGTGCTGCTGCGTCGGGCCATGCCCGTCACCCTGGTCGCTGATGGCAAAACATGGCATCTGCGCACCCATCAGGCCACGGTGGGCGACCTTTTGCGGGCGCAGGGGCTTTTGCTATTGGGCGAAGATAGCGTGCAGCCACCCCTAACCGCCACATTGCACCCTAACACCACCATTCGCATCACCCGCATTGCTCAGCAGGTGCTTTATCAGGACGAGCTGACACCCTTTGAAACGGTGTGGGAGCCTGATGATGATTTACTCATCGATACCCGCCGCGTAGGTGATGAAGGGCAGCCGGGCGTGCTGCGCCGTCGTTATCGGGTGCACTATGAGAATGGCCAGGAGGTAGCACGTGAGCTGGAGGATGAATGGTTGGCGCAAGAGCCGCGGCGCAAGGTCATCCTTTATGGCCGCAAAGTTGTGCAGCGCACCGCCATGACACCCGATGGGCCCATCACCTATTGGCGCAAACTGCGGGCCTACACCACCTCTTACAGCCCCAAGCGCTCAGGCACCGACCCTTCGTTGCCCTGGTACGGGCACACACGTCTGGGTTTTACCGCGGGCAAAGGGGTGGTGGGCGTCGACCCTGCGGTGGTAAACATGAGCCAAAAATTATATGTGCCCGGCTATGGTTTTGCCATTGCCGGCGACACCGGCAGCGGTTTGCATGGGCGGCATCTCGATTTAGGCTATTCGGATGATGATTATGAATCATGGCATTGGTGGAGCGATGTTTATCTATTGTGGCCACCACCCCCCAGCTATGCCATCAACTACGTTCTGCCAGATTGGCCCCGCTACAAAGGCTCACGCAACCCCTTCTCGGGCCTGGTGCAAGAGCAATAGTGCTGTGATCGTTACGACTAAGGTAGCCCGGCTAGAAACCACTAAGACACGCAGCCACAAAGGCACAAAGAAAGAAAAAGTTTTGAAATGCTTGCTGTTCTTAGCGTTTTTGTGCCTTTGTGGTGATTGAAATCTGGTACGTTAGTCGTTACCTGTAATCTATTGAGCCAACACAATCAATCCCCGATCTCCAATCCCCAACCTCCTCTATGCGAACACTCATCATCATTCCCGCTTACAACGAGGCCGAAAATCTGCCACATGTTCTGCCGCAGTTGCAGCATTTTATGCCCCAAGCCGATGTAGTGGTCATCGATGATCACTCTGGCGACAACACTGCCGCGGTAGCCCGGGCGCTGGGAGCCCGAGTCGTGCGTCTGCCCAACAATTTGGGCTATGGTGGCGCGGTGCAAACCGGTTTTCGTTACGGCCAGGATTTTGGCTATGATTTTGCGGTGATGATGGATGCCGACGGGCAGCATGATCCCGCCTCAGTACCCGCGTTGCTGGCTCCGGTACTCTCAGGCCGGTGCGATGTTGCTCTGGGCTCTCGCTTCAAGGGACAAATGACTTATCATGCCTCGGCGGTGCGACGGGCCGGCATGAAGCTTTTTGCCGGCATCACTCACTTTTTCACCGGGCAAAACATCACCGACGCTACGTCAGGTTTTCAGGCCATGAATCGGGAAGTGATGTGCTTCTTTGCCGAGAAAAATTATCCCAGCGATTACCCCGATGCCGATACGCTGATTATGCTGCATTTTGCCGGTTTTCAGGTGCAAGAGGTGGCTGTAACCATGCACGATCGCATCGCCGGGGTTTCGATGCACGGAAGTTCACTAAAAAGCCTTTATTACATCGCTAAAATGCTGCTTTCTATTTTCATGGTTTATCTGCGCTATCATACCCGGGCGGGCACACTGCGCCCCACCCAAACCGAGGCCACACCATGATCAAAGCTGCACTTTCCATCGACCTGGAATCGTATTGGCACGCCGAGCTGCTGCGCAGCCGAATCGACCGCAGCCATGCCGATGATCGGGTAGAGGAGGCTACCAGGCCCTTACTGGCGTTATTGACCCGTCATCAGGTGCGGGCTACTTTTTTTGTGGTGGGCGAGGTTATTCAGGCTCATCCCGAGCTGATTCGGGCCATTGTGGATGCCGGGCACGAGATCGGCTGCCACACTTGCACCCATCGCCCTTTGTGGGAGCTGAATGCCGAGTCCTTCGCTCAGGAGCTCATCTGCTTTGAAAGGGCGCTGAAGGATGCGGTTCCGGGCGTGAAAGCGCGCGGCTTCCGGGCGCCAACATTTAGCTTATCCCCCAGCACCGCCTGGGCCCTGGATGTGCTGGCACAACATGGTTACACATACGATTCCAGCATCTTTCCCATGAAGACACCTCTTTACGGCGTGCCCGGTGCGCCCGCAGCTCCCTACCGCCCAGGTTCAGATTTGATCAGCCACGACCCGCAAGCGCCTCTTTGGGAATGGCCCATGACGGCCTGGCGCGTGGGACCAGCGGTGATTCCGGTGTGTGGCGGATTTTATTTGCGTGTGCTACCCATGCCGCTCATCCTGCACGGTCTGCGACAGGCTGCCCGTCGCGGGCCCCTGGTCATCTACTTGCATCCGTGGGAGCTGGATCCTGGCACGCCACGACTGCCCCTGGGCCGGCGAGACCAGTTTATCACTTATCACAATGTGGGTGTTTCTATGCAGCGCCGCGTAGAAAAGTTGCTAAAAACCTTTGATTTCGGGCCTATGCACGAATTTTTGGAATGACGCTGAGCAGGGGGGCATGCTTGATTCACGCGAAGTCGCTGGTTGTGTAACGCATAGGTGCGAAGGACACAAAATGCAGCCGGTCTTTCTCGGGCTCACCCCTTTTCGTGCTATAATGACAGCCAAACGACCCTATTCGGCGCCACATTGCTGTGGCCTCGTCTCCATGGAGAAAAAACATGAGTCTGAAAAACATACTCGGAGCCAAAACAACTTTTGACACCGGGAGCGGTTCAGCGGTGATGTACCGCCTGGCCGCACTGGAAGAACAAGGCATTGCCAACATCTCGCGGCTGCCCTACTCGATTAAAGTCCTGCTGGAAGCAGCTTTGCGTCAGGTGGATGGTTTTGCCATTACCGAAGAGGATGTGAAAAAACTGGCCAACTGGCAACCCAATGCAGAGCGGGGCGAAATGCCTTTCAAGCCCGCTCGTGTCATTCTGCAAGATTTTACGGGCGTGCCCGCGGTGGTCGATTTGGCCGCACTGCGCAGCCAGATGGGACGCCAGGGCCAGGATCCCGTGCGTATCAATCCGCAGAACCCGGTGGATTTGGTCATCGATCATTCGGTGCAAGTGGATCATTTTGGCTCACTGCGAGCCATGTTTTTCAACGAAAAACGAGAATTTGAGCGCAATCGCGAACGTTACGAATTTTTGAAATGGGGTAGTGTTGCTTTCGATAATTTCCGCGCAGTTCCCCCCGATACCGGCATCATTCATCAGGTCAATCTGGAATACCTGGCCAGCGGTGTGCAATTGGCTGAGGTGGAAGGTGAGAAGGTGGCTTATCCTGATAGCCTGGTCGGTACTGACAGCCACACCACCATGATTGATGGCCTGGGCGTTGTAGGCTGGGGTGTGGGCGGCATCGAGGCCGAGGCGGTGATTTTGGGGCAGCCCATCTTTATGCTCACCCCCGATGTGGTGGGATTCAAACTTTTGGGCGAGCTGCCCGAGGGGGCAACCACTACCGACCTGGCCCTGACTGTCACCGAAATGCTGCGCAAGTTTGGTGTGGTAGGCAAATTTGTCGAATTCTTTGGCCCGGGTCTGAGCAAACTCAGCTTGGCTGATCGCGCAACGATTGCCAACATGAGTCCCGAATATGGCGCTACCATGGGCTTCTTCCCCATCGATGATGAGACTTTGCGCTATTTGGCAGGTACAGGCCGCAGCGCCGAGCAAGTCGAGCTGGTGGCCCGCTACACCAAAGCTCAGGGGCTCTTCCGCACCGATGATGCGCCCGACCCCGAGTACACCGCGGTGCTGGAGCTGGATATGCGTACGGTGCAGCCCAGCCTGGCCGGTCCCAAACGTCCGGCAGACCGCATCTTGCTGGCTGACATGCAAAAAGAATTCCATCGGGCGCTGACCGCCCCTCCCGGCCCGCAAGGCATCGGCCTGAAAGAGGAAGATTTGGGCAAAAAGGTCACAGTCGAAACTGATGGCGTGCGTTTTGATCTTACCCATGGCAGCGTGGTTATCGCAGCTATCACCTCATGTACCAATACCAGTAATCCCAGCGTGCTGATTGGCGCGGGCCTGGTGGCTAAAAAAGCGGTAGAGCGGGGCCTGACTGTGAAACCCTGGGTCAAGACCAGTCTGGCCCCAGGCTCCAAAGTGGTCAAACGCTATCTCGAAGCCGCTGGCCTGTTGCCTTATCTCGAAGCGCTGCATTTCCACATTGTGGGCTATGGCTGCACCACCTGCATCGGCAACAGCGGGCCCCTGCCCGAACCTATTCGCAAAGCTGTGGTCGCGGGCGATTTGGCTGTAACCTCGGTGCTTAGCGGGAATCGCAACTTCGAAGGACGTGTCAGCCCTCACACCAAAGGCAATTACCTGGCTTCGCCGCCACTGGTGGTCGCTTATGCCCTGGCAGGCACAGTAGACATCGATCTCAACAACGATCCCATTGGTTATGACCCCAATGGCGAAGCTGTTTATCTGAAAGATATTTGGCCCACCCAGGCGGAAATCCAGGCCGAAATCCAGCGCTCGCTGAAACCTGAGATGTTCGAAGAGGAATATGGCAGTGTCTTCGATGGCAATCCCTCGTGGAATGCTATTCCGGTTTCGGGCGGCGAGGTTTATGAATGGCCCGATGACAGCACCTATATCAAAGAGCCCCCCTTCTTTGTGGATGTCACACCTGAGATGCCCGACATTACGCCCATCAGCGGCGCCAAGGTGCTGCTTTATTTGGGCGACACCGTCACCACCGATCACATCTCTCCGGCCGGGCCCATTGCCGCCGACAGCCCCGCGGCCCGTTATCTGCTGGCGCATGGCGTGCCCCAACATCAGTGGAACAGCTATGGCAGTCGCCGCGGCAATCACGAAGTGATGATGCGAGGCACGTTTGCCAACATTCGCATCCGCAACAAGCTGGTTGCAGGCGTAGAGGGTGGTTACAGCGTGTATCAGCCCACGGGCGAGCAGATGAGTGTTTTTGATGCAGCCATGAAGTATCAGGATGATGGCGTGCCACTGATAGTCATCGCGGGCAAAGAGTATGGCACCGGGTCCAGCCGCGACTGGGCAGCCAAAGGCCCGCAATTGCAAGGCATCAAAGCGGTCATCGCCCAGAGCTTCGAACGCATTCATCGTTCTAATCTGGTGGGTATGGGCATTTTGCCGCTGCAATTCCAGCCGGGCGAAAGCGCCGAGAGTCTGGGGCTCACCGGATTCGAGACTTATGACATTCCGGGCCTGGATAACGACATGCAGCCGGGCCAATTGGTAACGGTTCGTGCCACTGCCGCTGATGGCAAAATTACCGAATTCCAGGTCATCAGCCGCATCGATACCCCGGTGGAAGTGGCTTACTATCGCAACGGCGGCATCTTGCACACTGTGCTGCGGCGAATGTTGAGCGAGTAACCACCGGCGCCACGTAAGCGCCTGCATTCCAACAAAACCAAAGCCCCTGCCCATAGTTTGGCGGGGGCTTTTTGATGCCTGTTTGTCTGACGCTATCGGGAACGAGCGGCATGCAAACATCAGGTGAAGCGCTGTTTCAGGTGCAGGGTCATGGCGCAACTTAGGGGACGCTGTAAATTCGTACGCCGCCTTGGGTGAACATCAGTGTCAGCGCTTCATCATAAACGCGAAAATTCTCATCAGTCAGATTGTACGTTGTGCGCTCGATATTTCCCACATAAAAATAGTCCACATGCCATTGCCGCAACAGAGACAGCAGTGTTGGGGCATCTTTGGCGCCATAAATCTGCCGACATGCAGCTTCTCGCCCTTTGACCACTGTCTCGAACTCGGGCCCGTGCCAGTGCAGTTCATGGTCCCACCAGCCCACCAGGGTAGGATTGCCGGTGATGGTGGCTACCAGAGCATCGTGACTGATGCTGTAGTTTTGTGTATGCGCCTCTAAAATGAGGGCATCGGGGGGGACGTGGGCTTGCAACCAGGTGATGCCTGCCATGTCATCGGGCATGTCACGACGCAGGTAGGCCAGGCTATCCAGCGTTTGCGGGCCCGAAAAATGCCCTGAGCCATAGGGCAGCGCCTGCCACGCATAAAGCAATGAGGGCAGCAGTAGCGCCAGCCATAGCAGGCCCCACACCATGCGCCGCGGGCCTGAGCGCAGCCATGACAGGATGCGACTTAGTGCGTAGATGGCGATGATGGCGTACAACTCCCAGGCAAAGTAGTAAAATTTAAAGATGCTGTTGACACGGATGCCCAAAGGTTCGGCAATGAAGAGGAATTCCAGCAGGAGTGTGCTGGCCAGGGGCAAGATGAGCAGTAGCAGAATGAAGCCATCGGGATGCGGGCGACTTCGGGACCGCTGCCATGTCAGCGCCAGTGTCCAGGCCAACAGGCCCGCCAAAAGCAGCCACAGCCAAATACCGCTCATGCGTTCGATGAGAAACCAGTGCATAAGCTGGCCGGGCGTCCATTGGGCCACTGCTGCTGCCACTTGCGGGCGAATATGATAGCCGCGCAGCAAGGGCGTCCCCGCGCTGCGCTGCACCATCATCACCACACTTGCAAACAGCGCCGGAAGCAAGAAGATGATGGGGAACAGTTTAGCGGCCAGGGCCAGAACACCCGACATCTCCCCGCGCAACAGCCACAAAAAAAGGATGATGGGGAGCAGGAAGGTGGCGAATAGGATGAGATAGTGGCTGAGGCGGGTGGTGGTGAACAGGTTGACCGCCACGCCCATGCCCGGGGATTGCAAATGCAGCCAAAAGGGCAGATAAAGTATAAAACTGGTCAGCAGCGGCAAAAGGGCCCCCAACAACGTCCTGAGCAGCGGTTTGAGCTGAAGTTGCTGCATCTGGCTGCGGTGCCCTAACATGGCCGCGGCCACCAGCAGAGGAAAAATGATGAACGCGTCCCAGGGGTGCATCACAATGTCGCCGCCCAGAAGAATGGCGGCCAGCAGTGCGCTTGGCCACTCGCGCCACTGCCACGGCTCGGCCCGATGATAGGCTACCCAAGCCAGGCCAATGACCAGGGGCATGAAGGGCAAACTAAAGGTCTGAGCGTGCAAATCGCCGGTCAAAAAGCCGATGAAGGGGAAGTCGTTAAAAAGCTCGTAACGATAGTGCAGAGGGCCGTAATCGACCAAAACACGGGCACCTTTGAACCACCACCAATCATTTTCGGGCCAGTGTCCCGCCGGAGGATTTTTGGAAATCGCCCACACATTCAGCCAACGCACCCACGCCGCCGGAATCTGATTTCGTTGATAAAACCAATCGTAAACAGCGGTAAGATTGCCCATGAATAGCGTCATCAGCACGCCCAGCAGGCCCAGCGCCCAGGTTCGGGCCCGATGTGCCTGAGCCTGCCCCCGGCGTATCAAATCGGTCATCACGCCAAAGAAGGAGACAACGGCCAGGGCAAACCACGAGGCCACTGCCAAATTAAAGCCCACAGCCACATCCACCCGGGCCATCCGGGCCAAAACGGTAACCATGAGATGACCAAAATAATAGTAATTGATGTTATAGCCCGCCAGCCATGGGTCTTGCGGCGGAAACCAGCGGCTGTTCAAAATGCCATTGATGATGGTGAACTCCATGCGTTTCTCGCCGGTGTAAAGGCTGGGATTAAAGGAGCGCACCCAGGCCCAGCCCACAAAAGCCAGCAGAAACAGGCTTTCGGTCATCAAAACCAGGGGCCAGTTTTGCCGCCACCACGTCCGCCACGCTGTTAGATGGTCTTGCTTTTGCTGCCTCCATATCCGCACGCCCGCCATCAGCACCACCAGCAAGAGAGCCATCCCCACTCCCGCGCTCGAATTGGGCATCAGATGAAGGCTGGCTCCCAGCCACACGAAATAGGAAACCAGCAGCAAAGCGATGCCCTTGCTGAATGGATAGCCTTTGCTGGGCAACTGGTCAAAGAGAAGATCGCTCAGGGGCCAGCCCAAAAGGCCTAAAAACATCAGTGCCAGCCACCAACGGACCAGCTCAAACCACGCCATAGAAGCAAACTCCGTAAAAGGGTGATGCGGAAACGTGCGGTTTTCGGGCATTCATTGTAACCTAAATAGATGCACATTTGAAACTTGAGAAAAGCGCTGGGCCTCTCGGCCAACGGCGAAAATAGCTTTGCCGCTATTGCAACCACAGATGGCACAGCTTGCACAGATTTTTCTTGAGCGTTTCTGTAACGACTAACGTACCCAACTTCAATCACCACAAAGGCACAAAGACACTAAGAACACCAAGAATTTCAAAACTTTTTCTTTCTTTGTTCCTTTGTGGCTTCGTGCTCTTGGTGGTACGCTCTGGATAACGATGAGTCATTACATCTCAACTTTCATAGCATTACCTACTTAAGTGCCTGCGTATTTGAAACTAAGGGCAGCCAAAATGTTCTGATACAGCCCACGACTTGCGCCATCCCGCACCCGCGCATGATGCGCCCGCCCGAGGAGTTTATGAACGCCTACCTTGCCATCAAATACCATCCCGATAATAAGAATCGGCCCCTCATCGAACAACTCACCCAAATTTTGGAACGCAGTGGCGTTCAGAGCACCTGTACCATGCGCGATTTGGAAAACTGGGGCCAAATTCATTTTCCGCCCGATGAGCTCATGCAAAAATGCTTCGAGATTATCGACACCAGCGATTTAGTGGTTGTCGAGCTTAGTGAGAAGGGCGTAGGCATCGGTATCGAGGCGGGCTACGCCTGGGCCCGGGGTATTCCCATCTTTACCATCGCCCGGGTTGGATGCGAGATTTCATCAACGCTGGTGGGCATTTCGCAATCTGTGTGCCACTACGACACACCTGCCGACCTGGCTGCTTATTTTGCCAAAATCCGGGCCGCTATTCGCCCGCCCATTTGACTTCAGCTCCCGCGGGCGGCTGATATCCGGGCCCGAAGCGGAATTTGGCTTGCCAGGGTTTGTAGGAGCTTTTCAACACTTCATCAATAAGCACCTCGCCCGCGGCATTCCAAACTTTGCGACTAATGGCGGCATCCATGCCCGACACAGACCAATCAACTTGTATCACCTGGCCCGGAGGCATGGTGGGGTCTTCGATATACAGCGCGGGGGGAGGCTCCTGGCGGTTGGTGTATTCCGGCTTGCCCACTTCGATTTTCCAGCCGGGGTTGGTTCCGTAAAATTCAAAGGTAAGGATGCCCTTTTGCGTATCGACCACCGGCTTGATGAGCAAATAATGCCCCGTGGTGTTTTTGAAGCGCAAATCGACATTAGGGGTGTAAACAGTGGCATCGATGCCCGGTTCGCCATACCAATGCACCACATAGCCGTGGGCCCAACGTTCTAAAATGGGAAACCCGCCAAAAAACGCAGTGCGGAAGATGGTACTGCTCACCTGGCAAACGCCGCCACCCACGCCCACTGCAGTTCTATCGCCGGCAATGATGAGCGAATCCTCAAAGCCATTGGCCGCGGTCACATCGCCCACATGCTCGTTAAATGAAAAAATGCCATCGGGAGGAATGACCACGCCCACAAATTTCGAGGCCGCGACTTCGATATTTTTGACACGGGCCCGGCTGGAGCCTGCAAATTTGGTACTGCCTTGGGCCACCAGTTCCTGGATGCCAAAATGTGGCGCATCCTCAGACGCAACCGCTGGTTTGAGTTTGTTCACCGATAGCAAGCCCTGTTTTTGACCTGATTCAATGGCGTGCACAATGGTTGCCACGGTGGCATCCACATCCAACTCATAGCCGGTGGCGCTGGGAGCCAGCTCCAGCAGTAGGGCACGCTTGGCATCGTAATCAAAACGGGCATCCATGGGGGGACGGTACACCTGCCGTGCCCAGGATTCGACAATCTCGCGCAGTGCCGCTTCATCAGCCTCGGGCTCGATTTGGCCAGCATGGGTATCGCTGGGAATCCAATCTACTACCTGTGCCAGCGTGGCCGGGTCCAGCGCAAACTGAAATTCGCCATAAGCATCGGCCAGCAAAATTGGCTGCCCCAGTGTATTTTCCAATTTTTCTTTGTTGGCCACAGGGATAACGCCTGCTGGCAAAATTTCCTGGATTCGCACATCCACAATGCCCCCGGCGCCATTTTGGGCCCGGGCCATGATGGCGTCCACAGTGGCATCCACATCCACCAACCGCCCGGGGTGCGATGCAGTGACCACCACTTGCAACTCGCTCAGGCTTACCTGCGATTCGCTGGCGGCAAAATTGAACGGGGCCGTAAGCTCACGAACCATCTGCTCGATGGCGCCCCGATTAAGTGAGAGCTGAGGTGTTAAGGTGTAGCCTTGCCAAAAGGTTTGCCATTGCACCTGCAAATTCTTAAAAAAGGAGTCGCTGCGCCCGCGGGCAAAGGCCCGGTTCAAACTTTCGTTCACTGCAACCTTTGCGCCCAGACTTTTGGCATCCAGTTGCCAAACCTGATCGCCATAACGCAGTGTTACCGGGGGCGGGCTATAGGTTTGCGCAGCGGCGAACAAGGTTTGCCGTGCTTCATCGCGACGCATGCCTTCAAGTTCAACGCCCATCACCTGCACGCCCGGAAAGATGCGCTCACGGTAAGTCCACTCGAAGCGTACCAGCAAAAACAGCAAAATCAGTACCGGAATCAGCACCCAAAGCAAAGCCAGCAGGATGCGGGGGTCTGATTGGCGCGAGCGCATGTTTTTGGATTGAAGTTGAGCACGGGGGCGTGTTTCGGTCTGCTGCATGGTTCGGGCAGATTAAGTTTTGTCGGATAAAGGCTTGCCAGATTGTTGCGCCAGTTTTAGCCGCAGTTCCCGGCGGCGTTCTGCGGCCTCGTGCAAGCGTTGCAACGAGCCTTCGAGATGTTCGCTGGTGATTTCACTTTGATCCAGCGTTTCTTCAGTCTCACCATCACCAGATGCCAGCCTGTGTGCTTGCGTATCGGCCCAGGCGACTCGGGCCCAGCCCACCACGTCAATCCAAACATCGGCCAGGATCGCATCATCCGAAAGCATGGCCACAGGCATCTCGACAATCATACTAACGCGATCATCGTCAAAATCAAAGGCATGTTTTACATCGTCCAGGCTGGTTTTGGGCGGTGGCGGCGTTGCTGTTTCGGGATTTTTGGTGACGGGAACCGAATGCGCCGGATGTCGGGCGTGCAGGCGGCCCGCCAGCCACGAGCCCAAAAAGGCTGCCACAAGGATAACGGCACCAATGATGAGGAGTTGCGAATTGAAATCAAGCATGGGGGATTACCATCTGAGGGGGAATGATCTCGAACTGATTTGACTGCGGTCAGTATACAACAACTGGCCTGTGCTGTGCAATTATGGTCAAGAAGTGAGATTGGTATGCTTTTATGAAACGGTGGGCAAGGTTGCTGGTTGGGGGTTCACGGTTCAAGGTTTGGGGTTCAATGTTTGGAGGTTGGGAGGTTGGGCGCCCGGCGCGGGCGGCGGGGTGGCGGGGCTTTGCATTGAGACGGAAGACCGGGGACGGAGGACGGCTCAGCCGCGCGGGCGGCGGGGTGGCGGGGCTTGGGGGGGAGATTTGAAAATTCAGGGGAGATTGGTGGCGGTGGAGCGGGCGCATTTGCCCCCCTCCCGGCCTCCCCCCGTTTCGGCTGGGCCTCACGGTGGGAGGAGCTGGCGGTTTACCACTTCTCGCTGGCCCACGACCTCTGACCCACGACCTCTGCCCCACTGGCCTCTGACCCACTGGCCCGCTGACCGGCTGCGCAGCAGCCACCTGTGGGGGCAGCCCCAGCGGGGCTTGGCAACGGTAGCCCGTGGCTTCAGCCGCGGGCGAAGGCGGTTGGGCGCACACGCGAACGCACACACGGGCGCATGAGGCCCGGGCGGGCCCGCGGTCAACCCGCCGAGTCACAGACTCGCCTGGACACCTTTTTTGACGGAGGAGCTGGCTGTTTACCACTGACCTCTGACCCACGACCTCTGCCCCACTGGCCTCTGACCCACTGGCCCGCTGACCGGCTGCGCAGCAGC
>CAZMDD010000151.1:0-4853 GCA_964565065.1 uncultured Caldilineales bacterium | reverse complement strand
CAGAGGTCAGTAGGTCAGAGGTCAGTAGGTCAGTAGGTCAGTGGGCAGTGGTAAACCGCCAGCTCCTCCATCGAAAAACGTGTCCCGGCGAGTCTGCGACTCGGCGGGTTGCCCGCCCGCACATCATGCGCCCGCGTGCGTGCCCGCCCGCGCCTGCGGCTGAAGCCACGGGCTACCGCTCAAGCCCCGCTGGGGCTACCCCCTCCCCGGCCCTCCCCCGCCCGCTCATGCACGTTCGCTCGCAGGGGAGGGAGCCATTCGCGTGTAGCGCTTCGTAGTCAATCGCCAGTTTCTCCGTCAAAAAAACGTGTCCAGACGAGTCTGTGACTCGGCGGGTTGTCCGCCAGAACATCAGGTGGCTGCTGCGCAGCCGGTCAGAGGTCAGTAGTCAGAGGCCAGTGGGTCAGTAAGCAGTGCTAAACCGCCAGCTCCTCCCACCGTGAGGCCCAGCCGAAACGGGGGGAGGCTGGGAGGGGGGCAAAGCGCCCGCTCAACCGACATCAACCGCCACCAATCTCCCCTGAATTTCCAAATCCTCTCCAAGCCCCGCCTCCCCGACGCCCGCGCGGCTGAGCCCGCGCCCGTCCGCACATCATGCGCCCGCGTGCGGTTCCCAACCGTGAACCCCCAAACCCCTAACCTTCAACTACCAGCGGTAGCCATTGCCGGTAATGCTGCCGCGGCAAGCGCTGCCACAGGCTCGGGTCCTCCCCACCCAGTCGCCAAAGAACAATGCCGCGCAGACCAGCATCTCGGGCCAACTGTGCCCGGGCAGCCACGCTGTCGGCATTGGCAAAGGTGACATGATGCTGCCCCGAGGCCTCGTAGCTGAACCATGGCTCCCGCACCAGCCCCTGTTCATCCTGTTCCCACCAATTTTTCTCCACATGGTATTGCTGCGACAAAGCCTCTGCCTGAGTCCATACCAACGCCCGGCCTGCCGTTTCAGACCAATCATAACCATAAAGATGCACGCCCAATACCAATTTGTTGGCTGGAGCCCGCGATTTAGCAAAAGTCACCACCCGCTGCATCCAGTGAATTGGGGCAATAGGTCCGGGAGCAGATGAGCCCACGCAGCCACTGGCCCAGCACCAGCCATAAGTCATCAATCGCAGCTCATCAGCAGCCGCAGCCAAACGGCCATAATCTTGTGCGCCCGGCCCATCCCAACCTTCGGCAGCAAAAGTCTTGGGCTGCACCGTAACTGCCAGAAGTTTGCCCCGGGCATGAAGTGCCTGTGCCAGCGCCTCCACCCATTGACTGAACAACGCCTTATCCGCAGCCGCCAAATTCTCATAATCGATATCAATGCCATCATAATCATAGCGCTGCACCTCCGCTACAATGGCCTGACGGTGGGCCCGGGCCCGGTCGGCATCATTCAAAATCGCATGCAGCACCTGCTGCTGATACTGATTGCTAATGGTGGGCAACACGCGTACGCCCGCAGCCCGGGCTTCACGCACCAGCGCCCGATCACGCGCACCTGCCCACGCGACCAATGTTCCATCCTCGCGCACACCATACCAAAAAGGACTGACAGCGCCCAGCCAGTCAAGATGCGCGTCCAACGACGCTCGGGCACTGGGGCCATCCCAGCTAGTGGGCAACCATGCCGAGACTTGCAACCGCTGTTCAGTAGCGGCTCGCGCCTGACCTGCACCGAGCAGCAGAGCGACAAAAATGGCGAGGAGAATTTTGCGCATAGTCAATGACTATTCGTTCTCATCACCCAAAAAAGAACCAACAAAACCAGAACGACCTCGCAAAAAATCAGCAATTGCCATCATTCGCTTGCCAGGAATCTGCAACGCCTCGATAAATAACAAATCGCGACCTGTGCCCACCGCGGCCCCGCCATCAACACCCATCACCTGCCCCGGTTTTGCAGTACCCGCTACCACCCGTGCCGCGCCAATTTTAACCATCTGTCCTTGCCACCAACTAAAAGCACCTGGCCATGGCTGATAAGCCCGCACCATGCGCTCAATTTCCTGAGCCGGGCGCTGCCAATCGATGCGGGCGTGCTCCTTTTTAATCAACCGGCACACCGTTGCTCCCTGCTCTGTTTGGGGATAGGGCTGGATACTGCCCGCCAAATAACATGACAGCACCCCACCCAGCAGCTCCGCTCCCGCGCGCCCCAATCGCTCGCCCAGTGTGATGCTGGTATCGTCGGGTCTGATACTCTCGGCTCGCTGGCTCAGAATGGGCCCGGTGTCCATCCCCTTGTCCATTTGCATAAGCGTCACGCCGGTTTGCGCATCACCCGCCAGGATGGCCGCGGCAATGGGCGAGGCCCCACGCCAGCGGGGTAGCAGCGACGCATGCACATTTATGCAGCCGTAGCGGGGCAAAGCCAGCACCTCCGGGCGCAAAATTTGTCCATACGCTGTCACCACAATCAACTCCGGCTGCAACGCGGCCAACGCCTCGAAGGCGGTAGCTTCGCGTAGCCTGCGTGGTTGCAAAATGGTCGGAACGCCCGCTTCCAACGCCACTTGCTTGATGGGAGAGGGCTTTAGCTTGCGCCCGCGGCCCGCCTTGCGGTCAGGCTGTGTCACCACGCCCACTACATCATAGGTAGACGAGGTTAAAAGCATCTGCAAACTGGGAACCGCAATCTCCGGCGTTCCCATAAACACAGTACGAATCATCGGCACACTTCCTTATCACAAAGATTAGAGCACACGTTTGAGTGTCAGCATCTCAGGTTGTTGGCTGGCCTGACGCAGTTGCCCGCAGCCAGCACTAATTTCCACACCCCGCCGCAAACGCACCGTAGTCGTGATGCCTGCATCCTCCAGCACCTTCTGGAACTCGAGGATGACATTTCGGGCGCTGGGCTGATAGGGAGAGCCGGGCGTAGGATTCAGGGGAATGAGATTGACATGGGCATTTTTCAGGGGCAGCAACAAATCTGCCAGCAGATGCGCCTGCTCGCGGGCGTCATTGATGCCCCGCATCATGGCATACTCAAAACTGATGCGGCGATTGGTTTTATCCTGAAAGCGATGCAGCGCCGAAATCAGTGTGGCCAGGTTGTAACGCTTGTTGATGGGGACCAGTTTGTTTCGCAGACGATCGGTAGGTGCGTGCAACGAAATCGCCAGCCTCACCGGGAATTTCTCCTCTGCCAGCTTATCGATTTTAGGAACCAGGCCCGAGGTCGAAAGGGTGATGTTTCGGGCGGAAAGAGCAAAAGTCTCCGGGTTGGCAATGGCCCGCAGGGCTTGCAGCGTGCCCCGATAATTGGCCATAGGCTCCCCCATGCCCATAACCACGATATTGGTAATACGTGTAGGCCGCTTTACAGCTAACCCCTCACTATCGCCCACCTCTTGCCGCAACCAGCGCTCGAACCAGTGCACCTGGGCAATAATCTCGCCCGGACTCAAATTGCGCACCAGACCGCCCAAGCCGGTGGCGCAGAAGGGGCAGCCGATGCCGCAGCCTACCTGTGTCGAAATACAAACGGTACGCCGCTTGTCATAAAGCATTAGCACCACCTCGATGGTGCTGCCATCGGGCAGGCGAAACAGCACTTTGCGAGTCTCGCCCGCGTCATCATCCACCTGCAGCAGCAATGTCAGCGGATTGATGATTGTTTTAGCGGCCAGGCGTTCCCGCAATTTTTTGGGCAAATTGCTCATCTGCGAGAAATCATCCACCAAATTCTTGTGCAACCATTCATAAATCTGATTGCCGCGATAACTGGGTTCTCCCCAAGATTGCATCAAAGCCCGCAGGTCGGAGCGGGTGAGGTCAAGCAGAAGCGTTTTTGACATAATAATTCACGAAGCTAATTGGAAAGCGACTCCCAAGCTCCAGGAATCGCTGCTGAATTTCAACAAATCGCCCTCAAACCAGCGCCATCAAATCGGGAATAATCCAATCGGGCGCGGGGTGATAGGCCTGGGCTTGGGCCCGACTGGCAATGCCGGTCAGAACACAAATGGTGTGCAGCCCAGCCCGATGTCCGCCCAGAATATCGGTCTCTAGGCGATCGCCCAGCATAACCGCACGCTCGGGCGCAACGCCCAGCATGGCCAGAGCCTGTCGGTAAATGCCCGGTTGCGGTTTGCCCACGATGATCGGTTTTTGCTCGGTGGCGGTCTCCAAAAAGGCCTGAATCGAGCCCGCTCCTGGCATAATGCCCCGTTCCGAAGGAAACGTCGGGTCAGGATTGGTCTGAAGCCAGGGAGCCCCGGCGCGGACTGCCAGCGTTGCTTCCGCCATGCTGCGATACGTAGCCTTCACATCCATGGCCGAAACCACCAAGTCAGCCTCATCGGCCCCATGCACCAGCTCATATCCAGCCTCTTGCAAAGCTATCTGAATGCCTGGGCCGCCCACTACCAGGGCCCGGCGGGGTGGGGGAAATTGCTCTTTGACATAAAGTGCGGTGGCCAGGGCGGAGGAAAAGATAGCGTCCGGGCCCACATGGATAGCCATCTCGGCCAGGCGCTGCACGTAAGCTTCGGGCGTGCGCGTGGCATTATTGGTCAAAAAGAGGAAGGGCGTGCCCGCATCTTGCAGGGCAGCTATGAAGGTTGGGGCTGCCGGTAGGGGACGTTTGCCCTGGTAAAGCACGCCATCCATGTCGATGAGCCAGCCCTGGTATTGGTCAAATGGAGATTTCAGAGGCATAATCGTTTTTGGGTAGTGGTCAAGTAGGTGATGCTTCGCACAGATTTTTACAGAAAATGTGTTACGACTAAGGTAGCCCGGCTAGAAACCACGAAGACACGAAGCCACAAAGGCACGAAGAAAAGAAAAAGCTTTGAAATGCTTGGTGTTCTTAGTGTCTTTGCGCCTTTGTGGTGATTGAAGTCGGGTACGTTAGTCGT
>CAZMDD010000150.1:0-27882 GCA_964565065.1 uncultured Caldilineales bacterium | reverse complement strand
CATCGACTGGACCGAGGCGGGCCTGCTGGACATCGCCCGTGAGGAGCTGCGCCTGACCCTGGGCGTTACCGCCGCACCGATGTTGGCCCGCACATTCATCTGGCCCGACGCCATGCCCCAGTACAACGTGGGCCATCCCGCCCGGGTGCAGCGCATCATGGCCGGATTGGAGCGCTGGCCGGGCCTGGCTCTGGCAGGCAACGCCTATCACGGCATCGGCATCCCCGACTGCATCCATTCGGGCGAGCTGGCCGCTGAAAAAGCCCTGGACTGACGTTTTTCAATATCCCAATACCCAATACCCACTCCAAAACCTGTTATGACCCTCAACATCTCTACCTCCCAAAAACTCTTTTCCCAAGCCCAAGCCCTTCTTCCTGGCGGCGTGGATTCTCCTGTGCGTGCGTTTCGCTCGGTGGGGGGGCAGCCCTTGTTCATTCAGCGGGGCGAAGGTGCTTATCTGTTTGATGTCGATGGCAATCGTTTCATCGACTATGTGCTTTCCTGGGGCCCGCTGATTTTGGGCCACGCCCATGCCGATGTGGTAGCTGCTCTGACCGAGACTGTGCGTCTGGGCACCAGCTACGGCGCGCCCTCGCCGCTGGAGATCGAGCTGGCTCGGCTGGTGACTGACTTCATGCCTAACATCGAGATGGTGCGTTTTGTCAATTCGGGCACCGAGGCCACCATGAGCGCACTGCGTCTGGCCCGGGCCTACACCGGACGCAACAAAATCATCAAGTTCCAGGGCTGCTACCACGGCCATGCCGACCTGCTGCTGGTGCAGGCGGGGTCGGGCGTGGCCACCCTGGGGCTGCCCGATTCGCCCGGTGTGCCCGCGGCCACGGTGCAGGATACCCTGGTGGCCCGATACAACGATCTCGACTCGGTGCAGGCGCTGTTCGAAACCTTCCCCGACGAAATCGCAGCAGTCATCGTGGAGCCGGTGGCCGGGAATATGGGCGTTGTGCCTCCGGCTGATGGCTTTTTGCAGGGCCTGCGTGAGATCACCAGCGCCCACGGCTCGTTGCTCATCTTCGACGAGGTGATGACTGGCTTCCGCGTGCATCCGGGCGGTGCGCAGACCCTTTACGGCATTCAGCCCGACCTGACCGCACTGGGCAAGGTGATTGGCGGTGGTCTGCCGGTGGGTGCTTATGGCGGTCGCCAGGAGATTATGGCGATGATTGCGCCGGTAGGGCCGGTGTATCAGGCCGGAACGCTTTCCGGCAACCCGCTGGCCATGACCGCGGGTATCGTCACGCTGCGCAAGCTGGCGGAACCGGGGGTTTGGAACGAAATCGCTGCTCGGGCGCAGAAACTGGCTCAGGGCATCGGCGACGCGGCCCGGGCCGCGGGTGTGCCCATCTACCAAACCAGGGTGGGCACCATGTTCGCCACATTTTTCAGCGACCACCCGGTCACTGATTGGGATTCGGCTGCGGCCAGCGACACGGAGCGCTTCGGGCGTTACTTCCACGCCATGCTGGAAGCGGGCGTCTACATCGCTCCCTCCCAGTTCGAGGCGGGCTTCATGTCGCTGGCGCATGATGACGCCATCATCGAGGCCACCATTGCTGCTGCGGCCCGGGCGTTTGAGAGGGTTGCCTAGTAACGACTAACGTATCCGACTTCAATCACCACAAAGGCGCAAAGACACTAAGAACACCAAGCATTTCAAAGCTTTTTCTTTTCTTCGTGCCTTTGTGGCTTCGTGTCTTCGTGGTTTCTAGCCGGGCTACCTTAGTAGTAACGTTGCCTGGCTTATGCTTCGTTCTCTTCTGCCACCTCTTTTACCGCATCCTTAACACTTTGTTTGATTTTCGAGCCTGCTTGCACCACTTTGTCGGTGGATTCGGCAAAGGCTTTGCCCACCCGGGCGCTTTCGATCATGCCCGTGGCCATCACGCTGGCGCCATCTTTGGCCATGACCGCACCACCTTTTACGCTTTTTGCAGCAGTTTTGGCGCCGCCGGTCATCATGCGTGCGCCCGCCTTGACGCCCTTGCCCATGATGCGGGCGGGCGCGACTGCTGCTTTGCGCTTGCTCTGAGTTGCTTCGCTGACTACGTCGTAGCTTTCTTTGGTGACGATGCGGGCTACATCTTTGCCTGTCTGGCCCATCTCTTTGGCCACATGGGTAGCGTTGCGAGCGCTGTTGCGGGCCCCGCGTTGCACTTTTTTGCCAAAGCGTTTGCTGCTCTGACTGACGCTTTTGGCAAAGTGTGCGCTGCCGCTACCAATCTCTTGACCGGCATCCTTGCTTTCTTGTATCACTTTTTGTGTGGCCTGGGCAGCGACCGCGGCTTTGGCCTTGGCTCGGGCCAGAAGTTCGGCAGGGATTTGCAGCAGACTTTCCCCGCGGCGCACCCGCTCATCATTGAAGGCCTGATAAAGGCGAAGGCGTGCCTCATCTGAAAGGCGTGTCCGGCCCGTTTTCTTAAGTCCCCGGCGGATGGCCTGTTGGCTGGCAACTTCCCGGGCGCAGATTTCGCATGTTTCCAGATGCGCTTCCAGAGCCCAGATTTCATCATCGTGTAGTAAATCATCGATGTAGTCTGGAATCAATTGAATAAATTCTTCATGCGTTAAGTTCATTTTGGCGTCTCCTGTAAGTGCTGAGAGAGGTAAGTTTGTAAGAATTTGCGCCCGCGATGCACCCGTAATTTGGCTGCTGATTCCGAGATTTCCAGCGCTGCTGCGGTTTCTTTCATCGAGAGGCCCTCGATTTCGTAGAGTGTAACTGCGGCCCGCAGCTTGGGGGACATCGCCTCCAGGCCCGCTTGTAGCAGTTGGGCGCTTTCCTGGCGCAGGATGAAGGCATCGGGAACCACTGTTTTCTCATCAACGATGGGTAATTCATACCCTTGTTCAGTCTCGAAGGGGATGTTTTGTCCCTGCTTGCGACGTTGTGAGCGCAGCATGCTCAGCGCCTTGTTGGTGGCTACCCGATACAACCAGGAGGATAGTTTGGCATCGCCGCGGAAGTTATTGATGTTTCGATACACGGTGATGAAAGTTTCCTGCATGGCATCTTCTGCTTCCTGTTCGTTTTGTAGGATGCGAAAACTGATGTTGTAAACCATGTCAGAGTACTGCTCGATAAGCATCTCACAGGCCCAGGCATGGTGTGCTTGAAGGCCCTGAACGAGTTCCTGTTGCTTGCTGTCGGTAAGATTTGGCATGGGCATCATCGAAATGGTGGATGGTTTCGTAGCATTTCCCTGAAACGATCCTGAGGTTTGAATGTTATGTTTGCATCTGGAAGCTGACGTTTTTTGTGACCACAGATTTTATAGATTTTCCGTAACGACTAACGTACCCGACTTCAATCACCACAAAGACACTAAGCACACCAAGCATTTCAAAACTTTTTTTCTTTGTGCCTTTGTGGTTTCTAGCCGGACTACCTTAGTCGTAACGATTTTTTTTGATGGCTTTTTGCATCTTCTGTGGAAATCTGTGAGGATCTGTGGTTAGGCCAGCGATGATAAGACGCCAGAGAACAAGAATCGGTTACATGTTTTATCTGATGTGTGGTAACGACTAACGTCCCCGACTTCAATCACCACAAAGGCACAAAGACACTAAGAACACCAAGAATTTCAAAGCTTTTTCTTTTCTTCGTGCCTTTGTGGCTTCGTGTCTTCGTGGTTTCTAGCCGGGCTACCTTAGTAGTAACGATGTGTGACTCTTTTTTGTTGTAAAAAGCTGGCGTTGATGTTTGGCTTTGTCATCTCACAAGCAGATGAAGGAATGACAGGACGAACATGGACTCGGCGTTATTGTTACCACCGATTGTACCCATTTCTCTACAAATTTAGTCTGAAATATCATGTCTCAATACAACCATGGCATTCTTCTTGCCAATCTCGGCTCGCCTGCCTCGCCCACCGAGGGGGATGTGCGGGCATTTCTTGGGGAATTTTTAATGGATAAGCGGGTGATGGATATGCCCGCGCCCATCCGCAGTTTGATTGTCAAGCGTATGATTTTGCCCAAGCGCCCGGCGCAATCTGCTCTGGCGTATCAACGCATTTGGTGGGAGGAGGGTTCGCCGCTGGTAGTGCTGACCGAGCGGGTGCGGGCCAAGCTGGAGGCCGCACTGCATGTGCCTGTGGTGGCGGCCATGCGCTATGGTCAGCCGTCGTTGCGCAGCGGCCTGAAGCAGCTTTTGACGGCATTGGGGCCCGCGGGCGAAGTGGTGGTTTTTCCCATGTATCCGCATTATGCCATGTCTACTTACGAGACGCTGGTGTTGAAGACGATGGCGGAGCTGGAGCAGTTGGTGGGGGTCGGGCAAAGTTCCGAGCGGGCGATGCAGCGATGGTTGCGCCAGGCTGTTTCGCACCATCACTCCCGGGCGCTGGTGCGTAAGGTGGGAGCGTATCGCCTGCGCATCATTCCCCCCCACTACGATCATCCCGATTATATTGCTGCGTTGGTGGCCAGTGCCCGCCCTGCGCTGGAACGGGCCGATTTTCAGCATCTTTTGTTTAGTTTTCATGGGATTCCTGAACGTCATTTGCGTAAAACAGCTCCCAGAGGCAGCCGTTGTTTGCGTGCTACGTGTCAGGTGTCGACGCCTGTTGCGCATGGCGTTTGTTATCGGCATCATGTTTATGCCACAGCCCGCGCTTTTGCCTGGGCCGCGGGGTTATCGGCTAATGACTATTCTGTTTCGTTTCAGTCACGTCTGGGACGGGATGCCTGGTTGCAGCCTTACACGGTGGATGAGTTGGTGCGCTTGGCCCGCGCGGGCGTCGAACGGTTGGCTGTCATCACGCCCTCTTTCACGGTGGATTGTCTGGAGACTTTGGAGGAGATTGGCATGGAGGCGCGGAAAATTTTCCTGCAAGCGGGGGGCAAGGACTTTCAGCTCATTCCTTGCCTGAACGATGATGACGCCTGGATTCAGGCCATGGCGGGCATGGTAGCCGGGCGGGCCCGTGGGCCTCTTCCCGATGTTGGATTTCTCCATGGCTGACGCGCGGAAGAGGGGGCGAAACGCGAGTGTACACTCGGGGGCATCGCTGTTCTTGTGGTAGAATGCAGCTTGTGAAAATGTAGCTATCACTACTGTACGCTTTCCTTATTGTCAGTTCCTCTGAAAATTCATCTGTGTCTATCCAAAAGGAGAAGTAGCATGTCTAAAAAATTCCAACTTGGGATCATTGGCGCCGGTTTTATCGGTGAGGTTCACATCCAGGCCAGCCAAATGGTGCCTGATGTCGAACTCGCTGCAGTTTGCGAGATTAACGAGGCGCGTCTGGCCGAGATGATGACGCAATACGCCATCCCGGCCGGTTTCACCGATGTCGATGAGATGTTCCGCTCGGTCGATTTGGATGGCGTTTTAATCGCCACGCCCGATCATCTGCATTTGGCGCCAGTGCAGGCTGCTGTCAAGGCCAAAGTGCCCTTCTTGCTGGAAAAACCAATTGCCACCAAGCCGGAAGATGCCGAAGCGATTCTCAAATTGGCAGAAGAATCGGGTTTGCCTGCACTGCAAGGCTTGTCGATTCACTTCAATCCTGCTTACCGCCGGGTACGTGAACGCTGGCAAACGGGCGAGTTTGGCACAGCTCACACCGTTTACGATGCGCGCATCATCAATATCAGCGAAGCGCGGCGTTTCAAGGGACGGGCTACGGTGGATCAGTATGTGGGCTGCCACGATTTCCACTTCCTGCTCTCTGTTCTCGGACCCGAGGTGGAAACCATGTACGCCCAAAAGACTTTGTCCCGGGCCTTTGCAGAAACGGGCGAGGCTGATTCCTACTGGCACTTGCTACGCTGGAAAAGTGGGGCCTCCGCCTCGGTGCTGATTACCTGGGGCATGCCCGATGCTTTTAGTCTGGTGGAAGACACGCTTTTTATCATTGGCTCTAAGGGCAGCGCCGAAAAACTGCGCGATGACAGCCATCGTTTCACCACGGATGAGAAGGATGAGCGCATCGCCGCAGATGCCAGCCTGACCGGCTACGAGGAATATGCAGATCAGCTACAGCATTTTGTGGACATCGTCTTCAAGGGTGTCGAGCCGGAAGTAAGCATTCGTGATGGGCTGCGCGCTCAAAAACTGGTTTGGGCCGCGGAGGAATCGATCAAGCTGGGACAACCGGTGGAGGTGATGTTATGACGCGGCTGAAAGGCTATGTTGGTCGTGACCTGTGGGTGAATCTCAGCACCGGCGAAATGACTGAACGAGATCCGGGCGATGAGTTGCGGCGGCGTTTTCTGGGGGGGTACGGCCTGGGGGCGCGCATGATTTTCGATAACCAGCCCGCGGGTATCGATCCTTTGGGGCCCGAGAGCATTTTTGGCATTACCACGGGGCCTTTTACCGGCTCGCCCGCACCTGGCGGCAATCGTTGGGCCGCGGTGGCTAAATCGCCCCTTACCGGCGGCTGGGGCGACGCCAACGGCAGCGGCTATGTGGGCCCGGCGCTCAAACAAGCGGGCTACGACAATGTTTACTTCACCGGCATCTCCCCCGAACCAGTTTATCTGGCCATCATCGACGGTCGGGCCGAGCTTTTGCCCGCGGACGAACTCTGGGGGCAGGATTCTTATTTTGTGGATGATTGGGTCAAGGCGAAATATGGCAAAAAGGCGGAAAGCCTGTGCATCGGGCCCGCGTCGGAGAAACTCTCCCTTATTTCCGGCATCGTCACCCACAAGGGACGCATGGCCGCCCGCTCGGGCCTGGGCGCGGTCATGGGCTCCAAAAAACTCAAGGCACTGGTGGTGCGCGGCACTACCCAAATCGATGTCGCTGATCCCGATTACGTGAAAGAAGTGCGCCGCAAGTGGCTGGCCGACATCAAGGCCGGGCTGGGCGTGGCAGATTTTCTCAAAACCATGGGCACGCCCGGATTCGCCTCTATGAGCGTGGAGATGGGCGATTCTCCCACCCGCAACTGGGGAGCCAGCGTCAAAGCCTTCTCCGATTATGAACGCATCGATTTCGAGCATCTGCGGCAGCATCGCGAAAAGCGACACACCTGCTGGCATTGTCCGGTGGCCTGCTGGAGCACCAGCGAGCTGGATTACGGGGGAGAGCATCTTGTGGTTCACGAGCCGGAGTACGAAACCATGGCCGCGTTTGGCAGCATGTCATTGAACAGCAATTTCGCGTCGATGGTGGCGGTCAATGATATTTGCAATCGCTCCGGGCTGGATACCATCTCCACCGGGGGCGCAGTGGCCTTTGCCATTGAATGCTTTGAGCATGGCCTGATAACCGAAGCGGACACCGGTGGATTGACCCTGAGCTGGGGCGACCATGAATCCATCGTGGCACTTACCGGCAAGATTGCCCGGCGTGAGGATATTGGCGATTTGCTGGCTGACGGCGTTATGCGAGCAGCCCAGGCTCTGGGGCCCGAGGCTGAACCCTTTGCTATCCACATCGGCGGCCAGGAATTGCCCATGCACGATCCCCGTTTTGAACCGGCCCTGGCTGTGATTTATGCGCTGAACGCCACGCCCGGGCGTCATACCCAGGCGGGGCAATTTGGCCTGCCCATGGGTTTCCCTTCTGACAAGCCGGAATTTGGCGAGACTCCAGAAAAACAGGAAGGGCGTGGCGCGTATGTGCGCGAATGCACCCTGATGAACCATGTCATCCAGGCATCGGGGCTTTGTCTTCAGACCGGTGACAGCACGCAGGTGGATAATTTTATGGCGTTGCTTTCGGCCATCACCGGCCATGACTACACGCTGGATGAGCTGCTGCTGGTGGGTGAGACCATTGCCAACATGCGTCAGGCCTTCACCGTGCGCGAAGGCGTCAATCTGGTGAAAAATCCAGTGCCCGCTCGCGTGTTGGGGCTGCCACCGCTGAAAGAGGGCCCCACCGCGGGCATCTCGGTGGACCTGGAAGGCATGGGCCGCGAGTTCTTGGAAGCCATGGACTGGACGCTGGATGGCGCTGTGCCCACTGCTGAGAAATTACGCTCGTTGGGCCTGGATGCCGTGGCCCGGGCACTGTGGTCTGAGTAGCATAGCAACAAACCAAGGCAAAAAATGAAAAGCCTCTGCGCTTCGGACACTTGTGTGACTCGGGCGCAGAGGCTTTTTGGCAGAGGGCGACTGTGCTACTTGGGCAGATAAAGTGCTTCGCCGCCGATAACGGGCGTATCTGGCAAATCCAGCATGTACCCCATACCTTTATCAACAGTGATTAGATAGTGCGGAGTTGATACATTCTCTTCGATGAGCCTGCGCAACCAGTGAACATGCACATGCAGGGTGCGGGTATTGTGTGGCTTGTTAGAGCCCCACACCTTTTTGATAAGTGTCATGGAGTTGATTGCCTGTCTGGGTTCTTCCATGAATAGGGCCATTATCTTTCCCATCTTTGGGCCAAGCTGCACCATTCCCTTGGGCCCAATCATCACATTAGTGCGCCGATCCAGCGTAAAGGGAGGCACCTGGATAACAAAGTCAGGTCTACTGGCCAGTTGCTTCTCGATGGTCGAAATCAGTCTTTTAGCAACAAAGGGTCTGCTTAAAACAGTATCGTAATACTTGATGCTCTTTGGAATACCGCGCCCACTTTTAATGAGAATAACAAAAGGTCTACGGTAATGCGCTTTTGCGGCCTGCGTAATACGATGAATCTTTCCCAATGTGTTGGCATCTGTGTCGATAAGAACCACCATCGGGTCAAATTCTTTGATCTGTTTGAGTGTTGGGCGTAATGTCTGCGTAAATGTGACATCATAACGTGATGCCAACCGTTTGCAAGCTTCGCCATCAGTCTCTGGCGCCATAACGGCCAGAATACGGGAAGTCGTCACTTCTTTTCTCCTACGTTGATTGTGAGGCATAGCGATAGGTGATCACATGATGTGATTTTTTATGCCCTTGCACCTATCACCGACACGAATGTTCAGTGGGCGGGTTTTGCCATTCACTCCACCAGGCATGAGGCAACCATCTTTAGCCTGGCTTCAACGTGTCCCCGTTTAAGTTTTTTGTAACGACTAACGTACCCGACTTCAATCACCACAAAGGCACAAAGACACTAAGAACACCAAGCATTTCAAAACTTTTTCTTTCTTTGCGCCTTTGTGGCTTCGTGTCTTAGTGGTTTTTAGCCGGGCTACCTTAGAAGTAACAGTTTTTTACTTGTAACTGTTCACGTCCATTCCTCTCTCGATAGGCAACAAAAGGGGATGGCGCCAACCGTGGTAGCGGCAAAGTGCGTAACATCAGTTAGCAGGTAACTTTTCACGCTCCCTGATTGATCACAAAGAGCATGAAGGCACAAAGGCACGAAGAAAAAGAGGGAAACGCTTTGTGTCTGTTTTTTGTGAGTGTCTTAGTAGCAAAAAGAGAAAAGTGACCTGTACAGTTACCTTAGAACTATCATTCGAGCCCAAAAGAAATGTTTTTGAGTCGATTAATGCGCAAACATTATAACCAACAACTTAAAATTTGCCAAATTTGGCTGACTACTTCGGCAGCTTACCCTGTCATTTGCGACAGGATAAGCTGCCTGGGATAAACTTGGTGCTATTGGGTCAGATAGATGGGAAGCCAGACCATGCTGGGGGTGGGTGTTGGTGTGGGGGTGGGAGCATCAAACCAGAGCTTGGCCCGATGTGTACCGGTATCCGGTGCTTGCCATTGCACGTCGCCTTGCGATGTAACAGTGCCATTGTCGCTCCATGCGCCCGCTGAAACCATGCCTGCGGGTGGCAGTGCTGTCAAGGTGAAGGTGTCGAAGTTGTAAGGCTGGATGATGTGGAAATTGAAGTAGCCGCCCGCGCTGGTGGTCACTTCCTTGTACCAGGAACCGGGCGCTGCTTCGCCCGCGTTACGTCCGTACAGACGCACGGTCACGCCCGCCTGAGGCATACTTTCATCATTCGGTGCGCCCTGATACACAAAGCCGTCAAAACGCCAGATGGGCACATCGAACGTGGCAACGACCGGATCATGATCGCTGGCCCGTTCCCCCGGGTACTCCGAGTTGACATGCACAACATCGATTTTGGTAGCATCACTGGCCATGCTGGGGCTTGCCAGAATATGATCCAGTTGCTGCGAATTGCCGCCAAAAATGAAACTGTAACGCTCTTCGCGGGGGAGTCGCTCCACCAGATTGGTGAAAGTGCTGCCCTTGAGTGCTGTCAGCGCATCCGAGAAATCAAAGTCATTGAGATCCCCTACAATAACCACCTTGGCATTGGGATCAGTATCTACAATCTTCTGGGCGAACTCATGGATGACTTGGGCCTGAGCCACACGTTGCGGTAAGGTGTTCTGCACCGGAGGCTGCACACGGCCAAAGAGCCCATCGTCCCCGCCTTTGGATTTGAAGTGGTTGACGATGACAAATAGCTTGTAGCCCTGGAAAGAAAATTCGCCTACGATAGATTTACGACTGGCATGGTAATCCAGTCCCACATCTCCGGCAAACGCGATATTGTTGGGATCAATGCGCCCGGGGCTTAGAGTCAGCGCTGCGCCACCTGGTGTGGGAACTACATCGACAGCGGTTGTGGCGTCGCCGCCCGGACGATCCACAAAACTAACCCGATCCGGTCGGAAGAGGAAGCCAACACGAATGTTACCACCTGGCTGCCCGCCATCGGCATTGTTCACCGGGTTGATTTGACGGAAGTCATACAATGGCCCGCCCGCAGCCTGAATCGCGGCGATAAGCGCCTGGAACGACGCTGAAGCATCTACTGTGCCATCATTGGTCGAGCCGTTGTTATCCTGCACCTCCTCGATGCCGATAATGTCGGGGGCCTGCATGTTGGTGGCAATAATCTCGCCAAGCTGCTGGAACTTAGTATCGCTATCACCCGGATCCAGATTTTCGACATTGAAGGTAGCAACTGTTAGCAGACCATTTGCAGGCGTTGTCACCTCTTTAGCCAGATTCGCCGATTGCACGCTGGGCATGGGCAACGGGTTCAGAACCTTGAAGTTGCCATAACTGAAAGAAACCACACCCACCAGAGGCGCCGTAAATTTATCGCCAGTGGTGACGATCGGTTCATTGCTGACCAGCGCATCGTCAAAAATGATGCGTTCCGGGTTGAAATCATCGGGGCGAACCGTGATGCCACCGCGCGGCGTGCGTACGCCCGCATGAGCGCCGTTATCGCCCACCACCGTGATCTCGCCATACTTGCTGGTAGGAGCCACAGCCACGGCATCATTCACCTGTACCAGCATCCCTTCCACCGACTCGTAGAAATCAATACCATCATTTTCCGGGTCAAAACTGGGGGTGCTGTTCACATCGCCAGTAGAATCATCATCGATAATCTGAGATGGGGGAATCCGCCCGCCGTCACCTAAAATGACAGGTGTTGGCAACATGTTGCCTTGCGACAATGTTTGCACTGAGGGATGTGTGATTTCTGTGATAGAAAGATTACCGCTGCTATAGCCGCCCGGATAGTACTCTGAGACCGAGCCGCTGACCACAACTTCATCACCAGGCACAACGGTAGGCGTAGCGTTGGCATACACGTAAATGCCCTCTGAGGTAGCATCCAAAGCATCTGCTTGCTCATCTGGCGTTTGCATCCAGAAACCACGCCGATCCAGCACGGTGACAATACCATAAACATTGGTCACTGTTTGGCTGGCATAGGGCGATAAATGGCTGGCACCTTGCACCTCGTGGATGAGCATTGTCGTTAATTGTCCATTGCTGGCATTACGGGTCGGAGCCTGGGCATACAGCGGGATTTGCGCTTGTTGCCAGCCGTTGTTGTGGCCCGCACCATTAGGCAGGCGATTCCAGGATGACCCGGCAGCTTGATCCCATCCCACTTGATCGACTCGTTCCAGGACATTGTTGAAAAGATAAACATTATCGCCCGATTCGCCCATATTGAAGTAGTGTGGGAAATCAGCCGCATCCAGCACCCAAAAACCTTGTGCCGCAATACTGGTACCGGCGGGAATATCGTAAGAATCATCCACCGAGATGCGCCAGCCAGAGATATCCACCGTGCCATCGCCGCTGTTGTACAACTCGATGAACTGCTCGCCCGCTTTGGCATTGACCTCGTTGATGGTAATCGTTCCTGCTCCCAGATTGGCCGCCGGCCCATCATTGGCCGCGCCCAGAGTGGGACTTTCGTCGACATTGAAATCTGCGGCATCATCGCCTGTGGTGGCGCAGTTGGGAACGCGGGCAGTGGAGAACTCATACTCCGCCTTGGGCGCACCACCGGTATTGCCATAGGCCACATCATCGATGCTTGTACCCGCCACATCGGCAATGACCAGTGTCGAACCTGCATTTGCGAGGCCAATGCCACTGGTATTCGTATCATTCAAGACAACATAGCCATTGGCTGGCAAGCTGACACCGGCATTGACTGTGGCAGTGTTCATTCCCATGCGCACCTCCCATCCGCTCAAATCCAGAGCGCTGCCAGTGGTGTTGCACAGCTCGATGGCCTCGGAGCGGGTAGGAGTAACAATAAACTCGTTGATCAAGACATCGCCAGCATTGGCGGTATCGCCTGTGCTGTTGCCGCTGCCCTGATTGTTGGCATTTTTGGTGACAGCTTGCGATGTAAGGGGTGTCATCGACTGCGTCCAGCCATCATTACTTCCATTGCCGTCAGGCAGGCGGTTCCAGGAGCTGGCCGCCTGTTCAGCCGTGGCAGCCGAAAGCAGATTGTCATTCCATCCAATTTGATCAACACGAATTTTTTGATCGTTAAAAAGATAGACGTTGTCAGTATCGCCTACACTGAAAAAATGGGGGTAGTCGTCGCTATCCAGCACCCAATAGCCGTGGCTTGCAATGCTGGTTCCGGCGGGGATATCATAGGAATCGTCTACCGATAGCCGCCATCCCGAAAGGTCGACCGCGCTGTCGCCGCTATTGTAAAGCTCGATGAAACCATTGTTTCCTGGTTGCACTTCGTTGATGGTGACAGTCGTACTGCCCAGGGCGCTGGCGGGTGCGTCATTAACCGCACCCTCTGTGGGTGTTTGATCTGTATTCCAGTCCACCGCGTCATTATTGGTATCAGTACAGTCGATGGTTCGTGCTGTCGAATAATTGTACTCCGGCTTGGGCGCGCCTCCCGCCTTGCCATAACCAACCGTATCATAAATGGTTGTACCATCTTTCAGCGTTAGGACTGTGCCTGCATTGGATATGGAAATGCCCGAAGTATTGCTATCATCAATCACCAAATAGCTATGAGCGGGAATGCTCAAACCGTCATTCAGTGTCGCATCGCCATACTCCCAGTCCAGCGTCCAGCCTCCTACGCTAATGGTTGCATCTGTGGGATTGCACAACTCGACCATTTCGGCGCCGGTGGGCGTGGCAATAAACTCGTTGATGAGAGGCCCGCTGGCCTGTTGCGGGCTGTGCAGGGCCGACGCCTCGATGGGGGCACCTGCGCCCGCCAAAAGCGCCAGCAGCAGGATTGCCGTTATGGTTGTGATTAACCTTGTGTTAGTACTGACTTTGTTCATCATCCTTTTCCTTTTTTGATACGAATCTGAGTGGGGGAAGAATTTTGTCGATGTCAGAGAAAAACAGCCAGAACACGCTGAGGCATTCTGGCTGTATGGGATTAGAGATAGGCTCCAATCAAAAGGTGATACTTTTCTTTCAACGCTTGTGGAATATGAGCCCTGTTGGTGATGACGGCATCCTTGAGCGTGTCTTTCCAGGGGCTGGGGGGTGCGCCCGCTAAAATATCGATGGCATTGAGCGTAGCTTGCTGGGCAGCTACAGCATTGCCCTGCATGGTTTGGATGACCATATCTACCGTAACAGGCTCTTTGCTTTCATGCCACACATCGTAATCAGTTACATGAGCAATGATGGCGTAGGACATGCCAGCTTCTCGGGCCAAAAAGGCTTCGGGCGCGGCAGTCATGCCGATGATGGAGAATCCAAGTTTGCGGAAGGTGCGACTTTCGGCCTTGGTGCTGAACCGGGGGCCTTCGATGATGATGAATTCGCCCCCTTTGTGAACAGTTTTACCAGTGGATGCCACAGATTGATGCAGAATATCGGCCAGTTGCGGACAAATGGGGTCCGCCACCGAGGTGTGAACGACCAGGCCCGTTTCGTCGAAGAAACTGCTGCTGCGCCGCGTGCGATCAAAAATCTGATTAGGTATGACGATGTGGCCTGGTGCGATTTCCTCTTTGAGCGAACCGCAAGCATTCATCGAAATCAGATACTCGACGCCCAGTGATTTGAAGCCCCAAATGTTGGCTTTGTAGTTGACATTGCTGGGGTTGATGCGGTGGCCGTGACCATGACGGGCCAAAAAAGCCACGCGCTGACCATGAATCGTGCCAACGGTGTACTTGGCACTGGGCTCACCAAAAGGCGTTTGAATGTTGATTTCCTCGACAGATTGCAATCCTGGCAGATCATAAACACCGCTGCCTCCAATCACGCCAATACGAATGTTTTGAGTCATAAAGAGCTCCTGGAAAAAAGTGAGGAAGTAAATTTAGTTGACAGCTTCCAGCGGGATGTCTCGTTCCCGGGCGTTGGTGTTCCAGTACTGAGTGGTTTGTGTGCGGAAGCCCGCGGTCAGCGTATCGTGCGCCCGGGCATCAAGAGGATTATCGGGCAGCGTGGGGAAGAGCTGTTGCAACGCGGGCCAAAAGTAATGTTCCAGCGCAGCCAAGGCAATGTAGCCATCGGCTGTTTGATAGAGGTTGTAGCCAGCATGTTTGCCGCCCAGAAAATTGCCAGGCCCGGTAAGCTGATAAGCCAGCGGTTCCTGATAAAGTTGTGCGGCAGAACTCAGCGCAACTTCCTGAATGCCACCCCCGTGATGCAGCAGCGCCAGTGCAGCAATAACCGCTTGTTGTGCGCCCGACATATCTGCAATCAGCGAACGAGGTAGCCGGGGTGGGTCCACCAATCCCGCTTGTGCCTGATAGGTGAGATCGTGGCCGGGCAGATGCGCCCGCGGGGTGGGAGCTCCGACGATGTTGACAATGCTCAGGCCCGGGTAGCGCTGATGCAGGTATTTAGGCTCCAGGCCCATGCGGATGAGGGCCGCGGGCCGCTGCGAGGTGATAAGGATTTGCGCCCGGCCCAGCAAGGCGTGCATGGCCTGCTGCCCCGCCTCTGTTTTCAGGTCGATGCGTTGAATCTGGATATTTTGGTGCATGGCCTGATACCAGGGCTGACAGAAATAGTCAAAAGTATCGCCCGAGGGAGGCTCGACTTTGATAACAGTGGCGCCCATCTCTTGCAGCATTTGTGCAGCTCGGGGCGCGGGCAAATTCAAGCCGGTGTTGATAACAAGTACTTGATCAAGCAAAGCCATGGGGTTACCACTCGATGCCAGGTGTGCTGTTGCAATGTGCATTCACACCCAGCCGCTTGTACATTTTGAGGCCATCCCAAATTTCATCGAGAATGCCATCGTGAATCGCCCATGAGCGCCCGCGGATGCTATCAGCCATCCACGGCTGCCTGAAGGGCGTACTGCCATCCAGCTTGGCCCGCAACGACCCACCGGGCAAAAAACCCCGATGAATGCGCCGCATCAGGGCCTCGCCGCGGGCGTAACGAAAACCGCTTCGCTCAAAAAGCAGGGCCGCGTGATAATACAACGGCTCGACCTCGAACTCGTATTGGTGCATCGCTGCGAAAAACTGCTCTAAATCTTGCAGCAGGCGAAAGAACTGGTTCAGGCCGCGCCTGGTTTGCCCGGGCGATAACCCCGCCTGCATGGCTGCCAGCTCAGCCTCGATGTTGCGCTGAGCTGTGCCCCGCAGCGTGGGGGAGCCATTGGGCATTCGATCGATGGGAAAACGTTCAGCTCTGGGGTCGCTCATGGATACCCAATTGATGGCAATACGATTGAATTGGGTATCGGCCATTTCAATCTCCATCAACGGATCGCGTGGGTCAATATCATTTAGCAGGCGAATGGCCCAAATCATACCATCTTGCGAATGTCCGGTATGAACCATGATGCGACCCTGCTTGTTGCGCAGCGTAATGGGGTCGATATCGAATTTTACCAGCAGTTCCACCGGAAGCAAAATGTGCGCCAACATGTGCCTGAATTCTTCATTGTATTTGGGCAACTCCCGCAAGAAGATGGGATGCGGTTCTTTGGGCGCGGTGGGAATCGGTCTTTCCGGTTCCAGCGAGAGCAAGGAGCTTTTGGGTGAGATGGTATCCACAGGTTACCAGGCTTTTTCGTGGGTTAGTCCCTGGGCATTGAGAACAGGTATCAAAAGTGAGACAATGCGGGCATGGGCCCGGGCATTGGATGCCACCAATCCGAAATGTCGGTGTACATCAGCTTGATTGTAACACAGTTCCCGTCCCCAGCAATCACTGACTTGCCCGCCCGCGCCCCGCAAGATAGCTTCGGGCGCACAGGTATCCCATTCTTTGAGCCCGGGCGAAGGATGTAGATAGAGATCAGCATCCTGGCGGGCGATGAGACCGCACTTCAATCCCACCGAACCAGATTTGCGCTCCTGACCGATGCCCAGCGCCTGTTTGATTTCATCGACAATGGGATTGCGGTGCGAGCGACTGATGACCAGGCGCATGTGCTGCGGCTGGCAAATTTCGCTCACGTGCAGGGGGGTGCGGCCCGCGGGGGTGGTGAGCCAGGCGCCACCTGTGGTTATACCGCTGTACATAAAATCTTTTATCGGCTGATAAACGACGCCCAGCGCGGCCTTGTTGGCCACAGCCAGTCCCACCATGATGCTGAATTCGCCATTGCGGGCAATGAACTCTTTGGTTCCGTCCAGTGGGTCGATGCACCAAATGGCCTCATTTTGCAGGCGTTCCAGGTCATCCTTGCTCTCTTCTGCCAGCATGCCGACCTGCGGAAAGGCGTGACTCAGAGCATCCACCAAAAAATCATTTACCGCTTTATCGGCAGCAGTTACTGGGTCATTTTCACCCTTCCACTGGATGTCATCCGGGAGGTCGTGGTATTGGCGTACAATGACCCCCGCTTCCCTTACCACGGCCTCTACTTGTGCCAAAGTTTGTTCCATGTTGATGTTTATCATTATTTCATCAGTTGTTTTACGTGGGTGCGTTGCGCCTGGGTTGCAGGCTCGCGCAGGGGCATGATGTGCGGGCAGGAGAGGAACGAGTCCTGCCCGCAACATTTTTTACAGTTTCAAGTTCGTTATTCAGCCATCCAAACATCCGCGTCATAAGCGGGCAATTCTTTGCGCAAGGGCTTATCCTTGCGCCACCCGAAGGCATAGCCTGCCTGAATGAGCTGATGCACCTGAGAGGTGCCTTCGTAAATCACTGCACCCTTGCTGTTGCGCAAATAGCGGCCTACGTTATATTCATCGGAGTAGCCATAAGCGCCATGAATTTGTACCGCATCGTTGGCGCAATCAAATGCAGCCTCGGTGCAGTACCACTTGGCCATGCTGGTCTCACGGGTGTTACGAATCCCCCGATTCTTCAGCCAGCCCGCCTTGAAAACCAGCATTTCGCCAATATCGATGCGCTGTTGCATCTGGGCGATCATCTGTTGCACCAGTTGATAATCGGCAATGGGTTTGCCAAAGGTTTTGCGCTGTTTGGCATAAGCAATCGATTCCTGCATGGCAGCTTTCATCAGGCCTACGGCGCCCGCGGCCACGGTGTAGCGGGCGTTATCGATGGCGCTCATGGCAATCTTAAAGCCTTCGCCCTCTTCGCCCAGGCGATTTTCTGCGGGCACCACCACATCGCTCATGCTAATCCAGCCGGTATTGCTGGCCCAAACACCCAGTTTATCCTCGATGGTGCCAGTTTCCAGGCCGGGCATGCCTCGTTCCAGCACAAATGCGCTGATACCGCGACTTCCTTTTTCCGGGTCGGTTTTGGCAAAGACCAAAAAACGATCAGCCACATCGGCCAGGGTAATCCACATCTTTTCGCCGTTGAGGATGTAAGTATCGCCATCGCGGCGGGCCCGACTAGCCATGCCCGCCACATCGGAGCCAGCGCCCGGCTCAGTGAGACCGAAACAGGCCAGCTTTTCGCCGGTGGCCAACTCGGGCAGCCAACGCTCCTTCTGCTCCTCTGTTCCCCATTGCAAAATGGGCAGTGCGTGCAAGGCCAGATGCACCGCTAAAGTCTCGCGTACCGATGAATCGGCCCATTCCAGGCCCTCGGCTACCAGAGCAAATGAGATGTAATCCATGCCCGCGCCGCCGTAGCGGGCCGGCAGACACACGCCCATAAAGCCCATCGCTCCCATTTTGGGAACCAGCTCCATGGGGTATTCATGCTTGTGGTCATACGTTTTGATGATGGGAACGATTTCTTTGCGGGCAAAATCATAAATCATATCCCGGATCATTTTGTGTTCTGCAGATAGCTCAAAATTCATGTTTTGGCTCTCCTCGTTTCGTTGGATGTGAATTGTTGCAACATTTGTGTCACTACTAAGGTTGCCTGGCTAGAAACCACTAAGACACGAAGCCACAAAGGCACAAAGCAAGAAAAAGGTTTGAAATTCTTGGTATTCTTAGTGTCTTTGTGCCTTTGTGGTGATTGAAGTTGGGTACGTTAGTAGGTACAAATTTGTTGGTAATTGTACAGGTCGCTGTTTTTTGTGGTCTTGTTGCTTGGTGCAACATGAATTTATAAGACGCCGCTTTCTTGCAACTGGGCGATGTCATCGGAAGTAAGACCAAGATGCTCTTGCAGCACTGCGACGGTGTCTTGGCCCAACTCGGGCGGCGGAGTGTGGATGGTGGCAGGTGTGGCCGATAATTTGGCCACTGGCCCTAGCAGAGTCATCTCGCCCGCGCGGGGATGCTGAATGCTTTGTGCCATTTGGCGATGCTTGACCTGGGGATCATCAAACACCGCGGGCACATCATTAATGGGACTTGCCGGAATCTTGGCAGCCAAAAGCGCCTGCATCCAGTCCTCGGTGTTGCGCTCGCGAAAAACTGCTTGCAGCTCCGGGATGAGGGTCTCGCGCCAATGCACCCGTCCGGCATTGCGCCGAAAGCGCTCATCCTGCCACAAATCGGGGCGCTGGATGACCTGGCACAGCCGTTGATATTGCGCATCAGAGCCCACAGCCAGCGCAATGAAACTATCGGCAGTCTCAAAAGTTTCGTAGGGCACGATGTTGGGATGGGCGTTGCCATAGCGCTGCGGTGATTCCCCTGTGGCAAAGTAGTTTTGCGCCACATTCGCCAACCAGCCAATCTGAGCATCCAGCAGTGCTACATCGATGTATTGTCCTTGCCCTGTGCGTTCACGATGATGCAGCGCGGCCAAAATGGCATTGACTGCATACAGGCCCGCGGTAATATCCACAATGGCCACACCCACTTTGTGCGGGGGCCCGGCCGCGGGCCCGGTGATAGACATGATGCCCCCATGGGCCTGAATCATAAAATCGTAGCCCGGGCGCTCCTTGTATGGCCCATCCTGCCCGTAGCCGCTAATCGAGCAGTAAATTAGCCCCGGATTGCTGGCAGACAGCGTTTCGTAATCCAGCCCCAGGCGCTGCATGGTTCCCACCTTGAAATTTTCGACCACGATATCGGCTCGGGCGGCCAGCTTGCGAATGATTGTCTGCCCTGCCTCACTTTTGAGGTTCACCGTGACGCTGCGTTTGTTGCGATTGACGCTGAGGAAGTAGGCGCTGAACGGCCCCACCCAGGGCGGGCCCCATTGCCTGGTTCCATCGCCCTGGCCCGGCTGCTCAATCTTGATAACCTCGGCGCCATAATCAGCCAGCATCATGGTGGCATACGGGCCAGCCAACACGCGCGAGAGATCGAGGACGCGAATATCTGAGAGGGCTTGTGGTTTCAAAGCGACATTGCTCATAATCTGATTGCCAGCCCACCCAGGCAAAGCGCCTTCTAAGTGGGGATTGGAATACGCGTATGCTAGCATTTTCGGGCGTGGCAAGCAAGTTTCGAGCATACAAAAAGGCTCCGGGCAACCCGAAGCCTTGTGATGATTGAGTGGATGTGCATTGGGAGCTGGCGAAGCGTGCCTGCAAATTTTGATCAATGGCGTAGATGGATTCGTCGTCATTGCAACCACAGATTGCACGGATTCCGCAGATTTTGGGTGCTTTTCTGCTCTTGGTGCTGCGCTCTGGATAAACGACTTTAGAATTTGTTCAACGCGGTGATTGTTTCCAGTTGCAGCCCATCAAGTTTGTTGGGCTATTCGGCATTGCGCCAATGTTTGACCACCATGCGGAAGATGTCTGATTCGGTAATCATGCCCACCAGGTCACCTGCGCTGTTCAAAACGGGCAGGCCACTGACTTTAGAGTCAATCATCACCTGTGCGGCCTCGCTCAGAGTGGCATCTTCGCTAATGGTGATGGCATCGGGTGTCATAATCTGACTGAGTTTGAGCTTTGAAAGCAGATAATTTAGCTCCCAAATGCTTAGCGTGGTGGCCTCTGATGGTTGAGCCCCGCGTAAATCGCCCCGCGTGACAATTCCCACCAGTTTGCCATCCTGCATCACAGGCAGACGACGAATTTTGTTCTGACGAATCAGTTCGCAGGCTTCGGGCAACGTGGCATTTACATCAATGGTAATAACGGGTGAGGTCATCCAATCCCGGACTCGTTCTTGTTTCATACGTGCCTCCATTGGCAAAAATGAGTTGTGTGGTTGTGGGTATCTTTAGTTTACAGGATACCGCACCCGCTGACTATGATTTTCGTCACGTTTAAGTAGTTAATGGTATGAATTTAAAATGAGTCTTGTAGACGATTACAACTCATCAGAACTTTTTCTTTCTTTGTACCTTTGTGGCTTCGTGTCTTAGTGGTTTTTAGCCGGACTACCTTAGTAGGGATCAATGTTTTCTGTAGCGATTTTATGGTAGATTGGCCAGTGCTGCAATTTTACCCAGGCGCTGAATGAGCGCTACCCGTTCGCTGCTAATCATCGAAAAGGTGTCGGCCAGGCGTTGCACGTAGGGCAGCCGTTCTTGTTGTAGCATCCGGGGCATGTGATGCACTTCATGGATATGTGCCCGAATGATGGCAGGATCGATGTACAAATCATCGGCGATTTTCTGGATGCCCGCGTCATCGGGGGGCCAGTGTTCCGGCGCAATGCCCCCGGCAATAAGCATGGCTTTGATGTCGCTGCCCACGCGGATGAGCCCGCGGGCGCACAGCAATCCCAAATGGCTGGGCGTAAAATGAGGTTGCAGCCGCGGGTGTTCCCCCATGGCGGCCCAGTGTGCCATGCAGCGCTGATGCGCCAGCGGTGCTGAATCGGTGGCGGTGAACAAGCCAATGACATTGCTGGGCGAGGTGATGGGGCGTCCTTCCAAATCGGTGATGACCAGCATCATGCCCATGAGCGCGGCGTAGGCATCTTGCACAGCCTGGGTGCATTCCTGCGGAAAGATGCTGGTGATGGCGATATCTGGCTCGAAGGTGGGGGCAGGCGCAGGCGCGGGCGTGGGCGCGGATGATGCGGGTGTGAGCCCCTCCTCCTGTTTCCACAACCACAGCTCAATCTGCTTGCGCGGAAACCGCCACTGGTTGCCGATCTTGATGGCGGGAATGCGTCCGCTATCTGCCATGCGGTAGATGGTGGTGCGATCGACCTTGAGGATGGTTTGCAGTTGCTTGGTGGTCAGCAGTTCTTGCGACATAGCAGCTTACAAATCCTGAATTTGGGCCCGAAGGTGCGCGGTTTCTTGCCGGAGCTGGCTCAATTCATTGTTGACCCGTTCCAGTTTCTCCTGCTCGGTGCGCACAAAGCGGGTGTAAGGAGCAATAGCTTCTCGGATTTCTTGCACCGAGCGGCTCAATTCAGCCTCGAATTGTTGCTGAAGCGCTTGATGCAAATCCTGGCGCAGCGTTTCGATTTTTTCTTCCAGGTCGCGCTTGGCGGCACGACGCCGGGCTGGCAGGATGAAAAGCCCGGCAATGGCCACGGTGCCCGCGGCCAGCACGCCCAAGGGATCCAGCGCCCGCGTGAAGATGTGAACCAGTACTGCGCCCAGGCCCAGCGCACCCACTTGCACCACGCCCATGGCTGCCAGCGAGGTCTGCACCGATTGTGTAAGCTTGCGGGCCTCGGCAGCTTTATCATAACTGGCCATGGCTTCGCGGGCCGCCCGCCCCACCGAGGTCAGCAGTCGCTGGCGATTCAGGTCGAATTCTCCTCCCACCTGGCCCACAATGCGGTCGCCATGCTCTTGGGCCCGGCGGTTCAAATAGCTGGTGATAGCCTGCCACTGACGATAGTTGCGTTCCACCATCCAATCCACCAGCTCGCTCACCTCCTGCTCGGTACGATGCGGCGTATCGGCGATGACTTGCTCCTCGAAAGCAGCTTTGAGTCGGGCACTGTTCATCAAATCCATAAAGCGGCCCAGGCGGATGGTTTCCTCGAAGAAGTCGTCCCCTCGGGCCCGCATCTCCAGCAAAATGTTATCCACCCGGTGCAGCCTGAATTCAAAATCGTGACGCATATCTGTTTGATACGCGGCCAGTTGCTCATCGATGTGTTGGATGGTTTTCAAATCCTCTTGCAGCAGATGCAGCCGTTCTTGCACCTCGGTCTGATAGCTTTCTTGCAGGCGTTGTCCCACGCCCAGAGGACTTTCCAGCTTCAGACGCAGGCGTTCCACCTCATCCAACCGGTTCAGGATGTAACTTTCCAGCGCAGCAAAGCGAGAGGCTTCCAGCAGCGAGGCCGCGCCCGGGCGTTGGGGATTGAACTTGGCCTCCTGGGCCCAGCGCACCGACACCGGGAAGATGTCGGGAGCAATGCCCAGGAGTTCTTTGGCCTGCTCCTGCACATAGTCGATGACTTTGTTCACCCCTTCTTCGTTTTGCAGAATATCCAGCTTGTTGATGACAAAGATGATTTTTTTGCCCCATTCCTGCACAAAACTCAAAAATTCCCGCTCGCTTTTGCTAAATGGGCGGTCTGCCGAGGTGACGAAAATCACCAAATCGGCCCGGGGAATGAAAGATTCGGTGAGGTCCTGGTGCTGCTGGATGACCACGTTCACACCGGGCGTGTCTACGATGTTAATCTCTTTCAGCCAGTCGATGGGCAGCAGCAGGCGTTGCAGATAAGGTTCGAGCTGCTCGGCACGCTGCTCCGGGCCCCAGGCGATGATGTGAATTTGACTGGTGGTGGGCGTGACCCCCTCGGTGAGATAACTGCCCCCCAGCATGGCATTGACAAAAGCTGATTTACCACTGTTGAATTCGCCAATGACAGCCAGCAGAAAGAGGCTATCCAGTTGCTGCCGGGCCTGGGCAATAACATTCATATCAGCTTCGGGCGCGTCCAGACGGGCTCCGGCCACCTCCAGGCGAGCCAACAGCGCTCTTTCCTGCTGTAAAATGCTTTCAGCTTTGTGGGATAAAATGCGTTTCATAAACGTCCTTGTGGGCACAATACATGCCAGGGGGCTATGGATTTTGGTAGTAGTTCGAATTTGACTGAGTCACTTGCAAGCACTTTAGCAAAACTTGCGTTCGGTGTCAATGCCAGGCAGTTAGGGGCACTGCACAAATCCCTGGGCCCAAGGACAGCGCCCGCACACGGGGAAGACATTGTTCTCATTGCAAACAGTCTTGTAAAGGTGCGGCGCATGCTATGGTGGATGTGAAACGAGCTGGATGTGATAGAGCCAGGGCCAAAATTTGCCCGTGACAAAGAGGCGTTGTCCTGCTTCATCATAGGCGATGCCGTTGAGCACATTAGCGCCCGAAGGTCGCAGTCCGTCCAGGTTGATCCAGCCCACCACGCGCCCGGTGTAGGGGTTAATGCGGGCGATGACCTCGGGATCGGAGTACCAAACATTGGCATAGATTTCGCCATCGATGTATTCCAGTTCGTTGAGTTGGTCCACGGGCCCGTCGTTATCATAAACCTGAATCTGCTTGACCTCGGCAAAGGTGGTAGGATCCCAAAAGCGAATGGTGCTGGTTCCATCACTGACGATGAGATAAGAATCATTGTGAGTCAGGCCCCAGCCTTCGTGGGGGTAAGCAAATTGGCTAAGTTCAGCAAAGCTACTTTTATCAAACACAAATCCGGTGTGATCCTGCCACGTAAGCTGCGGAATGGTGTTATTCCACAGGGTGATGCCCTCGCCAAAGTAGTCTTCACCCTGTTCATCATTTAGCTGGCGTTCTTTTAGCACTGTACCGTCCAGAGTTTCTTTGCGCAGGACTGAGCCCAGGCTGCCCACTTGCCCTGTGCTTTCGTACAGGATGTCGGTGGCTTCGTACACCAAGCCCTGGGTGAACGCGTCATCGTCGTGAGGGTAGGTGTGCAGAATTTGGTAACCGTAAACCGGGATGGAGGCATCGCCAAAATCGAATTCGGCAACGCGATTCGATGCCGCACTATCGCCTGCTGTGTTGTAGCTGATTACCTGGTAGCTGTGGTTCACATGGCTATCGCCCAGGGCTGCACTGGTGTCGGTGTAAAGGATGCTGGCATCAAAGGGAGGTTCGAAGCTTTGCAGCAGCGTGTCGGGCCCGGGCCAGAAGTAGGGGGTGTCGCTGCGATGTAGCTCGTAACGGCTGTTTTGGGCATTGTGCGGCCACGAAAGCACGGTGTTCACGTCATCGGCGCTTTTTTGAATGCTCACCCGCGGGGCGCTGACCGGGCAGCGATTGATGACCACGCTATCAAAGGTGTTGCCTGCAGTGTCGGTGGCCCGCATCGTGAGCTTGCAATTTTCGATGTTGAGTTCCATTAGATGGTTGGTGGCGGTGGCCCGGGCGGTAAACCAGGCGGGCGTGGGATTATAAAGATGCGCTCCCGCTCCGCCCGCAACAAAGTAAATGACGCCGCCTGCGTCAGGCGTGGTGCAGGCGTTGTTGCGGATGGCGCAGGTGCGCTCGTAAAGATGGTCATGTCCGCTGAAAACCATGGCCACGCCATTGGACTCGAACAGGGGAACAAGGTGCGTTTGCACATCGGTATTGCTGCCGTGGGGGCCCGAGCTGTAGGCTGGACGATGAAAAACCACCAGCTTCCAGGGCTGATTGGTGCTTTGCAAATCATTTTGTAGCCAGGTGTATTGCGCGCTGCCCGGTGAAAAATCCAGCTCTGTATCCAGCACGGTGAGATGAACATTGGCCCAGTCGAAGGCGTAGTATTTTTCGGCATCACCCGCGGGCGCGTTTGCGGGCAGATGGAAGATTTCGGTGTAGGCCTGTTCGCCGCACGAGCCGTTGTTCAACTCGTGATTGCCCAGGGTAGGGTAGAGAGGCGTTTGTTTGAGACTTTCGCGGTAGATGCCAAAGTAGGCCCGCTGATACTGCTCCCAACTGTTATCTGCGCCTGAGCAAATGCCCCCTGAATGCACGATATCCCCTGTGTGCAGGATGAAATCAGCCTCTTTTTGTGCCAGCAGTGCCGCCACATCCTGCGCCGATTGATTGGGGGCAGCGCTGGACGACTCGGGGCGGCTATCTCCCAGGATGATGAAGTGGGTATGAGTAGCGGTGGTGGTGGGTGCTGTGCCCGCAGTGACATCGGGCCAGGGGGTAAGATCGACGCCATCGGTGATGATGCGGTAGTGGTAGCGCGTGGCGGGCGTCAGGCCCGAAAGTGTGGCCTGATGCCAGTATTTGCCATGACTGAGCAGCGTGCTGGCGGTCATGGTTTGCGCATAGCTGGTATCGACGCTGTAATGCACTTCGCTGCTACCCGCGGTATCGGTGGCCCAGGCAATGACCAGCGATGCCGGCGTGGTTTCGCCCAGGTATGGGCCCGCAACCAGGGCCTGGGGTCGTGCAGGAGCGTCAGGCCCGCGCGCGCGTACGCTCATCCCCGCGCCCAAACCTGCAAGCATCAGCAGCAAAATCGCCATGCCCCAGCTTGGCCATCCGCAATGTTGGCTCGTGTTGTTACTGTCAGATTTCATCGATGGGGCCCGGTTCATGCAATGTCGAGCCATTCTGCTCCTTTTCTTCCTTATCGTTGAGCAGATAGGCGAAAAGTCGGGAACCGTGCCGGTTCAAGTCATCAATCATCCCCAAAAAGGCCTCGGGAGTGAGTTGGGGCCTTGGTTTCCGTCCCGGATTTTCTTGAACCCATTGTTTCAAATCGGGAACGTAGTTAATGAAGGCTGCTGCATCCATGGGATAGTGTTCTGGTTGCACGCCCAGCCAGTGCAATGGCCCGATGCGTTGCGCCACATCGGCCCATTGGCTGGCCGAAGGCATATCGGGCGTTTGCGTAAAATTGGGCAGCAGCGAAAGTCCCACGGGCAACGCCTTGGGCAGATATGGCAACATGCGCCGGAATGACTCCAGGCTGTCGACAGTGTTGAAGGGCATCCACAATGGTAGCAAATCGGCCCGCAGTGCGGCAGTAGGATTGATTTGGGTAAAGCATTCCACCAGCAGGCCATTGGGCGTGCGGTCGTGCAATCTGCTTTCCCACAGATACGCGGTGTAGGTTAGCGAGCTGTAATCTTCCGGGTGGGCGCCGCGGATGGCCCGGAATTGGTAGTCGTGGTCATGGGCAAAGCGTTTGACCTGTTCCTGGAATTGTGGCAGGCTGCCCCATTCCGATTCAGGGGCATTTTCCAGCTCGTAGTCGGTTAGCAGCCAGCCACCGCGGTGGGCGCTGCCCTGTTCATCCAGCCAGGCATCCAGCGCCTCGGTGCCCCTGAGATACTCCTGCGGCAAGAATCCGCCCAAGCCCCCTACCTGAAAATTGTGGCGCTCTCCGATTTTGTATTGACTCCATGAGTAGCTGTTTTCGGCAAAAAGCAGAGTGCTGCCCTTGGCTAGATGGTTTTTGATAAATTGTTGATAAGCTTCCGGCAGTTTTAGCAATTTCAGGCGCACATGATTGACTTCCGAAACCAAAAAGCGGTCGTGGATGGGGTCGTAGTGATTGACTGCCTGCAAATCGTGGTTGGTTTGCAGGATGGTTTTGATAAGGTGTGCGCCGTGCTGCTGATAAGTTTCTATGGCATCGGGCTGGGTGCGGTCGGCAAAGCTCAGCAGAAAGTGGCTGGGCAGAAATGCGGCATCCAGCAGTGCGGCCAGGTAGGCCAGTGCGCCATTGGGTGGGCCAATGATGATAACCGGATAGCCAACGCGCCCTTCGATTTGCTGGTAGTGGGCGATAACTTGGCGGGCCAGTCCTTGGGTTTTGACATAACGGGCAAGGTCGGGAGCCAGGGCCCGTTGCCGTACAACATTCGCAATTTTACGTTGCACCATCCATCGGGGGAGATGACGGCTAAAACGGGCCAGGCGTTTTTGCGCGGGTGTGCTGGATTGCGGCGCGTGCCAGGCATCGTTGAGGGCTGCCACCACCGCGCGCAAGGTTGCTGCTGAGCTGGATTCTGGCGCTTCCCGGATACGTGAATAGGGCATGGATTTGCTCCCGGCAAGAAAGAGTGAGAGAATCGGTGCATTTTGTCGGGAGTATTATAACATAAAAGAGGTGATACCGGTTGCCCAGCGTAGCGAAAATAGGGGTTCTGTCTTGTGCAAAGGTGCAGAGCTGCAAATTGTTTGTGCTACTGAGGTGCGGAGAGGCGATGGGGGTGGGGAGATTTGAGGAGGGAGGCCAGCACTACCAGCGAGTCAGAGGGTCAGAGGGCAGAGGTCAGAGGGCCAGAGGTCAGTGGGTCAGAGGTCAGTGGGCCAGAGGTCAGAGGCCAGAGGTCAGTAGGTCAGAGGTCAGAGGCCAGCGAGTCAGAGGCCAGAGGTCAGAGGTCAGTGGGTCAGAGGTCAGAGGGCCAGAGGGCCAGAGGTCAGTGGGTCAGAGGCCAGCGAGCAGTGATAAACCGCCAGCTCCTCCATCAAAAAAAAACGTGTCCCGGCGAGTCTGCGACTCGGCGGGTTGACCGCGGGCCTAGGATTTCAGGTTCAAGGTTTGCTGGTTGAAGGTTGTGCCAGC
>CAZMDD010000149.1:0-24890 GCA_964565065.1 uncultured Caldilineales bacterium | reverse complement strand
TTTTTGAGTAGTTCATTCCTTTTTTCTTCCGGCCTGGCGGGCCAAAGATTGAAGGTTGCGACCTGTATCGTTATGAACTACCATTCTATACGCATCATCCAGACTATCCACAATCCTAACCCAATCGTAGCGCTGCTCTGCCAGCAAACGCCCGTTGCGAGCCAACTCGCGGCGCAAAGCCACATCCCTTAGCGCCCGCTGGATAGCCGCGGCAAAAGCAGCCGGTGTGTCTGCGGTCAGCAAATGCCTGCCCGGCTCCACAGCCAGCCCTTCATGCCCGATGCTGGTGCTAACCACAGGAACACCCAGCGCAAAAGCCTCCAAAATCTTTAACCGCGTGCCCGAAGCTGCCCGCAATGGCGCCAGAGCCACATCCGCCTGCCCATACACAGCACTCAACTCGGGCAAGCGTCCGGTAATGCGCACATTCTGCTGCCCGGCAGCGCACTGCTGCACTTTGGGATGTTTAAGATTGACCAGGGTCAATTTTGCGTGCGGATTTTGCCTCTGCAAAGGGGGCCAAATCTCTCGTAGCAGCCAACATGCCGCATCCAAATTGGGCGCATGAGTAGGAGACCCCACAAACAACACCTGCTGGGCATCCTCCCGAATCACACCTGGCGTCAGCCGCTGCGTATCCACCCCATTGGGACTGATGATGATGTGAGCATCTGGGGCCCGCTCCCGAATAAAAGTGGCATCCTGCGTCGACATCGCAGCCACCAGCTCGAACCGAGCATAAATCATCCCCTCGTACGTGCGCCAGCGCCGCGCCTGCGCGTGCAAGCGCGCATCATGCGCCAGCGCGGCCCGGCGCTGAATCCCCACGCTAAACACATCATGCGTAATCAGCACGGCTGGCGGCATGCCTGGCTGCAACGCATACGAAGCCAAATAAGGCCATTCCACCTGCAAAATATCATAACGCCGCGCGGCCAGCTCCTGCCGCAGCGCCCGAAACATGGCCCCTTGCTCCCAGGCCGGAATCGCCGCGGGCCAGCCATGACGCCACGCCCGCCCATAAGCCCGGGCCACTGCCAGCGCATCACGTCCCGGATGTCGTAGCAGTCTCCGCTTGCTCTGAAAAGCCACCGGAATCACCCGAATCTGCAAATCCTGCGCCAACTTTTGCAAGCCCTGCCACTCCTCATCATGGCGCCAAAAACTCACAAAGGTCAGCTCGTGCCGCCGGGCCTGCTGCCGGGTGATGTTGAAAAGCCGGGTGCGTCCCCCGCTAAAAATCGGCAGCGGCGAGATGGGCGAAAGCACCAGAATGCGCATTACAAATACCCCAACGACCGTAAACGCTCCGCCACAATCGCCTCCTCCTCCGGGCTGAACCCCTGCTCATTTTGGAGAGATAAAGCTGGATCGCTGGTTCCCAAACGGATGGGCTGCGCCCGCGCGAAATCCAGAACCTGTCCCTCCATCTCACGCGGCACCGCCAGCCCCATGAGATGCAAAAGCGTGGGAGCCAAATCGATGAGATGCGCGTCCGCTATCGGGCCCGGTTCAATGCCAGGTCCCGCAGCCAGCAAAATGCCGGTATGCGCATGGTTACCCGACTTGTCTCCGCTATCGGCAAAGAGAGCGGGAGCAAACTTGCGGGGCACAATGTTGTTGTATGCCGGATGAGCGCCATCTCGCTGCGGGTCCAAAATCAAATCGGGAGCGTTTTGCAGAAAAGGGCCCGCATAAAGCATCTCGCGGGTAAACACCGCGGTCACCGGATGTGCGCCCGTTTGCGGATCAGTAATCGCCAGCAGCTCGGTTTTCAAATCCTGAGCCAGTGCTGCTGCCTCGGGCGGCGTTAAAATGCCTTGCGGTTCTCGTCCCTGCACATTCAGCCGGATACCGCTGGCCGGACTGTAAACCGCCTTGGTGCGCGTCCAGTCGATATTTTTCATCCACGCTGCGGGAGAAGCAGCCACACGCGCGGGGCCCGAAACTGGCCACATCCCCCTGAGCCGCCGCAGCCACCGCTGCCTGGCCAAACGCTGTCGTAAACTGAGCCGAGGCAGAGGCGAGCCATGAAAATGCAGCAATCCCTGTCGATGCAGCCACACATTGGGATAAAATGCCCGGCTCACCGGCGAAAATCCATGATCCGAAAGCACCACCACTGTGGCATCCGCACCCACCTCCGCCAGCAGCGCGGCAATCCCTGCATCCATCGCCCGATACGCATCCAGCAAATCGGGTAGCAACGCCCGCGCCTCATCGGCATGGTGTCGGGGATGCCGGGCATCCAGCAAATGCAAGGTTTGATGCTGCAAGCGGTCGGTGGCAGTAAAAACCGCCACCAACGCATCCCATTGCTCCTGTCGCAACAACCACAGCATGGCCCGGGCCCGGGCCTCGATAGCCCGCGTCGTCGCCCGGATAAACTGTCGTAAGCTCAAGCCGGTGGGGCTTACGTTGATGACATAATCGGGCACAGCGGCCAGCAGCGCCTCTTGTAGCTCAGGCGGATGCGTCATGGCGCTGCTGGTATCGGGCGTGAGCATGCCAGTAACCAGCGCACCGGGCGCAAAAGGCTGGGGCGGGTAGGTCATGGGCACATTGAGCAGCGCTACCTTTTTGCCTGCGGCCGCGGCTCGCTGCCAAAAGGTGGGCTGCCGGATAGCTGCGGCTGTGTTCAATGTTAGGTCATAGCTGTGCGGGCGCTGGCCCACAAAACCAAAAATGCCATGTTGTCCGGCGTTCATGCCTGTGGCAAAAGTTGTCCAGGCAATGGATGATTCGGGACGCATGGTCGAACGCAAGCCGCCCCACCGCGCTCGGGCCCGCAGCGCAGCCAATGTGGGCAGCGAGCCATCTTGCAGCCAGGGGTCTAAAATGCGCCAGTCAGCGCCATCGAGTCCAATGATGAGGAGCATATTCTTGAGAGGATGACACACTCATCCCAGATAGCCCAGACCGCGCAGGCGGTCATTGATAGCCGCGTTTTCGTCGGGATCCAGGTCGTAGGCGTGGTGGGGGGTGGGCAAATCTGCGCCCGGGCGGGGCGGATGCTCTGTCAAAAAGGCTTCCTGAAAGATGTCGGTGATGACCTGACCATCCATACTTTCGGGAATGGGCAATCCAGATAGATGCAGGGTGGTAGGCGCCAAATCCATCAGGCTGGGCGGTTGCGGCAAGCGACCTGGTTTGATGTGCGGGCCCGCGGCCAAAAACATGCCGTTGGGGCGATGATCGCCGCTGCGCAGTAGCGTTCCCGGTGGAATTTGGGTGATGAGGGATGAGCCCAGGGTGGGCACTGCCGCGTAATCGTGGCCCAGGGTGAGGATGATGTCGGGGAATTGCTCGACATAAGGGCCAGAGTAAACTTCTTCACGGGTTTGCACCGCGGTGAACAGGGGGCGATTTTTGCCTGGAATTCGTAGCAATTTGGCCTGCTGAATGATGAATTCGCGCACTTTGGGCACTGCCGCGGGGCTTACCGGGCCTGGTGTGCTGTGCGTGGTGCGGTGCAGCGTGATGCCTGCCACGTTGTTGTAGAGAGGAGCGGCCCAGGCCAGGGTTTCGTCCCAATCAACGGCATCGGCCAGATGACCATGCTGTTGCACGCTTTTGCGGGCCTCGGGCGGCAAGATGCGCTTGGTCAGGTCGGTGAGCCAGGGTGCACTACGTTTGACCCGGTTCATCCAACTGGCCTTGCCCATGCGCAGCCGCATCAAATCCAGCTCCAGCAGCCAGTTGTTCAGGTGGACCCAGTGTCGGGCCGCCCGCCCAAAGCCATGATCCGAAAGCATGAGCAGGTGTGTCTCGGGCCCGGCCATAGCCACCATCATTCCCAAAATTTGGTCTAAAAGCGCAAAATACGCCTGCAACTTGTCAGCGATGCGAGGGTTCATGTTACGAGTGGCTGCGCCCGGTTGCAGATAATGCCAAAAATGATGCGAAAGCCGGTCAGTTCCAGTGAACACCACCATAAAAACATCCCACGGTTGGGTTTGCATAAAACGCACGCTGTGCATGCCCCGGCGTTCGGTCATGCGCATGATGTCATGAATCATGCCCAGGGGTGATGGCAGATCTTCCCGCCGCAGCGGTTGTCCCGCCCGGCCATATTCCAGGTCGATGATGTAGTCGTTCAGCGTTTTTGCCAGCGAGCGGGGATAAATCCAGTCCTGGCCTGCGGGTGGGGTGAGCATGCCACTGATGGCAAAGCCTTTCATGGGGCGCAGGGGATAGCTCAGGGGCAGGTTGATGCACCCCACATCGCGGGCATGGGCACTAAAATAATCCCACAGCAGGGGGGCGCCAATATCGGTGCTGTTTACGGGGCGCCCTTGCCCGCGCAGGCTGCCCGCGGGTGTGCCATCGTGCTGCACAAAGTTGAGGATGCCATGTTTACCTGGATTGACGCCGGTGATAAAGCTGGCCCAGGCCGGGGCGGTGAAGGGGGGCTGGGTGGAGCGCAGGGGGCTCCATGCACCTCGGGCCCGCAGTGCTGCCAGCTTGGGCATGATGCCGAGATCGCACAGAGGGCCCAACAGGTCCCAGGTTCCGCCGTCCAGGCCGATAAGAAGGGTTTTCATGGTAATGGGGGGTGTTTGGAAATTGGAGATTGGCTATGGGTGATTGGGTGGCAGTTCAGCACCGGGGCTTCGCTTTCAGATTTCGGGATCACGCCTCAGATGACCCACCAGGCCAGCAGATTAAGCATCATCAGGCCGGGGAGCAGAAGCTGGGGGAGCCAGCGAGTCCGTTGGGGGCCCAGAAGTTGCTGCCATCCCTCCAGCAAAAGCAGGTTGATGGGCAGCAACGCGGGGAAGAGATAGCGTCCTTGTGGTTGCCAGGCGCTTCCGAGCATGGGCAGCCAGGTTTGCAGCAGGATGAGCAGCAGGGCCAGAGCTGCCAGGCGTTGGAGGGGCGTAAGGTGTCGGTCTTTGTAACCGGCAATGGCGGCCAGGGTGGTGAGTCCTAAAAGCAGATAAATGCTCCAGGGCCAGGGGCGGTTGAGCCAGCCAAAGTAGCCCCAAAAGCTGGCCCAGGTAAAGCCAGCATACAAAGTGTAACGCATTAGGGCCGGGATTGACCAGATGCCGGGGCTAAAGAGATGGCTGAAGTAGCCCGCGGGCAGGGGTAAATGCTGCTCCAGCGTGGTGAACAGGGGCGCTCCCAGCAGGGCAGGACGCTGGCCGCTGCCATTTTTTAGCAACGAGTGGCCTGCGTCATTGGTCAGGCGCAGGCTAAAGCTGACCGGGCCCGCGGGTGCTCGGGCGCTAAGGCTGATGTGCTGGCTGCCGGGGCTGAGGGTGTGTGTTAGTTGGCAAATGTGAGGCTGAGCGTTTTCGGGACACGCTATTTCGCTGCTGTGGCTGGCATCTTGCAGACGCAGCATGAGGGGGCCGCGCGAGTTGTTGATGTGGGCCACCAGGTGCAGGTTTTGCCCTTGTTGGCGCAAAATCTGTTTGCCGCTGAGGATTTGCACCATCTGCGCCCGAACATCATCTGCGCCCGCCAAAAAGAGCTGTCCCTCGCGACGTGTTCGATTCAGATGCTGGTACCGCCATCCTGCGGCATAGCGGGGGTTGGGCAACAGGAGCAGGCCCGGCAGCAGGATGAGTAGCCAGGTTAGTGGGGCGTAGCGTGACCGTGCTGGGGCTCTTAGGTGCAGCTTGGGCCCGGCATCGCGCCAGAAAGTGTAACGCAACAGGGTTAGGGGCCAAAACATGAGCAAGCTGATGTCGATAAGCAGCGGGCCCAGCCCCACCAGTAGCAGCATCAGCAGTTGGGCGGGGCGGGAAGCTGCCAGCACCAAGGCGCTAAAACTGGCCGCACCCCACAGCAACGTTAGCGCATCGTTGTTCAGGCTGCCGCCAATAAAACCGACCATGGGCAGCAGGCCCGTTAGCAGCCCCAGGTTGAGTTGTTTTTGCGGCTGTCCGGGCCAAAGGTTGCGGGCCAACAGCAGGGCGATGCTGGTGGTGGCTAGTCGTAACAGCACCGAAAGCCATCGCAACCAGCGCCATTGCGCCACCAGGGGCAGGGTTTGCCAGTGGGGATGTAGCTTGAGCCAGGCGGCAGCCAGTGCGTAGTAGCCAGGCGCTTTTTGTCCTACTTGCAGGCCGCTGGCCGCCAGCACCGGGTCGTGACTGATGGCGGGAGCGTTGTGGCCATGAATATATGTTTGCCACCCGCTTGCTTCCAGACTGGCAAGCAAGGCCTGCCAATGCGCGGGCGTGATGCCCGCGGGTGTGGGCGGGCGACCTGTTTCGGCGTAAAGCCGTACATACAAAAAATGCCCGGGCTCATCGGGCGCTGTCCAGGGCGGTGTTAGTGTTTGCCAAAGCAGCGCCGAGAGCAGGGTCAGGCTCAGCGCCAGGGCCCAGGCGTGTGTAGGCTTAAGTTGCTGCACATTTGGACCTTGCGAAAAGTGCTGGGCCTCTCGGCGAAGGGCGAAAATAGATTTGCCGCTATTGCAACCACAGATGGCACAGCTTGCACAGATTTTTTGGATGTTTTTTTGTATTTCTGTGAAAATCTGTGAGACGCTGTGGTTAAACCATGGCAACCACAGCTTGCACAGATTCTTCTTGAGCCATTCTTTCTCTTTTTCTTCGTGCCTTGGTGTCTTTGTGCTCTTGGTGGTGCGCTCTGGATGGCGATGAATCATTACATTTCAATTTTCATAGCATCACCTACTTAAAAGGATGCTGTATCCTCTCCACCCAAATAAGTGGCGATGACCGCCAGCAAAAGTCCCCCCAGCAGACCTGCAATCAGGGCCAGGCCCAGGTTTAGGGGCCAGTTAGGTTGCGACGGGCGTGTGGGAATTTGTGCCGCATCCACTTGCTGCACCCGTTGCCCTTCGACAATGCGTTTGGTCTCCAGCTCGATTTGTTTGTTTTGCAGCGCTTTGAGTGAATCGTACCACACGCCGCGAGTGAGCAGGAGGTTATCTCGCTGCTGGAGAAGTTGTGCCATGTTGTCTTGCAGGGTTAGCAAATCTGCATTGGCAACTGCAACATCACTTTGCAATTGCTGTTGCAGGGTTTGCAGGGTTTGTTGCAGGGCCGGGCGTGAGAGTTGCCGCAGTTGCTCAAAGTTTAGGCCGTAGCGGGCCAAAATGCTGGAATCCAGCAGCGCCAGATGTGTGTTGGGCTCATTGGCTTCCAGTGCGGCCAGCACAGTGGAGAGTTTATCGAGAAAGAGTGTGCTGTTGGCCACATCGGAGCTACGGATGGTGAGCTCGTGCTTGATGGCGCTTTGATTGCCGTACAGGGTTTCATCGCCGGTGCTGGTGAGATCACCGGTGAAGCCGAGGCCAATGCCATTTTGGGCCCGAAAGGCCCGCCATTGGTCATCCAGCTTGTCGAAGTTTTGCTGGGCGTAGGCTTGGGCCTTGGTAAAGGCATCCTGGTCGCCGGCATAAATATCGGCGATGGCCGCGGGCAGGGCCAAGGCCAGGGCGTTGGCCAGGTGGGCTGCGTCTTCGGCATTGCTCAGTTTGACGTTGATGCTGAAGAGAGAGCCTGTTTCCTCTTTGACCGAGGTGGCTGCCATCAGCTCTGCTGCGCTGTAAGTGCGGCTAAGTTGGTCTGCTGCTTGCGTCAGCGCAGCATCGGCTACTTTTTGCGTTTTAACCAGGGGGATGACCTCGGCCCGCCAATCAAAGCGTAGGTTGACGATGTCGTAGACTTTGTTCTCCCAGCGCCAGACCAGTTGCGGTTTGGGGGCAATGAGTGTGGTGTGGGCAGTGTAGCGCGTGGGCGTTATGAATGAAAATGCCACTGCGGCCAGCAGTGCGATGATTGCCGGAGCCAGAATGAGTTTCCAGCGTCGGGCCAGTTGGCGCAGGTAGTAAGAGATTCGGAATGGATGATCCATGGTGCGTTTACAGGATGTTCAGATAGGAGATGGCAAAGATGAGCAGCAAACTGACGCCCGCGCCAATGAGCCAGCCCACGACTACATCGCCCAAGTAATGCACGCCCAGTGCCACTCGGGCCCAGATGCAAATTAGTGAGATGAACCAAAACAGGGGCGCCCACTGCGGGAAAATCCAGGCTCCGAACAGTGGCAGGCTGCCCATGCGGGTGGCGTGTCCGCTGGGGAAGGCGTGGCGATCGTAGCCTTTGCTGTAAAAACCATCGATTTCGTGGGGGCGGGGGCGCTTGAGCGTAAATTTAATGCTGTAAGTGATGATCGCTGCCACCAGCGAGGCTGCCAGCCACAACGCTATTTGCCAGCGTTGCGGCGCAGGCAAAAGAAGTATGCCTGCTAGCCATAAAACCAGCCACAGAGGGCCATCGCCAAAATGGGCGGCAATGCTGGCCAGCCCTTTGCCGACAGGGTTTTCATCTACCCGCAGGCTTGCGCTCCAACGTTGATCCCATGTTTCCAGGGTTTGAATCAAGCTCATGCCTCTTGTTCCATTTTGGCCCGAACCAAATCGAATTGATGCGGTTTATCCACATCCATGGCTAAATCGGCATAGGGCGAGACCACAATGTGGGTGACTGCGTTGAGGACGCGTTTGCTAATGCCCTCGGCATCCTTGATGGAAAGGCGGCGGAACAGGAATTTGACGATGGTGCTGAATCCGAGCAAGCGGGCCTGTTGCAGAACATTTTTACGTTTGGCCAGCAATTCGCGTACCAACTGCTCGTTGTTGTGTACGATGGCAATACGCACGAAGAAAAGATCGCCGCCGCACATTTTGCCTTCCACCACGGGCACGTAGGAGCGTCGGGAATTGGGGTAAGCTGCTTCCATCACCTCTTTTTGCACCACCGAATAGCACAAATCTGCGCCCGAATTTTCGCTGGTTTGCACAAACCAATCGATGGTTTGGGGCTGAAGCGCAGGAATATCGGCTGAGACCGTTAGCATGAAATCAACATCGGGCTGATGCGCGCGAGCTGCATCCATGCCGGCCACAATGTTATCGAAATGGCGATTTTGATTGGGCACATAAATGACCTCTGTACCAAAATCAACCTGGTCTTCTTCGCTCATGCCCACGATGTAGATTTGGTCGACACGACTGCTTTCTTGCAGGGCCTTGACCACCCAGTAGACCATTGGTTTACCCACGATGGGGATGAGTGATTTACGTTGAACGCCCATGGCCAGGGCCAGGGGGTCTGGGGTTTCGGTGGAGTAGCCTGCCAGTACCAATGCAGGATAGGTTTTCATGGATGGCTCCGTGAAGTGTGAGATAGGTCTTGACGCAGGGGATGTTGTGAGCGTCGGCATGCTGGTTGTAACGATACCGGTCGTGTCCTTCAATCCTTTGCACAAAGACTCGAAGGTGACAATGTTTTTTTGAGGGCTTTTTACAGTTTTCGTGAAAATCTGTGGTTAAGCCAAAAAACGCCAGTATCTTGGTTATTATAGTTGAGGATTGCCCGCCGGAGCAATGTCGGCATCAGGCAGCGGAGGGCTTGTCTTGCCAGATTTTGGCTGCCAAACGCTGGCCCGTGGGGGTGGCTGCCAGGCCGCCGCGGGCAGTTTCTTTGAAGCGTGGGTGCATGTGGCGTCCCACATCGGCCATGGCATCGATGACTTCATCGGGGGGGATGATGCTTTCGACGCCAGCCATGGCCAGATCAATGGCAATGAAGCATTGCGCCACGCCGCCGGCGTTGCGTTTGACACAGGGGGCTTCTACCAGGCCCGCGACCGGGTCGCAGACCAGGCCCAGCATGTTCTTCAGTGTGATGGCCACAGCTTGGCCCGATTGATGCGGCGTGCCCCCCAGCAGGGCCACCGAGGCTGCTGCGGCCATGGCAGCAGCGCTGCCTGTTTCTGCCTGGCAGCCACCTGCTGCGCCCGAAATGCTGGCGCGGCGGGCAATGACCGCGCCTACGCCGCTGGCGATGAGCAGCGCATCTACCAATTGCTCGTCACGAAACTTGTAGGCTTCCTGCAAGGTGAGCAGCACGCCCGGCAAGATGCCGGCTGAGCCTGCGGTGGGTGTGGCCACAATGCAGCCCATGCCTGCATTGACTTCGTTGACAGCCATGGCTCGGGCTATGGCACGGCTCAAGATGGGCCCGGTCACCGGTTGATAGCCTGTTTTTAGATGTTGCCACAGTTGCCAGGCGCTGCCGCCACTCATGCCGCTCAGCGAACGTACCGGGCGGGCGATGCCCTCTTCGGTGCTGCGGCGCATCACGGCCAGACGTTGGGCCATCATTTCGCGGATGGTGGCGGGTGAACGGCCTGTGAGCTCAGCTTCGCGGGCCAATACGATGCTGTGCAGGGGCTGGTTTGTCTCTTCGGCCAGGGCAATCATCTCTGCCAGAGAGTTGAACATGGTTATTCTCCCAGATGCGGGATGTGGCGGGCCCAGTGTACCCAGTCAAAAGTTTCCAGCGTGGCAACCAGGCCCGGCGGGATGTTATCGTCGGTTTCGAAAAGCTGGATGGCTTCGCCCCCACGTTGTTGTCGCTCGACCCGCGAAAATGCGATGTTAAGGTGGTATTGCAGAAAAAGTCCGGTGATGGCATGAACCGTGCCGGGGCGATCCTTTGCTACCACCAGCAAGGTTTCATGTTCGCCTGTAAAACGAATGTCGTATTGGTTGATACGTTGGATGGCCACCATGCCGCCTCCGGTGGATGCGCCCACTATCTGCACTTTTTGTCCTGCGGCCTGCAAAATCAGCTCTGCCGAGTTGGGGTGTGCCTCTTCACCTAAATCTACGGTGCGAAAGGTCACTGTCATGCCCCACGCCCGGGCCAGGGCCAAGCTGTCGCGCAGGCGCGCATCATGCGTGGACAGGCCCAGCAGGCCCGCGACCAGCGCCCGGTCCGTTCCGTGGCCTTTGCCTGTGTGCGCAAAGGAGCCATGTAGCCCCAAAATGGCATGTTCGGGCTGGCAGCCGAGGATGCCACGGGCCAGTTTTCCCAGCCGCGCCGCGCCCGCAGTGTGCGAGCTTGAAGGCCCCACCATAATCGGGCCAATGATATCGAAAGCAGAAACAAGACGTTTGGAGGCCATAGCCCATTGTAGCCAAAAGCGCCTGTTTTTACAACGTAGGTAGGGTGCCATCAGTCGCATCGTTCCATGAGTCTTTGATGAGAAAATGGCTCTGAGGAACGTGTCAATGACAAATGGACTATCCGCCCGGTCATTTTTTTGATAAAATAGAGGATAACTGTACAGCTCCTTGTCCTCTTCTTGCCGCCAAGACATGAAGAATGGACAGAAACAAAGCGTTTTTTCTTGCCTTTGTGTCCTTGGTGGTTCTTTTTGGATAGAGGTAAACAGTTGTAATAGATGATCCTACTCACATAGTCCTTTGAATCTTCATGCCGAGGTGTCTCCGATGCGTCGAACTGTTTCGCTGTTTAGCTTGTTTTTTTTGATGGGAATGTTGCTGCTGCCCCTGGCTGTTGCTGCCCAAGATGCGCCGGTTGTGCGGGCGGTGATGTTTTATTCACCTACTTGTCCCCACTGCCACAAGGTGATTCAAGAGGATTTGCCGCCATTGGCTGACAAATATGGTGAGCAGTTGCAAATTTTGCTCATCGATGTCACCACCGAGGGGGGGCAGGAGCTTTATCTTTCGGCAGCAAAATCGGTGCCGATTCCAGATGATAAGCGGGGCGTGCCCGCGTTGGTGGTGGGCGAAACGTTGCTGGTGGGCGATCAAGAAATTCCAGAACAATTGCCCGGCATCATCGAGCAAGCTTTGGCTGCTGAGGGCATTGATTGGCCCGCCATTCCTGGCTTGGAGCGGGTGATTAAAGATATTCAGGCCCGAGCCGAAGCGGTGCCCACGCCAGCACAGCCGGAACAGGCCACTGCAGCGCCCGAACCTACCCCTGCTACCCATACCGGCGCCAGCCTGAATCCGGTGGATGTGAAATCAATTGGCGATATGAGCATTTCCGAGCGTCTGGCTCTGGACTGGGCGGGCAGTGCCATTGCGCTCATTACTTTGGTGCTGATGCTGGGCATGATGTTGTGGGCGCTGCGTTATTGGATGCGCTCTAATCTTGCACTGACGCCAGGCCCGAGTTGGCTTGTCTGGCTGATTCCTTTGCTCAGTGTGGTGGGGGCTGGCGTGGCTTTTTATTTGGCTTTTGTAGAGACTACTGGTGCTGAGGCGATTTGCGGGCCTGTGGGCGATTGCAATGCGGTGCAACAAAGCAGCTATGCGCGTTTGTTTGGCGTGTTGCCTGTGGGTGTGTTGGGATTGCTGGGGTATGGTGTTATTTTGGCGCTGTGGGCCTGGCAGCGATTCGGGCCGGCGCAAAAGGTGCGGGCCACTGGCTGGATGCTACCCGCGGCCTCCTTTTTTGGCGTGGCGTTCAGCGCGTATCTGACTTTTTTGGAGCCTTTTGTTATTGGCGCCATTTGCATGTGGTGCATGACTTCGGCCTGGATTATGCTGATTTTACTTTTTGTCACTTTCAGGTGGCTGGTTCCCAGGCAGAAGCGGTAGTATGTTTACAACGTGAGCTGCACATCATCGTTTTGCTAATGCGTGCTCACACCTTTGCGTTGGTATGTCCCGTGGGAGGGTGCTGATGCCACGGTTTGCGTGGTTGGATTATGAGTTCCCGACGCCCTATCTGCCCGTTTATTTGGCGCTGGCTGTGAGCGCGGGCATTGTCGCGGGGGAACAGTGGGCGGGGCGGGATGCTCACACCTGCTTGGGGCCCATGAATCTGCCTTATCTCCCCTGGCTTGTGGCGGTGGGAACGGTGCTGCTGGGTTTGGCCTGGTGGGGGCGTCATCGTCGTCGGATGCTGGTTCCGGCGCTGACGCTGTTTTTTGTGATGCTGGGAGCCTGGCGCTATGTGTCGCATCCTTTTGAGCCCTGTTTTGGGCCCGATGCGCTGGTGCAGGCTCATGCTGCGGATCAGTTCGGGCGGCCACGGGTGATGGAGGGTGTGGTGGTGGGATATCCGGTGCAGCGGGAGCGGTTTACGCAATACAAGGTGCGGGTGACGCATTTGTGGCAGGGCGAGACCGCTGTTGCGGTGTCGGGCATGGCGCTGGTGCGTAGCGATAACGCAGATTTGGTTTATGGCGATGTGGTACGCATCCGGGGTGTGCCCGAAGCTCCCCCTGTTTTTTCAGGATTTGATTATCGGCGTTATTTGGCGCGCAAGGGGATTTTTACGCTGGTGCGGCGGGCCGATGTGCGCTGGTTGGCCGATGGGCAGGGGAATCGTGTGCTGGCCTGGCTTTATGCGATTCGGGCCCGGGCCAGCGCCCACCTGAATGCTTTGATGCCGCAGCCCTATGCTGCGTTGGCCAATGGCATGATTTTGGGCATCGAGAGTGGTATTCCCCGCGAGCTTTACGATGAGTTCAATCTTACGGGCACATCGCATGTGATTGTCATCAGTGGTAGCAATATCGCTTTGGTTTCGGGCATTTTGTTGCTGTTGTTTACCCATTTGCTGCGCGGACGCAAAAAGATGGCTGCCTTGCTGAGTTTGGCGGGCATTGCGCTTTATACATTTTTGGTGGGAGCTGATGCCGCGGTGGTGCGGGCCGCCATCATGGGCGGGCTTTATGTGCTGGCCATTGCCCTCAATCGTCGCAGCGCGGCCATTATCACGCTGTTTTTGGCCGCCATCATCATGCTGCTGCTTAATCCGCTTACGTTGTGGGATGTTGGTTTTCAGCTTAGTTTTATGGCTACTCTGGGCCTGATTTTATTTGGCACGCCTTTGCAGCGGGCCTGGGATGCACGTTTGGGACAGCTTTTGCCCAGTTTGGTCAACAACATTTTGGCCGAGGGGCTGTTGATTACGCTGGCCGCACAAATAACCACCATGCCTTTGGTGGTTTACTATTTCGGACGCTTGTCCATCATCTCATTTTTGGCCAATTTGCTCATCATTCCGGTGCAGCCGCCCATTATGATTGCCGGAGGCGCGGCCATAATGCTGGCTGCGCTGTTTCAGCCGCTGGGCCAGCTTATTGCACTTATTCCTCTGGCCAGCCTGTGGTGGACGGTGTTCGTGGTGCAAAAGTTGGCCGCGATCTCTTGGGGCTCTATCGAAGTGGGCAGTTTTGGGCGTATGGTGGCTGCGCTTTACTATGTTGGATTTTTGGCAGGCTTTTTGTGGTGGCTGTGGCGACAGGAGCAACATGCCCGGCATCTGATTCCCCCGCGCCTGCGCCCGGGCATCATGCGCGCCGCGTGGGCCGCCGCATTGGCCATAAGCGTGCTGTGGCTGGGAACCACCGCATTTCAGGCCCGGGCCGATGGCCAGTTGCACCTGCGCGTGCTGGGATTGGGCGATAACGTGGCCTGGCACATCACCACGCCCGCGGGGCAGCATCTGTTGCTGGCCGATGATACGGCTGCTGCGATTCCCCTGACACGGGTTCTAAAATTTCTGCCAGCAGGTCGCGCCCCCGCGCGACTTTCGCTGGCGGCCCAAGCTGCGGTGTCGCCAGGCACAACCATCGCTCTGGGGCCCGATGTGCGTTTGACACGGCTGCCCGGGCCTCAGGATGAAACACCCCTCTTTCATTTGCAATATCATAATTTTTCTATGCTGCTGCCCCTGAGCAACAGCCAGGCCGCGCAAGAACAGTGGTTGGTCGCGGGCCGGTTGCCAACAGTAACACTGCTGGTCACGCCTTGGCCTGGTTCGGGCGCGTGGCCGCATCCCGATTTATTGACACAAATACAACCAATAGCCATCTTGCAGCCTGCGGGCACACATTATCCACCTGGCGTGCAAGCAACCCTGGCGCAATCGCCGGGCCTGGCAGGCATCCCCAACAACGCCATTACCGAAATCATCAGCGATGGTCAGCACTTTCAATTGCGGCGTCAAGCCTATCCCTCAGATGTACAGCCAATACGATGACCCTGATAAAGCGAGTGATTTTTACCGAAATGCCCCGCCAGCAATGCAATTGCCAAAACAAAGGGCTTGCACTATAATGACTACAGCGTTGTTTTGGTTTTGTTCTTATTACTTCTCATGGAGGATTAAAAATGTCTACAGCTTTGGGACGTAAACAGTTTTATCTCGGGGCTATCGTCCTGGGATTGGCTCTCATGTTAGTTTTAGCAACACCAGGGTTTGTTTTTGCTGGCGGCGGCGGCGATGGCAACGATGCTAAAGCCAAAACCGTAGCAGCAAACGCCGACTGCACCACCGACCCAACATTCTATGTGGTGTTGGATCCTAAGGAAACACGCACCATTCCGGTGAATGGCTTTTGCATGAATCGTGGCTTGCCTTTCCCGGGGCAGCAACTGGTTTTTGCCGATGCCGCCCCCGCGGCTGTGCAGGCTGTCATCAAAGAGGCCGTTGAAAAAGGCTATCATCAGCGCATGCCGGAATTGTGGAGTACGCAACTGGCCATCTGGCATTTGCTGGATGGTGAGACCACTGATTATGCGGGCCAGGTTCTGGCCGACGAAATCGCGGCATCAGCCACAGCCCACGCCAACGATGTGCCCGAATGTGTGCGTAGTGCCTCAGTTCCATTGCCCGAGGCTGTCAAAGCGGGATTGGTTTCTGCCCGGGTCGATGTTTACAGTGACATCTCGCCCAAAGATTATGATTTCTATGGCGAAGGAACTTTGGTGATTGAGAATCAAACCGATAAAGTTCAGGTGCTGAGTCTTCCGAATGGCGTGCGTTTTGCCGATGCCAAGCAAAGTGGCGTGCAGGACATGGCTATCTTTCCCGCCAGCGTTGCAGCCATGGATGACCCGCCCGCACCCCAATTGCCCGAAACAGGGGCGCTACTGCCCACCGATGTCGTCATAGCTTTGGCACTGCTACTGATGGCGGCCAGTCTCTTTATTTTCCGAAAACGCGCTATTCACTGATTTTGGCGGCTAGAGTCATGCCATTTTCTGTGTGGCCCACGGTTGTGCCATGTAAAATGACCAATCAGCATCGACGATTTTTGTCGGCGCTGATTGGTTTTGTGTTGGCGGGCCTTATGCTGTGCCTGAATGTCGCGGGGGTGCAGGCAGCCGAAGGATCACCGCCAGTCTGGAGGCCCGAGGGCGCGCCCACTCGCATTGTCATTCCTAAAATCAAGGTCGATGCTCGCATCAAGCCTGTGGCGCTCATCAAAAAACGGGGCCGCTACCAATGGATGACTGTCAAAAAGGGCGTCTCCTGGCATAATCTTTCAGCCATACCGGGCAAACAGGGAAATTTAGTGCTTTCCGGGCATAATGGGTCTCGGGGCAACAAGGTCTTCCGCAAGCTCTACAAACTACAAGTTGGTGACCGAATACAAATTTACGCCGACGATTCGGTGTACACCTATGCTGTAACCGAACGTGTTATTGTGCGAGAATTGTACCAGAGCAAGAAAAAGCGGGCGCAAAATGCCCGCTGGATTGGTGAATTTCCTGACGAGCGAGTAACACTGATCACTTGTCATCCCTGGTGGACGAATACTCGGCGGCTTATTGTTGTCGCGCACCGTATCCCACTCAACGAGCTGCGCCTGATGCCTTATCGGGGACATTCACGCTAAAAGGGGCTGATTGCCGCCACTGACTGATGTTGGGTCGGGAAGATAATGTTGAAGCAGCTATTGATCACATTTTTGTTTCTAGGGCTTGTTGGATGCAGCTTTTTGCTGACCGACACCATCGGTGCTGAGCCCGTGCCAGCTCCTACGATTCGGCCCACATATTGGGGGACGCTGACGCCTACACCAACACTCACGCCGACTCCCACGCCAACGTCTACCCCCACGCCCGCGCCCAGCATGCAGCAGGACTGGCTAATTATCAATCCGGGCCCTGCCGCTCAAACCCATCCCGATGTTGCCTACGATGCACGACGTAAGCAGCTTTTGTTGGTGTGGGAGGATATGCGCAACGACCCGCAGGGTGTGCCTGATCAATATGGCATGGCCTACAATAGCGATATTTTCGCCCGGCAGTACAGCGCTCAGGGCACGCCCGTGGCCGCGGCCTTTGCCATCGCTGACGGTGGCGAGTATCCGCCCGGTTCGCAGCGCTATGACAACGAACAGCGGCCAGCAGTCATCTACGACCCTGCCACCGAGGCTTACATCATCTCCTGGCAAACACTGCCCGACTCAGTGTTGGAGGAGGGCGATTTGCACACCACCACCTGTTACGATGTAGATTTGAGCATGTTTTCACCCATCTCCAGCACGCTTAGCACCCCGGTAGCAGATTTAGCCTGGTACACCGCCCCGGCAGACTTGCGCAGTCCCTGGCACGTTTTTTACGATTGGAGCTGCCAGCAAGAGCCCGTTTTGACCCTGCTTGGGCCCGGCAAGCCTCTGGTTATCTGGCATGATCATCGTGAGCGTTACGAACCGGTTCCCCCGGCGCTGGCAGGCAAGGATATTTACGGGCAGGTGGTGGTTGATGACCAGCGGCAAGTCGAAACAGGCATCCTCTTCTCTCGTGCTCAGGCTGAAAGAGCCGAGCGCTTGCCTAACTATCAGGAAAAGCCCGATATTGCCGGGCAGGATGGGCATTGGCTGGTGGTGTGGGAGGATGAGCGCCACAGCGCCAGCAGCGATGGGCATGGTTTTCGCGAGATTTATGGCCGGATGGTGGCTTCTGACGGAAGCGACCTGGTGTTTGGCGACGAGTGGCTCATTGCCACTGGCCTCGAGAGCACCGGGCCCGATGGCGTTAAGCTGATGGAACCGCGGGTAAGCTATTTATCCGATGTTGGCTATTTTTTGATTATCTGGACAAGGATTGAGCAGTATGCTGATGCCGAGAATGCAGTTTACAAATTGATGATGGCCATTTTTGATGAGCAGGGCCATGTGATAGTAGCTCCGCAAGCTTTGCCGCACGGAGAGAGCTCCCGGCTTCATGTCCACGATGTTGCCTGCGCTGCTAATCGATGCCTGTTGGTTTATCGAGAGGCCTCAGGCAAGATGGTGGCCCGCGTCGTGCTGGACACCGGCGAGTTATTGCCCGCCATGGAGTTGGATGATGCACCAGGGTATCATAGCTACGCCCGGGTGGCCGCGGGCGCAGTCGTGGGCGCAAATGTCGACTTTTATGCCAGCTATGTGGTCGCAACGGGTGTTTATCTGACCCGGCTGCGAACCATTGCCGCCCGTCCCCATGCCCCTACGCCCACGCCCACCCTCACACCCACAGCTACTTTGACCCCCACTGTCACACCTACCATTCCCTGCGAAGATCAATATGAGCCGGATGATACCTGGCAGACTGCCGGCAACTTTGATTGGGAATCGGGCGTGCAGCAGCACAATTTTCATCAACCTTACGATCTTGATTTTGTGCGGCTGGATGTTCGGGCAGGCCAACACGTTGTCATTGGCACAGAGCAGCTTTCAGAGCAAGTCGATACCATCTTGCGCATTTATGACCACGATGGCATAACGCAACTGGCTTACAATGACGATGCCCCCGGGGCGGCTCCGGCCAGCCTGTTGTTTTGGGAAGTTCCGGAAGATGGCGTTTATTATCTCGAACTGGCCAACGCCGATGCCGGAACAGGCTGCGATGCACGCTATGTTTTGCGCATTGCAACGCAGGCCAGACTTTATCTGCCTGTTATCCTGTCGTGATGCCAGTATTGGCTTTGCTCGACGCAGATAATTTGCGAATCTTCTTGTTTCGATGTATTCTTATGTCTTGTATAGTTCGTGAATTTATTTTCCCCCTTAACTGTTACGACTAAGGTAGCCCGGCTAGAAACCACGAAGACACGAAGCCACAAAGGCACGAAGAAAAGAAAAAGCTTTGAAATTCTTGGTGTTCTTAGTGTCTTTGTGCCTTTGTGGTGATTGAAGTCGGGTACGTTAGTAGTTACCCTTAACTTATTATTTCCCCCGGAGTTCTTCCATGAAATTGCGTCGTAGCCTGATTATTGGTTTACTTTTTGCCTTGGTGTCGGTTGTGGGATTGCCCGCTTTATTGCATGCTGCTCCCCATTTTGGCACCCACGCTACTGAAACAACCAAGTATAAAGTTTATGTTGTCAAGCAGGGCGATACGCTGGGTAAAATTTCCCGAAAATTCAAGGTTTCTATTGACAAGATTGTTAAAGTGAACGAGCTGGGTAAGGCCAAGCGTGTTTATGTGGGGCAAAAGTTACGCATACCGCTACCCAAAAAGAATGTGCCGCAATCCAATTACAAGGGGCCCAATGCTTACAAGTGGATTGAAGTCGATCTTTCGCGACAGCGGTTGTACGCCCACGAAAATGGGCAGGTAGTTTTTAGCACGCTCATCAGCTCGGGCGTGGCCGGGCATCGTACCCCCGTGGGCACATTCCGGGTGTGGGCCAAGGTGCGCAGTCAGACTATGTCAGGGCCCGGTTACAATCTACCCAACGTACAGTGGGTTATGTATTTTTCCGGTGACAACGCTATCCACGGCACTTATTGGCATCATAATTACGGGCATCCCATGAGTCATGGGTGCATCAATGCCCCCAATGCTGCGGCCCGACGACTCTATTACTGGGCCCCGCCCCGGGTCATTGTGGTTGTGCATTATTAATCCATGTTGCGCACCAACCGCTTGAGCAGCTCTTGGCAAGCGCAAAAGCGGTAGCGATTCTCGCTCTCTGACTGATCGCGAAGGGCACGAGGACACAACGGCACGAAGAAAAGAAAAAGCTTTGAAATTCTTGGTGTTCTTAGTGTCTTTGTGCCCTTGTGGTGATTGAAGTCGGGTACGTTAGTAGTTACGAAAAAAGAAACCATCCAAAAATCTGTGCCATCTGTGCCATCTGTGGTTGCCATGGTTTAACCACAGATTCTCACAGATTTTCACAGAAATACAAAAAAGCATCCAAAAATCTGTGCCATCTGTGCCATCTGTGGTTGCCACGGCGCGAATCCATTTTCGATGTTCGCCGAGATGCACAGCGCTTTCTTCAAGTTTCAAATGTGCAGCTACTTAAACGGTAATAAAACGGGCGACCAAGAGATCTGCTTTCTCGGTCGCCCGTTTGGCCCTCCTGCGCATTATGCGCCCGCGCAGCGGGACAGATTTTTGTCTTTTGTTAGCCGCTTATTCTCCTGGTAACAGCGAAAAGTCGAATTCACCAACCCGCTGCGAGATGGTGGTTTCGTTGTTGGCCTTTACGCCAATCACCTGATAAAAATGATTGATGGTAGCATCGCCCAGCGCATTTTCCTCAAGATATTGCCAGGGGGCAGCGGTTAGTTCCTCCATCAACGTACTTTCGGCCATGTTTGCATAGGCCTCTGTGCTTTTCCAAACCTGATAAAGATTGTAACCGCTGGCAGCATTCCATTCTAACTGCAACTGGGTTTGCGTGGCTGCCGAGGTTGTGACCAGTGGCAAATAAACGGGATTTCCTGTCGGAGTTAAAATTCTGGTCTGTGTCAGAACTTCGACGCCGTTGAGCATGGCATTGAGTGTGACAGTGTAGGGCGTGCCGTTGGTCAGGCCGGTCAGAGTGTAGTTGTGGGTGTTCAGGTTGATATTGTCAATAGGAGAGGTTTGATTGCCCGCGGGCCCGGTGTAGCTGATTTTCCAGGTGGTGCTTACGGGGAGCGTTCCTGTAACAGGCCAGCTCATGTCGATGGCAGCATCCCGGGCGGCTGCGCTCAGCGTCACGTCCACCGGATTACCATCCCAGCCAGCCAGCCGGGCAAAAAGATACCACGCCCCGCGGCCCTTGAGAACACAATTCAAGCGGGCCAGGTTGCTCGGGCCGTCGGAGTGAGCGCATGAACCCGCACCGCTGTAACCTGTTACATTATCGCCAGTTGTCAAACGGTCTAACTCGCTGTCATCATGGAGCGCGATGTATTCAACAGCCCAATTGGCATCTACCGAGCCATTCCCATCGGAATCATAATCCAAATCATCCTGCAAGTATTTATCCAAAAAGTAAACATTATCAGGATTGTAGTTTTCCATATCTGAAAAATCAAACAGAATGCGGTTATGCGAGGCCACAAAATTGCGAATCAACACATTTTGCGAATCAGAAGAGTCGCCCTCGCCACCACCATTGGCATGGCCTGTGATGTAGACAAATTTAACAGGATGCTCAGCCGCCCGTGGGTGTGTACCCCCAACATCGAACTGATTGATGAGCCACTCCATGCTATTCAGATAGCGGGGAATATCGTGTCCGGCAATGTTGCACCAGGACCACAAAATGACATTGACATGATAGTGGTTGGGGTCAACCAGGTAGTTGTACGTGGCATCAGCCCAATCATCAATACCATTACCATCATTATCGTGATCTCCTTGGCTTAAATCATTGGGGGCGTTGGGGATGCCGTAATCGTCCAGGCTCAGCACATGCTCATTGCCCACAGTGCTATCTGACCAATCATATTTCGTGCCAAAATCGGGGTAATCGCGCAGTGCTGTCATCCCTGTTACCAATTGACTGCCATGCGATGTATGCTCATAGGCGATGTGCAAAGTCATCTTGGCCCACTCTACCCATGCTGCCGGAATCTCGGCTAAATCGGTATGGGTGTGGTCCACTACAAAGCCTGCTGTGGCCGCAACATCGGTGGCCGCATTGGGCGCTGGCGGGGTTGGATTGGGCGCTGGCAGCGTTCGGGCGACGCTGGTTGGCCCGGACATCTCAAATCCCCAGACTACGGTGGTGCTGCTCACAAAAAGCACTACAGCTAACGAAAGCAACAAATACTTCACCCAAGGGAATGTTCTCATGGTTATCTCCTTTTTTTTGCGAGTGGCGAGAAATGCGAGAGGAGCGCCGAATCTTGCCAGATGCAATGCGCTCGGGTATGCTCCCAAGGTAAGTATACCAAGTGTTCGCATTTTCTGCATGACGCCCGGTACACGTTTCTCTGATGCTTTTCCCACGCACTTTCTTTTGTGCTATCATGGCCGGGCCGCAAGTAGCTGAATGAATACACCCATCTCTTGCCAGGCTCATCACCGTAACTGCCCATTGTCGTACCCCATCCATCTAATCTGCCCCTCCTGGTCTACTCACCATGACTATCGAAGCCCGAAAAATGAGTCGCAACCTTTCCCTCATCACTTTGGGGAAGGTGTTTCAATTGGTGGGGGGCGCACTATGGGCCCTGCTTATTCCTCGTTGGATGGGCCCGGAGCAGTACGGGCGTTTTGCTTTGGCTATGTCGCTTTCGCTGCTGCTGTGGTGGGCTGGCGATCTAGGTGGGTTGGAGGTGTTCGGGCGGCATATTCCACCGCTGGAAGCTGATAACCCCAAAGCGGCCCGCAAGCTTTTCGGACAATCTTTTCTCTTGCGCATAGGCATTGCATTGGCACTCATTCCCCTGATGCTGCTGATTGCCCCGTTGATTGCGCCCTGGCTCGCTGGCTGGCCCGCTTTTTTGATTGCCCTTTCCGCAGGCTTGCACATCATCTCCTGGAGCAGCTTTCATCTGCTTTATGCCCGCAAAGAAATGGGCAAATGGGCCATGGAGCTTTCGGCCCGACTGCTGACACAACTGCCTTTGGTGCTGTTGGCAGGGCGCTGGGGGCTCACTTCGCAGATGGCAGCCTACGCAGCCAACGAGGTCATTTATCTGGCGCTGGCGCTGTGGTGGACCCGGGCGTGGTTTGATAAGCGGGCCCTCAAACCCGATTTGCATTTTCTCAAACCTTATTTGCGCATGGGATTTGGCTTTTGGGCCACCAACGTGGGCCTGATTTTGCTCTTTCGCACCGGAACTGTGCTGGTGCAAGTGCTTACCGGTGATTCGGCGCAGGTGTCCTTCTACGATTTAGCGCTCACAGTCTTCTTTTTGATCTTCACCATCATCGATCAGCTCATTCGCTCCTTTTTGCCCACCGTTACCGAATTTCACGAAGGGGGACAACAGGCCCGGGTGGGGCGATGGTTGCAGGTTCTGACGCAATGGGGCGCGGCCCTGGCCATGATTGCCGTCGTGGCGGTGCATTACACTGCCGATTGGATTTTGCCCTTTATTCTGGGGGGCGATTACAGCGAATCGGCCATGGTATTGCGGGTAATGCTGTTTTCGTTACCTGCCTTGGTGCTGGTGGGCGTGGGCACAGTGGCCGCGGCCGTGCATCAGAGCCCGCGTGTAAAATTGATTGCCATCTTGGCAGGGGCGATGTTATTTTGGGGCAGCGCCTTTTTCATCACCGCCCGCTATGGTGCAGTGGGCACAGCCTGGGGTTTGACCGCGGGCCTAAACGCCTACGCCTTACTGCTTTTTGCCCAAGTGCGGCATACATTAGGCTTCCCGTGGCGCAAACTTGCCGGATTATTTTTGTTGGCGCTCCCCTTCCTGTGGGCCCGAAACCTGCTTCCCGCCAGCTTTATCATGGCCCTGCTGGCATCGTTACTGGCGGCGGCGCTTTATTTGGGCATGGCATTAGCCTCGCGCCTACTCAGCCCCGATTTCATTCAGATGGCATTGCAGTTGTTGCCCGGGCGTTCAGACGCAGATTAATCCTGCGGGATGGGCACAACAATGTTATAAAGAGGATGCCCCGTCTTGCTGAGCTGCTGAAAATGTAACTTGGGCTTGGCATCTTCTTGCTGCGCCACAATGGGAGTCGCAAGCGCAGATTGCGAGATGCCGGTGTATTGGAACCAGGCAAACAAACCACTCATCAGCATCAGCACAATCAGCAAAATGCTCAACAGGCCCATCCACGGGCTGCCCTGAGTAGGAACTACATCCTGCTCTTGCCACACCATGGTCACATTTCCCACTCGAATCCTATCACCGTCATTGAGCAGCGCGATACCGGTCAGCGGGCGCTCATTGACAAAGACTGTAGCCCGTAAATTCAGCGTGGCAGCCTGCCATTGATGACCCCTGGGCTGCAAAATAAGATGCCGCGGCAAAATGCTTTTATCGGTCAGCGACAAATCGCAGCCTGGGTCTGAGCCGATGACAAAAGAATTGTGGTGCAGGCTAACTGCTCGATTGCTTGCTAATCTGAGATGAGGCATAAGACTACTCGCTGACAGAGGTGTCTGCCTTATCCTGCAACAAAATGACCCTAATGTCAAATTGCAGAAAGGTTTGGTGTGTGTTACAAATTGGGGCAGGCATTATGAAAACTTGAGAAAAGCACCTGCATATCTCGCCCAACGGCAAAAATGGATTCGTTGCCATGGCAACCGCAGATGGCACAGATTTTTCTTGAGCGTTTCTTTTCCCTTTTTTCTTCGTGCCTTTGTGCTCTTGGTGGTATGCTCTGGATAGCGATGAACCGTCACATGACAACTTTCATAGCATCACCTATCTAAGACGTTGATGCCTGCTGCCATCGTGACCACCAATGGGGCAAAGTTTGCTCAGCAGGCCCAAGAATCACCTTACTGGCGTAATCGGAAAGCGCTGAACGCACCATGTTGAATTCGATGACCTGGCCGCCATGCTCCAGCGTGTAAAAGGGTAAATAGGCCGCAGGATACACCTCCGCCGAAGTTCCCACCACCAGGGCAATGTCCGCCTTGCGAAAGGCTTGCTCAGCCTGGTAGAGGGTGTGAGGATTCAGCGCTTCGCCAAACCAGACAATATCGGGGCGTAGCATGGCACCGCAGCGGGGGCAGATGGGAGGAATCTCGGGCAATGGCACGCGACGATCTTCGCCCCGGTAGTCGCATTCGGTGCAGCGCACCAGCCAGATATCGCCATGCAGGTAATGCACCTTGCGACTGCCCGCGGCCCGATGCAGACCGTCGATATTCTGTGTTACCAGAATGACATCGGGCCCGGCAGCCTCCATTTTCGCAAGCGTTTTGTGTGCTGGATTGGGGCGGGCCGCGGCCATGTTTTGCCGCCGCCAATCGTAAAATTCCCATACCAGCCTGGGATCTCGGGCAAAAGCCTCAGGCGTGGCCAGCTCTTTTAGATGATAATTGTTCCACAAGCTATCGGTGCCATCGCGATAGGTAGGGATACCGCTGGCCTTGGAAACGCCTGCGCCGGTGAGGATGGCAATTTTTTGAGATTCCATGAGCAACACT
>CAZMDD010000148.1:0-7284 GCA_964565065.1 uncultured Caldilineales bacterium | reverse complement strand
AAGCCACGGGCTACCGTTGCCAAGCCCCGTTGTGGCTGGCCGGGCTACCGGGCAGCCGCCCATCACCGCCCCCTCCCCGGCCCTCCCCCGCCCGCTCATGCACGTTCGCTCGCAGGGGAGGGAGCCATTCGCGGACATCGTTTCGTAGTCAATCGCCAGCTCCTCCGTCAAAAAAGGTGTCCAGACGAGTCTGCGACTCGGCGGGTTGACCGCGGGCCCGCTCATGCAAATCGCTGACGATATTGTCGGGGGTTGTATTGCGGGAAGGGATGCTCGTAAAGATATTCATAGGCTCCCAGGGCCTTGATTTCTTCGATGACGCCCGCTATTTGTCCTTGCGATTCATAGGCCAGCACGCTTTGTAGGCGCCGCTCGTACGCCTGTGCATCCGCTTGCAGCTCGAGATTAGGGGGAGTGCGAAAATCTTCGTAAATGGCTGCTTCGTAAATGACGGGGGCAGATACCAGGGGCCGACCCAGTTCGGGCCAGATGGCGCCGGTGGCATGAAAAATGCTAATCATCAATTCGGTGTAGGTGATTTTATGGTCGGGGTGGGTATCTGATTCGGCGGGAATGAAAAGACGCTGCGGGCGCAGATGGCGCAGTTGCCAGGTGAAATCGTTCTGCAGGCCGGTGTAGCCCCCCAGGTTGCGCTGGCCAGGTCGGGCCTTGCGCCGCCCCTGATGCGCTGCCAAATCGTTATCCGGATAATCGAGAAAGAGAATGCGATCTGCCGGCAGGCCTAAAATCTTAAAGGAGGCCAATGCTTCTTGATGTCGAATTTGGGCAATGTTGGGCTCTTGCTCTGCGGTGCAGTAGCCCATGCGTCCATCCGTTACAATCAGCGCCCACACAGTCACACCCGCTTGCACTGCGGCTTGCAGCCAAAATCCCGCGCCAATGCAAATATCATCATCGTGGGCCCCCACAAAAAGCCAGGTTTCTTGCGCCACCCCGCCGGGCGTGGCCATTAGGGCATCCAAATGGGTAAAATGCTTTTTCTGATTTTGCGTCAATCGGGTAAAGCGAAAACTACTGTTGCGTTGAGATGTCATCGTAAGTTCCAAGTTGTTCCGCCAGGGGTGTTAAAAGTTCCAGTTTCCAGGGAGCCATCATGGGCGAAACGGAGCAGGCGGTGCTAAGAATGTATCCGCCGCCCGGTTTTCCCACGCGAATCCGCTGGGTGGCGTGGGCAATGACCCAGTCGCGATCATTGTTTACAAGTAGCTCCACTGGATTCATGTTGCCTTTGATGAAGACTTTGTCGCCGATAAGCTTTTTGGCGATGGCCAGTTCGGTGTTGCCCAGAGGGGGCGGATCCAGGGTGTCGATGCCCTGGGTTCCGGTCTCAAGCATCAGTTCCAGACGATCGCCAATGCGCCCGCATGTGTGGGTGTACACAGGCACGCCCGCGGCCCGCACAGCCGCGGTCACGCGAGATTCGTATGGAACTACAAATTCCCGGTACATCTTGGGCGAAAGAAAGGGGCCCCCGGCAAATGCCGATGAGATGAGTACCGCATCGACGCCATGCCGGGCCTGCGCCCGGGCCCATGCGACGCTGGCCTCGGTCAGACGCTCCAAAATGGCGTGCGCCTTGCCGCCATCCATAAGCAGATTCATCAACGCCATTTCGTAGCCGAAGAGCTCCATAAAATGAGTGAATGGAGAAAATACCTCGCCATGCACCGAGATTTCATCCCCCACCAGCGCCTTGACGCTATCGATTGTGTTGAAAAAGTACGGGGGAATCTCGTTCAGCGGGCCTGGTCGTTCCTTTTGCGGCAGCCAGGGGATGTGATAGATACCCCAGATGTATCCGGTCAGGTCGTCAAGGTGGTCGAGATGCTCGGGGTCGATGGTATCGAAATCGGCACGGGTTGGCCTGGTTTTATCGGCAACAGTGTGCTGGGCGTTATCGTTCCAGGGGATGAGTGTTGTGTCGCCGTTGGGCCAGGTGATGCGCTCACCTTCTGCGGTGGGCTCGATGCTGCGGGCCTGATGGAGGAAATCATGGGGGCGTCCGGGAAGATTGATGAGGATGCCATCGAAGCGATAGCGACGTTGCAGCATGACCAACGCTTGGGCAAAGATATCGCTATCAAACCAAATTTTATGGGGTGGAAAGGGCGTATTCTGGAAATAATGACCGATGGCAAGCTGGCACATCACCGGAACCCGGTCGGGTAACCGATGCTGCATGGCCAATGCGATACGCTCCCTTCCATTCATGCGCTATCCCTTGACCGCACCCGCTGTAAGGCCCTTGATGAATTGCTTGGACATAAGCAGGTAGAGCACCAAGATGGGCAACGAAGCCAGCGTCAGCACACTCAGAATGCGTGTCCAGTCAGTTTGATACTGCCCAAAGAGCAAGCTGGCTCCCAGCATCACGGTGCGATGTTCGTCGGTGCGGATGAAAATCAGCGGGAACCAAAGATCATTCCAGATGGGGATGAGGTTGAAGATGGCGGCAGTGGCCATGGCCGGGCGCAGCAAAGGTAAAATGACCGAGCTATAAATGCGCCATTCCGAAGCACCATCTACTCGGGCGGCATCGATAAGCTCGCGAGGAATCGATTCGATGAACGCGGTGAGCACAAAAACTGTCAGTGGCATGCCCATGGCAATGTAGATAGGAAACAGGCTGTAGATGGTGTCCAGAAGTCCCATGCTGCGTACGATTTGAAAAATGTTGATAGTTCCCAGGCGAATGGGAACCATGAGTCCGGCAATGAAGGCCAGATAGATCAAGCTGGAAAATTTCGATTTCCAATTCGCCAGGGCATAGGCGGCCAAAGAGCCCAAAAAGAGAATCAAAAATAGCGTTACAATGGTGATAAACAAGCTATTGCGGAAATATAAATCAAATTGCCCGGCATTCCAGGCACTGATGAAGCCATCGAAGGTGACATGTTTGGGAAAATTGAAGGGATTCCGAAAAATATCGCGCTTGGGCTTGATTGAGTTGACCAGCATCGTCCACACCGGGAACAGTACCACTGCTGACCACAGGGTGAGGATGAAATAGGTGACTACAGTTGCTAATTTGGGACGTCGCATCATCTGGGCTCCTTATAATTCGTATGATCGTCGGCGCGAGCTGACCAGCCATAACGAAACGCCAGTAAGCAAAATTAAAAAGGTGACAGTCGCCACCGCAGCGCCAACGCCCATATTCGGGCGAGCCGCGGGCATCTCGCCAGCCAAGCCGGTGCGATAGAAATAAGTAGCCAGCAAATCGGCCTTGTAGCCTGGTTCGCCGCGCGTTCCAGCCATGGCAAAGATGACATCGAAGGCGTTGAAGTTGCCTACGAAGGTCAGCACCGACACGATACCGATTACAGGCATGAGCAGCGGAATTTTAATCTTCCAAAAGGTCTGCCAGGCCGAAGCGCCATCAATGCGGGAGGCTTCTAGCAATTCATCGGGAATGCCCAAGAATCCGGCCAGGAACATCATGGTGGGCAGCCCCACCCATTGCCACGACGACACCAGGGCAATGACGATGAGCACCAAGTCAGGGTCTCCTAGCCAGGGGCGGGCCAAAGAGCCCAAATGTACCATTTTCAGCAATTTGTTTACTGCTCCCCAGCGGGGATTGAGGATGATCTGCCACAGAAACCCGGTGACTACAACTGACATGGTTGCAGGCACAAAAATGAGTGTGCGATAGATGTTGCGTCCCTTCAATGGCGTTGAAAGCAGGGTGGCAAAGAGTAAGCCCAGGGTGTTTTGAACCAGCATGTGAACACCAAAAAAGATGAAGGTGTTCTTGGTGGCATTGAAAAATCTATCCTTCCAAAGGGGATTGGTGAAAAGTTCTTTGTAATTTTCAAAGCCCACAAAATGATCTGGTGTCAGGCCTTTGCCCGCGTACAGGCTCAGGCGCATGGAGTTGAGCAGCGGGAAGGCCATAAAAATCGCATAAACAAGTAATGCCGGCAACAGGAATAGAGCCCAAATACGACGGCGTTTGGCTTCGTGGCTCTTTTTGCGCGAATTTATCATAGCGACATCCAAAAGAAAGCCTGCGAGGCCGAAATCTCGACCTCGCAGGTTGGGCGTAAAACTATTTGCCGCAATTTTGGGCAGGCTCAAACCACTGGGCCAGTCCCTCTTGCAGCGCGTCGGCAGCTTCTTGTGCTGTCATCTTGCCATTGACGATGTTCACGGCGCCACTTTGCATCAGGGTGTAGCCGTCAGGGTCGCCATCCAGCAGCACGGGCCATGCCCAGCGCACGTCCAGGCCACGGCCTTGGTTCAGCGCCAAGAAAGCGTTGGCGTGCTCGTTATCCAGGGTGGGAGCTTCGGTCTGAATGGGGAAGAAGCCGGGCAGCTCGTTGGCCAGCAACGGAGGCAGCTCGTTGGAAGCCAACCAGTTCAGGAAGACTTTCGCCTCTTCTTTGTGCTTGGAAGCAGCATTCAGGCCCATACCGGCATCCATGTGGAAGCAAACATAGGCATCTTGGCCTTTGGGTGCAGGAATAGCAAAGACGCTCCAATTGAAGTCCGGTTTTTCCGCCTCGAAGGCAGGAATATCCCATGAGCCACCCATCCACATGGCAGCTTCGCCCATGAGGAAGAGTTGCTGGCTGTCGTAGTAGTTCAGGGCTTCTTGGCCTTCGGGAAGGAAGGGAGCGATATCGGCAACAGCCTGGAATGCGGCTACGGCGTGTTCGTCATTGAAGCAGCGCTCTCCGGAGAGGTAAGCCAAACGGCCTTCGCGTCCGCCGATGAAGGTGGGGGCCAAGTTCATGAAGACGATTTCGGCCATGGTCCATTCATCGCCCGAGGCGTTGGCAAAGGGCTCGTAACCGGCATCTTTAATCTTTTGTGCGACGACCAGCAGGTCTTCCCAGGTGGTGGGGACTTCCAGGCCCAGCTCTTTGAAGAGATCCTGGTTGTAGTAGATGCCGTGGGAAACAGCCATGAAGGGGACGCCGTAAGAGACGCCATCATCGGTGGCCCAGGGGGCCCGGGCAGCTTCGGTGAAGTTGGCTTGCAGGTTGGGCACGTCATCGACGACTTCCAGGAAGCCTTCGTCATAGAGTTGGCGGGAGGTGGAGAAGGAGCGCAGGTAGAACAGGTCGGGGGCAGTACCGCCTTCCAGTTGGGTGCGCAGCGAGACATCGTATTCGACAGGGTTGGTGGGGTCGAATTTGACGGTGATGTTGGGGTATTCAGCATGGAAAGCATCCAGGATGCGGCCCATTTGCTCGACATCGTCAGAGCGCCAGGAGCCCATGGTCAGAACCACCTCTTCGGCAGCAGGGGCCTCGGTGGGTTCGGGAGCCTTGGTGGGTTCGGGCGCTTTGGTGGGTTCCGGGGCTTTGGTGGGTTTGGGTTCCTCTTTGGCCGGTTCAGCTTTGGCGGGGGCTTCTTTGGCGGGGGCAGGTTTGCTGCCACCACAAGCTGCCACCGAGACAGCCAGCAAGGCGACTAACAAAACCAGGATGACAAAAGTTTTCTTCGACATGGTGTGTCCTCCAAAAGACAAAAGTTGGGTTGAAACGATAAGATGCTGCTTCTTCACTCAGGCGATGCGCCCGAGGTGAATTCGAAAGTGGGGTGTTTGTGATGTGATTGCGAAATGAGCCTCCTTTTTGATCAAACAAATGTGAATGCTGATGTTGAGGGCGTTTATCAAGTCATCACCTGTTTAGTTTACACTAGTTCCATCTCTGCGGCTAAAACCATGGCTATTGCTCCTTTCATAACGATATCTTGTCCCAGGTGACTTAGTTGGATGTGGGTTTGGGAGGCCAGCATGGGGTGCAGGCATTGGTTGAGTTCTTCTCGCATGGATCGAAGCAGGGGCTCGCCGAGAATGGCCATGCTGCCGCTAATGATGACCCGCTCGATATTGAGAATGCCAGCAGTGGTGGCAATGGCATATCCCAGACGTTTGCCCATCTGCCTGACGGTATGTAACAGGGTGACATCGCCCGCGGCAATGGCTTTTTGAACGCTGTCGATATCGATGAGGGCATCATTGCTTGAGATGAATTGGTGTAAGGGTGAATTGGGGTCACTGCGGGCGATGGCCTGAGCTTGTGCAATCAAGGCTCGTTCACTTACCACGGTCTCGAGACAGCCGCGATTGCCGCAAGGGCAGGCTTTTGCCTCTGCTCCCCGCACAACGGTTACATGGCCGATCTCGCCAGCACCGAATGAATCGCCAAAATACAGCCGTCCATTGAGCACAACCCCCGCGCTTACGCCCATGCCCACAGTAATAACAATGAGATTGGAGACATCGCGGCCATTGCCAAAGGTGTATTCACCAAAAGCTGCCACGTGACTATCATTGGCAATGCTTACCGGCAGGTTGTAGTGTTGCTCAACCCGCTGTCGTAATGGAAAATCCCACCAATCCAGCCGCGCCGATTGCCGAACGCACCCTCTTTTGGCGTCGACCAGGCCCGGCACGCCGATGCCGATGCCCAGCAAGGGGCGATTTGTTTCAGCTTTGAGCGCATCGATAAGTTGATAGATTTTTTGTAGGGCTGCCTCACCCCGCAGCCCGGCCAATGAAATGCTCTTGCGATGGATGATTTCGCCCCGCAGATTGCTGATGGTGCCGCTCAGGCTACGTCCGCCTAAATCGATGCCAATGAGATGGCGGGCATCGTTGACAACATGAATCAGGGTGGCTGGTTTGCCCCGCTCCAGAGCTTGCTGCCCAACCTCCTCAATCAGCCCCTCGGTGATGAGCAGCGAAACGACATTCGAGACGGTGGTTCGGGCCAGGTGTGTGGCCCGGGCAATGTCGGCGCGACTCATGGGCCCCTGGTCGTAGATGACACGCAAGACCAGACGCTTGTTGTGCAGCTTTGCACGCTTTTGGGTCGCCTTCTCGGTTACTGAAAACATTATTGGCCTGTTTGTTGTCTGTTTCACAACGTTGTCATTACTGGCAGGTGACAACGCGAGAGGATGCCATCACAGCGATTTAGTAAGTGCAATGGACAAACTAAGTTTAGTATAAGGTATGCGTTGGTATTTGTCAATAGATTTGGTGATGGGGAATTGCTGGTTGAGGGTTGGGGGTTTGAAGGTTCACGGTTCGCGGTTCAAGGTTTGGAGGGGATTTGGAGATTCGGTGGAGATTGATGGCGGTTGGGCGCGCACACGGGCGCATGATGCGGGCGGGCGTAGGCCCGCCTCCGGCGCTTGCGCCTTGAGAGCCCGAGTTCACTCGGCGGATGACGCGGGCACAGGTGCGCAGGCAGGCACAACCTTCAACCAGCAAACCTTGAACCTGAAATCCTAGGCCCGCGG
>CAZMDD010000147.1:0-21967 GCA_964565065.1 uncultured Caldilineales bacterium | reverse complement strand
CTCATTTAGCCACGAAGACACAATGGCACGAAGAAAGAAAAAACACATTTCATCGCCCAACGGAGGCAGCTTATGCGCGTGGTGGCCATCATTCTGGCTGGCGGCGAAGGCTCCCGGTTGACCGTTCTTTCGGCCCATCGGGCTAAACCCTCAGTTCCCTTTGCCGGAAAATACCGCATCATCGACTTCACCATCTCCAACTGCATCAACTCGCATATCTTTGATGTAGCGGTGCTAACGCAATATCGACCGCACTCCCTTAACGAGCATATCGGCATTGGCAAACCCTGGGACTTGGATCGAATGAATGGTGGCATTCGACTGCTACAACCCTATCGGGCCCGGGGCTCGCAGGGCTGGTACGAGGGCACGGCCGATGCCGTTTATCAGAATCTCGATTATCTTGACAACCGGGATGCAGAGGCCGCGTTGATTCTCTCTGGCGACCACATCTACAAAATGGATTATCGGAAGATGATCGATTTTCATCAGCAGCATCGCGCCGCGCTGACCGTTGCAGTGATGAATGTTCCCCTGGAAGAAACAGACCGCTTTGGCATTATGACCACCGATGAAAGCGGGCGTGTCATCGAGTTCCACGAAAAACCTAAAAAGCGGGATAAAGGCACGCTGGCCAGCATGGGCATTTATCTTTTCGATCGGGACATCCTCAAAAAGAGCCTGATTGAGGCCCACACCCAACATCCCAATCTCGATTTTGGCAAGCATGTGATTCCCGGCATGATTGCCAACGAGAAGGTTTACGCCTATCGTTTTGATGGCTATTGGGTCGATGTGGGAACCATCGATGCCTATTGGCGCACATCGCTGGAATTATGCGATTTGGAGCATCCACTGAATTTGTGGGATGCCACGATGCAGATTCGCACCCGCAGCCAGGAGCGTCCCCCTGTCAAGATAAGCGTATCTGGTCAGGTGACACACTCGCTGGTGAGCAATGGTTGCACCATCCAGGGACAAGTCACCGATTCGGTGCTTTCGCCCGGCGTTTTTGTTTCGCCCGGGGCCGTGGTCACGCAGTCGGTGCTGATGAATGATACCTTTGTGGGCCCGGGCGCAGTGCTGGATAAAGTCGTTGTCGATAAACAGGTGGTCATTGGTGCTGGTGTACACCTGGGTGATGACGTAGGTCCGCTCATCCCCAATGCCGAAATGCCCGAAAAGCTGGACACCGGCATCACCGTGGTAGGCAAGGGCGCTTACATCCCCGCCAATGTTCGCATCGGGCGCAATGTGCTCATTGATGCCGATGTGAGCGAGGCCGCTTTTGATGACATAACCCTCGTTCCATCGGGAGCTTCGGTGCATGAAACCGAGATTTTGCTGCCCGCTGCCCAGGAGGTGAAGGCATGAACAAGGTTATTGCGATGATTTTGGCTGGTGGTGCGGGCCCGGGACTGGCCGTGCTCACCGCCCGACGCCCCGAATCGGCCACACCCTTTGCCGGAAAATACCGAGTCATTGACTTTCCCCTCTCCAATTGCGTCAACTCCAAAATTTTCAACGTGGCAGTGCTCACACAATACATGCCACGTCCCCTGAACGAGCATATCCGCTCTGGCAAACCCTGGGATTTGGATCGCTCCAGTGGCGGCGTGCGCCTGTTGCAGCCCTATCAAACGCGCCCTGGCGAAGGTCTGTGGGAAAAAGGCTCGGCTGATGCGCTGCGTTTTAATTTGGATGTAATCGCCGAAAGTCATGCCCACGAGGTTTTGACCCTTTCTGGCAATCACATTTACAAGATGAATTATCAGCATCTCATCGCTTTTCATCGGGCACATAAGGCTGATGTAACACTGGCTGTGCGCCCGGTTAATCCGCATCAAACCTATCGCTACGGCATGGTCAGCACCGATGCCCAGGGACGTGTTATTCGTTTTCAGGAAAAACCGCGGCGCACCCGGGCCAACTTGGCCAGCATGGGCATCTACGTTTTTGATGCAGCGATTTTGGCCGACTGGCTCACAGGCAAAGGCCAAACCTCACACGATCTCGGCAGTCAAGTAATCCCCGACTTGGTTCGTGAAAAGCAGGTGTTTGCCTATGAATTCGATGGCTATTGGGCCAATGTAGGCACGGCACCCGCTTATTACCAGGCCAACATGGCACTGCTGGCCGATATTCCTGCACTCGACATGAATGACCCGCACTGGCGGATTCACACCCAATCGCGGCAATATCCGCCGGTGCTTTTTAGCGCCCAAGCCCAGGCCAGCGTGAATCTCATCAGTGATGGCGCGCGTATTCTGGGGCGTGTGGAGCGTTCGATTATTGGCCCGGGCGTCGTTATCGAACCGGGCGCAGTGGTGCGTGACAGCATTTTGATGCACGACACCTTGATTCGCAGCGACGCGGTTATCGACCGGGCCATTTTGGATCGGGATGTGGTAGTGGGGCGGGGGGCCGAAGTAGGCGCGGGCACTGCCAACACCCCCAATCAGGTTTTGCCCCAGGTGCTGAACACCGGCATTACGCTGGTGGGCCCGAACAGCCACATTCCTGCACAGGCCCGATTGGGACGCAATGTGGTCATCGGGCCCGATGTGCAGGCCGATGATTTTCCTGCCACTGCCATTGACTCTGGTCAGAATATTTTCTGGCCCTAAGGATATCGCCGAGGCAACCTGCCTCTCTCCTGTTCAAAAGATTATGTTCACCAACACCATCATCGGATTTATTGGCGCCGGCAATATGGCCGAAGCCATGATCAAAGGCATTTTACGTCGAGAACTGGTTCCGCCGCAAAGCATTTTTGCAGCCGACCCCCGTGAAGATCGGCTGGCTTATCTGGCCGAAAAATATGGCATCCGCACCAGCACCGATAATCATCAGGTGACACAGGCGGCCAAAATTTTGGTGCTTAGCATCAAGCCGCAGGTTTTACCCAAAGTGATGAAGCGCATTCGTGGCGAGGTGCAGCCAGATGCTTTGGTGCTAAGCATCATTGCCGGGGCCCGAATCAGCGTGATTACCGCTGGTCTGGAACACCAAGCCATGGTGCGGGCCATGCCCAACACGCCGGGCCAGTTTGGTGAGGGCATGACCGTTTGGACCACCACGCCCGCGGTGAGTTCGCAGCAGCAACAACAGGCCCAGCAAATTTTGCAGGCCCTGGGGCAAGAAATTTGGATGGATGATGAGGGCTATCTGGATATGGCTACCGCGCTCAGCGGAACGGGTCCTGCCTATGTCTTCCTGTTCATCGAATCGTTGATTGATGCCGGAGTACACATGGGCTTTTCTCGCCACATTGCCGAAAAGATGGTGATTCAGACCATCAAAGGGGCTGTAACTGTGGTCGAGGAGCTGGGACGGCATCCAGCCACGTTGCGCAACATGGTGACATCGCCAGGTGGAACCTCAGCTTCGGCGATTTACGAACTAGAAAAGGGTGGCTTTCGCACCATTCTTTCCAAGGCGGTCTTTGCCGCCTATCAGCGCTCCGCCGACCTGGGTGATGCCTCGGAAGCCAAGATGGCTGAGACAAAACCATGAAAAAGCTTGTTCTGGATGGCCAGCATCTCACCATCGAGCAGGTGGTGCAGGTGGCCCGGACGCAACCAGGTGAAATCGCGGTGACGCTTTCTGCGGATTCACGGCAGGCAGTGGCGCGTGCCAGTCAGGCTGTGGCCCAAATTGTGGCAGAAGGGCGGGTAGTTTATGGCATCAACACCGGTTTCGGTGCGTTCAAGAACACCACTATTCCCAAAAACGCGCTGCGGCAGTTGCAAATAAACATCGTACGCTCGCATTCGGCGGGCACTGGTGCGCCGCTGGAAACAGAGGTGGTGCGGGCCATGATGCTGGTGCGGGCTAACACGCTGGCTTCGGGGTATTCGGGCGTGCGGCCCGAAACCATCGATTTGCTGCTGCAAATGCTGGAACGGGGCGTGCATCCGGTGGTGCCGCGGCAAGGCTCTTTGGGCGCCAGTGGTGATTTAGCCCCCCTGGCCCACATTGCGCTGGTGATGATTGGTGAGGGGGAAGCGTGGTTCAGGGGTGAAAAAATGGACGGGGCGCAAGCATTGGCCCGGGCCGGCCTGTCACCCATCCAACTGGCCCCCAAAGAGGGTTTGGCCCTGACCAATGGCACCGCGTTTATGGTGGCGCTGGGGTGTTTGGCGGTGGATGAGGCTGAGAATGCCATTTTTGCGGCCAATGTGGCTGGAGCCCTGACACTGGAGGCACTGCACGGCACGCCCGCGGCCTTCGATGCTCGCATCCACGCGGTGCGCCCGCACCCGCAGCAGGTCGCGACCGCGCGCATCATGCGTGAGCTTTTGCAAGATTCCGATTTTGTGCGGGGCACGCCCTCGGAAGACCCGCAGGACGCGTACTCGTTACGCTGCATCCCGCAAGTGCATGGAGCCTGTGCCGACGCGGTGCAAAAGGCCCGTCAGGTCGTGAGCATCGAACTCAACAGCGTAACCGATAATCCCCTCATCTTTTTTGAAGAGGATGGAACGCCAGTGGCCCTTAGTGGCGGCAATTTTCATGGCGAGCCCCTGGCCATTGCCTATGATCATTTGGCGCTGGCCATGACCGAATTGGGTAACATCTCGGAGCGGCGGCTGAACCGGATGACTGACCGGGCCAGCAACGGCGGCTTGCTGCCCGCGTTTTTAACAGAATATGGTGGGCTTAACTCCGGGTTCATGATTACCCAGTACACAGCCGCGGCCCTGGCCTCTGAGAACAAGGCACTTTGTTTTCCTGCCAGCGCCGATAGCATTCCCACTTCGGCCAATGTAGAAGATCATGTCTCCAATGGCCCGATTTCCGGGCGTCAGGCCCGTCGCGTGTTGCGCAATTTAGAACAAATTTTGGGCATCGAACTCATGGCCGCGGCGCAGGCCATTGATTTTCGAAAAAATGCCCTGGGCAACGAGGTGCATCTGGGGCAAGGCACAGCTCCAGTTTATCAGCTACTGCGTCAACATATCCCCTTTATTCCCCAGGATGCCATGATGTCGCCTTACATGGCTCTGGCTGCAAAACTGGTGCGCTCGGGCCAGGTGCGACAGGTGATCAAGCAGTAATGGCCTTCTTCTTTCGGTGCGCCTTTGTCATGCTGGCACCGGCCTTTTGTCCACGCTCCATCATCAACAAATCAGAGGTTAATCAATGGAACTTGCTGAACTTATTCGATACTCCCGCGGTGAGGATCCTGCACATCTTCTGCTAAAAAATGCACGCTTGGTCAATGTGCTTAGCGGCGAAATCATCAAAACCGATGTCGCTGTGGCCCGCTCCCGCATTGTGGGCATTGGTGCAGACTACCAGGCCCGCGAAATCATCGATTTGGGAGGAGCGTATCTGGCCCCCGGATATATCGACGCCCACGTACATATCGAAAGCTCCATGTCGCCCCCTTCGGAATTTGCCCGCACCGTGGTTCCTCTGGGCGTTACCACTGTTATCACCGACCCCCACGAAATCGCCAATGTCTTGGGGCTGGATGGCATTCGTTTCATGTTCGAAAGTGCCAAAAATGGCCCGCTGAGCATGTATGTGGTAGCGCCTTCGTGCGTGCCCGCCACCAACATGGAAACCAATGGCGCCACCCTGCACTGGTATGACCTGGTTTCGTTAAAATCAGATCCCTGGGTGTTGGGACTGGCCGAGGTGATGAATTTTCCTGGCGTCATTTATGGCGATGACGAGGTGCTGGACAAATTGCGCATTTTCAAGGATGACATCATCGATGGCCATGCGCCCGGTGTCAGTGGCAAGGCGCTGCAAACCTACATCGCCACCGGCATCCGCTCTGACCACGAGGCCTCGGGCCTGGAAGAAGCACGTGAAAAATTGCGGGCAGGCATGAACATCTTCATCCGCGAAGCTACCAACGCCCACAACTTAAAAGCCTTGCTGCCGCTGGTCAATGAACGAAATCATCAGCGTTTTTGTTTTTGCACCGATGATCGCCAGCCGGCAGATTTGTTGGATCAGGGCAGCATCGATTTCATGGTGCGCACCGCCATTCAGGAGGGTATCGATCCCATCATTGCCATTCGTATGGCCACCTGGAACCCGGCGCAATACTTCCGGCTGTACGACCGCGGGGCCATTATTCCCGGGGGCCGGGCCGACATGATTGTTTTTGATGATTTACAGGCACCGCGGGCCAAAATGGTCTTTCGGGGAGGCAAATTGGTGGCTCGGGAAGGAAGCATGACCCTGCCCGCCCAAGAACTGCCAGATCGAGCGCTGCGGCACACCATGAATGTGGCCTGGGATAAAGTGAATTTCGAGATTCCCGCGCGTGGCCATGTAGCCCGCGTCATCGGGCACACACCCAACCAGCTTGTTACCCGGCATTTGCAGATGGAAGTGCCCATTGTCGATGGCCTGGCGCAAGCTGATCCCAGCCGCGATATTCTGAAAATGGCGGTCATCGAACGACACATGTACTCGGGCAACGTGGGTAAAGGCTTTATTCATGGCATTGGCCTCCAGCGGGGTGCGCTGGCCTCATCCGTGGCGCATGATCATCACAACATCGTGGTCGTGGGGGCCGATGACCAGTCGATGATGACCGCGGCCCGCCGCGTAGCAGCCATGGGCGGCGGCCTGGTCACGGCTGAGAACGACAAGATCTTGGCCGAAGTGCCACTGCCCCTGGCTGGCCTGATGAGCAAAGCCCCTATGCCTGTCATCCGCGATCAAGTGGCTGCTGTGATTGCCGCGGCCCGGCATCTGGGGTCTCCCCTGCATGACCCCTTCATGGGCATGAGCTTCATGGCCCTGGAGGTGATTCCCAGCCTCAAACTTACAGACATGGGCTTGGTAGATGTGGATAAATTCCAATTCACCTCGTTATGGGTGGATGAAGAAACTGGCTAAAACGACCCCCATTCCAAGTCTCCGGCATTATGGAGGTGCAGCAATGCGTCCTTTTTATGGTTTTCTTTTGGTTATGTTGATCTTACTATTCTCGGGCCCGATCGTTACAGTTTGGGCCGATGGGCCCGCGGTCAGCAAAACGTTGATTCAGCCGGAGAGCGATTTGATCTATTTAGGCGCCTTCCGCCTGCCCGATGAAGAATCCAATGGCACGTCCTGGTCTTACGGCGGTAGCGGCATGGGCTATTATCCATTGGGCGATGCCACGGGCCCGAACGATGGTTTTCCCGGCTCATTGTTCAGTGTCAGTCATCCCTATCAGAACTTTGTCTCTGAATTCACCATTCCTGCGCCGGTAATTTCGTCGGACAAGAATTTGGACGATTTACCGGTGGCCACCACCTTACAACCCTTTGCCGATGTTACGGGAGGACGGCAGACGGGCGGGCTCACCGGCAGCACACTGGAGGATATTCAGTACTACCCGCGACAGGGCAGCCAGATCACTGACAAGCTCTACTGGGCCATGTATGAATACTACATGCCATCGCATGATGACAAGTATCATGGTTGGTGCGAGCTGGATTTTACCAATCTGCAAAGCCAGGGCGTGTGGCGCCTGGGCACCTTTGCCGCCGCGGCCACCAGTCGTTACCTGTTCGATATTCCCCAAAGTTGGGCCGATGTGTACACGCCAGGCAATTATCTGGCTGCGGGCCGCAACCGGTTGGTGAATGGTGGCAGTTGGGGGCCTGCTCTGTATGCGTTCGGTCCCTGGAACGATGGCAATCCCCCGGCAGATGGTAGCGCAGTGGATGCGGTGGAGATGCTTTTTTACGAGTCGCACCTGAATGTGAATGGTTACAGCCATTCGGATGACTGGGCCGATGGTGCATGGCTGACCGCAGGCGATAAAGCTGCCGTGATTTTGGCTGGAACCAAGGCTTTTCGTACCGCTGCCAGTGGCTTGGAGTATTACGGCGCACCTAATGTGGACGGATGTGGCTCCAAGGGGTATCATGCCGAGCCTTATTATGGGCTTATGTTGCTTTACGATCCAGCCTTGCTGGCAAAGGTTGCGCAGGGACAACTTTCGGCAGATGCTGTTCAGCCTTATGCCCGCTTCAACATCGAAGATTATCTGTTCAAGCAGGGCTGTCGTCGCACCATTTTGGGCGGCATGACGTTTGATCGGGCGCACGGGCTTTTGTATGTGATGGAAGTGCGCGTCGAGGGTATTTACGCCCGAAAACCGATTGTTCATGTTTTTAGAGTGCAGGATGCCGGGCAATCGCCCGATGTGACCCCACCTGTCACGCCGGCCAACTTGCACCAAGCCAGCGTCACGTATCAGCAAGTTGATTTGGCCTGGAACGCAGCTACCGATAATGCACATCTTGTGGGTTATATTGTTTATCGGGATGGCGTGCCTGTGGCCACAACAACTGCAACTTCCTATAGCGATGACAAGGTCAATCCTGGTGCCACGTATCATTACACGATAGAAGCCTGGGATGCGCGCAATTACCGCAGTGTGACCACCGCTCCTCTGGCTGTCACCACACCCGCAGGTGCAGATGAGCGCATGCCCATTATCTCGGGCCTGCAGGTTTCTAACGTCAGCACCACTGGGGCGGTCATTAGCTGGCGTACTGATGAGCTCGCCACCACTTATATCGATTACGAGATTCTTTACAGCGGCAATGCAACCACCATCAACGATACTACACTCAGCACCAGTCATGTGGTCACGCTCACCGGGCTAACCGCCAATAAGACTTATCAATATCATGTGGCCAGCACCGATGCCACGGGCCACGAGAACAAGTATCCATCCAAAACTTTTAGAACCTCAACGCAAAACAATTCCCCTGAGCTTAACGGCATTGGCGCCAAGCGAGTTTACGAGGGCTCGCTGCTGCAATTCAGCGTCAGGGCGGATGATAAGGATGGGGATGCGCTGCTGTATTCGGCTACGGGGTTGCCTGCTGGCGCACAATTCAATGCTGCTACCCGTCAGTTTAGCTGGACGCCGGGGTTTGACGATGCAGGCGTTTATACAATAACGTTTGATGTGAATGATGGTGATCAGACTGACCAGGAAACCGTAACGATTTATGTGCAGGAAAATCCGCAACTGGATGTTATTTTGTATGCGGTTCCTGGTGATGAACGCCTTGATTTGAGTTGGGAGGTGACAGGAACTGTGCCCGCCACAGTTACCTGGCGCATTGGTTATCGCGGGCCCGCGGGGGATCCTGCTTCGCCCATCACTGATATGCCAGCCAGCCACCGTGGTGCTACGCTGGAAAGCCTAAGCAATGGTGCGACCTACACTGTGACGCTCAGTGCTATGCTGGCGGGGGCGCCTGTGGCCAGTGACACCCAAATCGTAACACCCACAGCCAATGCACTCTTCTGGCCGTGGGTCAGCGTTAGCAGGCAGCCAAGCGATGCGCTGCGTCTGAGCTGGACCACAGCCGCCGGTTACACACGTTATCAGGTGTGGCACGATACATCTCCTTACGCGGGCCTGCATCATGCGCCCGCGGGCGTGGTGAGCGCGTCCCCCTGGCAATTCGATGCGGTGGATGCGTTGGGCAATCCTGCCGAAAATCACTATTATCGGGTGATGGGTCTCAAGGATGATGGCCGGGCCACGATTTCTTCCTATACCGGTGAGTTCGATTTTGCCCTAACCGCGGGCCAGTAAGATGTTTTCAATCGCAATTTTGAATGCTCAATCACTCATGTTACACACAAAACGCTTGCTTGACTTATGTCTCTAACCCTTGTTTATGCCCTGAGTGCTGGCCTCATGTTCCTGCTGCCCATGGTGCTGGGATTTTTCCTGGCCCGAAAATTGAGGCTTTCGTGGCGATTGTTTCTTTTTGGCGGCCTGGCCTTCATTCTGGCCCAACTCATTCATCTGCCCCTGAATGCAGTGCTTTCGCGTGTGGTTCCAGGTTTGGGCGCTGATGCCAACATCTGGGTGCAAGCCCTGGTGCTAGGATTCACAGCGGCTTTTACCGAAGAGATTGCCCGTTACGCCATCTTGCGCAACAATCTTAAAAACGCGCGTAGCTGGAAGCAAGCATTGATGTTTGGGGCTGGGCATGGCGGTTTCGAGGCTATGATTCTGGCACTATTGCTGGCCATTACCCTGGCCAACATGATGATGCTTAAAAATAATCCCGCGTTGTTAGAGACGTTACCTGCCGACAAACTGGCTGAAGTGCAACAGCAAATCAGCCAGTTTTGGGCCCAGCCTTGGTATGCCGCCATGATGGGGGCGGTGGAGCGGGCCTCGGCGCTGGCCATCCAGGTTTCGCTGGCGGTGTTGGTGATGCAGGTCTTTTTGCGCAAAAGCACCCATTGGCTATGGTTGGCCGTGGGCTGGCACTGGTTGGTGGATGCTATCAGTGTGCTCAGTGCCAAAACATTCAGCATTCCCATCACCGAGTTGGTGATAGGGGTGCTGGCCATTACCAGCTTGATGATTATCCTGCTGCTGCGCCCGCCAGAAGCGGAAGAGGATGATAGCGGGCCTGGCGCCTCTGCGTCTGATGCCCTGTCTGCACTTCAATCTGATTTTACGGCTACGGAATCGTGACCATGAAACGGTTTTTGATGGCGATGCTTTTGCTGGTAGCGTTTTTGGGGATAAGATCCCTTTCGGTATCGGCGCAAAGGTCGGTATTGCACCTGAAGCTGCATCGTGACCGTGGGTATAGCGGCTTCGAGGGTAAAATTCAGGGACATTTCAGCCTTCGGGTCACCGGGCCCGAATCGCTCAGCAGCGTTGAATTTTTTATCGACGACGTGTCGGTCGGGCGGGATGAGGCAGCACCTTGGCGATTGAATTTTGTCACGGATGATTACGACCTGGGCCCGCACAAGCTGTATGCTGTCGGGCGTACTGCAAGTGGCGAAATGCTGCTATCCAACAGGCTGGAGAGGACCTTTGTGCCTGCCAGTGAGTCCACAAAGCTCTTCATCTCCTATGTCCTGCCCATTTTACTGGCGATTTTTGGCATCCCCTACCTGCTGTATCGCCGCGACCGCAACCGCCATCCCGAAAAATATGGCCCGTACAGCGGCATTTTTGGTGGCGCTGTGTGTCCGAAATGTGGCTGTCCCTATGCCTGCCACTGGTGGGGTCTCAATTTCTTTACCAAAAAATATGATCGCTGTCCGCATTGTGGACAATGGAGCCTGGTTCAGCGTGAAACTGCCGAGAATCTGCGAGCTGCGGCAATGAATTGCGGTTTGTCCACCACCGATGATGCTTTTGGCGACCTCGGGCGCAAAAGCCTCATCAGCGAGTAGCTGTCTGCTGTCGCCGCACAGCACTCTTGCGGGCGCTAAATCTTGCCACTTAGCTGCGGCTATCCATGGGCCCGGCAAAGGGCGCTTCTTCGCCTGAGGGCAGCAGCTCCTGCACCCGCAGCTCCGCTTGATCCAGCAGCTTCATGTTGAAATTGACCAGGTTCATGCCTTGCTCGTAGTTGGCCAGGCTCTCTTCCAGGCTGTGTTCGCCATCTTCCAGGTCGGCGATGATTTTTTGCAGTTGTGCCAAGGCTTCTTCAAAGGTAAGTTCTTTTTCTTCGGACATGAGATTATCGGAGGGTGTGAGTTGGATGGAATGGGTAGCGGATCTCAACCGGTGAGGGTTGTGCCCAGAGGTAGTTCGGGATTTTGCAGGTGGCGCAAAAAATGGCCTGGCTCTTCGCCCGAGATGAGGTGAATGTGCGTTTGCGGAAATTGTCGGAGCAAGCGGGCCATTTCATCAATTTTGCCAGCCATGCCCCCGGTCACATCCACGCCATGCGAGTCACCCAGAGCTTTACGCAGTGCTGGCAGGTCGGCCAGGCGCAGGTGGGGGATGTGGCGGGCCCGGGGATGACGTACCGGGTCGGCATCGAATACCCCGTCCACCAGCCCCACCAGGGTGAGATGACGAGGTGGCAAGTCTTGGGCCAGGGCTGCCAGCACCTCTTCGGTGGAGACGATGGTTCCTCCCAGAGCGTCATCAAATGCGACATCGCCAAAAAGCACGGGGACGAGCTGGTGACGCAGCGCTGTCAGGATTGGTGGGGTATGCAGGTGCGTGATGCGTCTGTTGTGGCAGCGGGCCAATGCTGAGGGCGCAAAGCTGATGGCGGGCACGCCCGCGGACAACAGCTCGGCCATGACCAAGCGGTTGAGCTGTGCCGCAACATGGCCAACCTGGGCAAATCCAGCCCAGCCCGTGGCATTCTGCACGCCCTGGCGGGTACGATGCTGCTGTGCTGCCGCGTGGCCGTAGCTGCCACTGCCATGCGAAAGTACCCATTGTTGTTGCGGCTGTGCCTGCCAAACACGCGCAAACTCATGCGCCAGCCGTCGAATGGTCTGCGGCCGGGGTGTGAGCGCTTGGTTTTTATCGGTAATCAGGCTGCCGCCCAGTTTGATGAAGTGGGGCATGAGGGGATGAGGGAGATTAGTCGTGAAGCAGCTCGGGGTAGAGGCGGCGGTAGTTTTGGGCCTGGATGGTGATGGTGCGCACGTAGTGTTGGGTTTCGCGGTAGGGGATGAGTTCGACAAAAAGATCGGGGTCTTGCTCGGCCAAGTTCCACCACAGAGTCGGTGGGTTGGGCCCGGCGTTGTATGCGGCCAGCGCTCGAAAGCTGTTTTCTTGGCTGCGATTGAGTTCTTGCCGCAGCAGGTAAGCTCCCAAGTAAAGGCTGACAGATGGTTTGGTAAGATCGCTCACTGAAAAGTTTTCAAGGTGGGTTTGTTGGGCTGCGGCCTCGCCGGTGGCAGGCATGATTTGCGCCAGACCCTTGGCTCCGGCGCTGCTGGTGGCAGGCGCCCAAAAGTGCGACTCTTGCCAAAGCAGACCATAGAAAAGTGCTGGGTCCAGCTCAAAACGCACCGCAGATTCAAGAACCAAGGGTTGATAGGCCAGGGGATAGATGCTTTTTTGAATGTACAGGGGCGCGGCATTCAGCGGTTTTTGCGAGAGTGCAACCAGGCCCGAGGTTGCGCGAATGCTGATATCGTAGTAGCCCAATTGGTGGGCCAGCAGGTGTATTTGCAGTAATTTGACGCCATCGTTGCTCCAGGATTGACGCAGGGTTTCCAGTTCGCTGTGACCACGGGCATCTTCGCCCAGGCGATGCCATTCTGCGATGCGGGCGAAGGCTTGGGGGGTTGCGGTAAAGGCTTTGTGAACGTCAACGTCGGCCAGCGCTGCTACCCACTGCTGCGCTGCTGCCAGGGTGTCACTGTGGGGCGGAGGTGTTGCCTGGGGAATGCTGGCCGCGGGGAGTTGTTGACGGGCGCGCAGGCCGTAAAAGGTGTTGGCATCCCAACGCTGTGCGGTTTTTTGCCAGTGGGCCTGAGCTGCGACATCATCTCCCTGGCGGGCCAGCAATTTGCCCAGCCAAAAGTGTGCGGCGGCTTGCCATGCGCCTTCGCCGCTGGCCGCGTGTTCTTGCCACAGAGCCCGGGCTTTGTCTTCATTGCCCAGGCGGTAATAGATGAGTCCGGCCCGAAATCCGGCCTGCGCTGCATGATCATGTTGGGGCCAGGTGCGGGCCAAACGCATGAAATCATCGGCTGCTTGTTGCCATTGCTCTTCATCTTGTCCGGCCAGCACCGCTGCCCACCACAGGGCTGTGGCCGCGGCATCTGCGTCGGTGAGCTGCTCCGATGCCTGCAAGTAGGTGATTCGGGCTTCTTCTTGCAGACCTTGCCGCCACAGGCTGCGTCCCAGTCCTGGCCAGGCCTGTTGCCGGATGCGGGGGTCGTTGCTGTGGAGCAGGGTTTGCCGCCAGGCTTTGGCTGCTTCGGCGTAGTTTTTGTCAACTTCGTGGGCCCGGGCCAGCAGTGCGTACAGGTCGCCGGCGTTGGGCGGGGCTGTGGCCAAAAGGTTGTGCAAAAGGGTGATGGCGGGTGTGGTGGCCCCGACGTTGATGTCGATTTCGGCCCGCAGGCGGGGGTCTACCGGCACATCGGCATTGACCAGCTCGATGAGCGCCAGATAAGCGTATGTGCTGCTGGTATCCTGATGGATGGCCTGTTGGTAGCTTTCCCAGGCGGCAGACTGTTGGCCCTGAGCTTGCAGCGTTTGTCCCAGTCGATAGAGGATTTCGGTGCGATAGCTGGGCAGTTTGGCTTTTTGCAGGATTTGGCGATAGTAGGCTGCTCCAGCTTTGAGATTGCCTTGGGTGACGGCATTGGCAGCCAGGTCTTCTTGGGCTCGCAAGCGCGTTTGGGTGTTGGATGCGGCGGCCAGGGCCTGCTTGTACAGGGTGTTGGCCGCATCCTGGTCGTTGTTTTGGGCCCAAAGTTCTCCGGCCAGCAATAAAATTTCGGCTTGAAGATGTGGGCTTTGTTCGGCGTAGCGCTGGTAAAGGTGGGCTGCTCGGTTGGCATCCTCTGCTTGTAACAGCCGTCCCAGCCAAAAGAGCGCTTCGGGGCATTGCGCCAGAGCTGTTTCATCTTCGACTAATGTCTGAAACTGGGAAATAGCTTGCTTGGGGTCTCCCTGAAGTGCCAGGGCCTGGCCCAGCAGAAATCGGGCTTGATGCACTTGGGGATGCTGGGCATGGCGGGTGATGAAGTTTTCGAGGGCTATGATTGCGCCAGATGTGTCGCCCAGTTCGAGGGCCTGCCGCGCTTGGGTGATGACTGTGATCACAGGTGTGGGCGTTGGCGCGGGTGTGGGCGTTGGCGCGGGTGTGGGGGTTGGCGCGGGCGTGGGGGCAGATGTGGCTGAGGGGGTTGGCGCCGAGGTCGCCGCGGGCGTGCTGGGCTGCGGCGCGCGGCAGCCTCCCACAAGCAAAAGTGTGAGTGCCAGGAGTGCCAGTAGCCAACGTTTTGTGGTGGTCATGGAGGGTTATGGGCCGGTTTGCATCGCATCTGTACAGCAGAAAGAGAGTGTCAGACTTGCGATGGCTGCGGGCGAAAGAAAAAGCCGAAGCTGGGGTGGCGTGGAAAGTACTTTCCTATCCCCGATCTTCGGCCTGAGATGTGATGGAAGGTTGCCCGAGGGCTGGCTAGACTCGGGTGCTGTATTGACCTGTTTCGGTGTTGACTCGAATGGTGTCGCCCGCCTGCACAAACAGAGGCACAGCCACTTTCAGGCCAGTTTCGGTGGTGCAGCTTTTGCTGGGCGCGTTGGCTGTGTCGCCGGCAAAGCCAGGCTCAGCCTCCACCACCTTCAGATCAACAGTTTTGGGCAGCTCGATGCTGATAGGCTTGCCTTCGTAGGTTTCGACTTTGATTTCCAGGCCATCGATGAGGTAGTTGGCCATGTCGCCCAGGTTGGCTTCGGTGAGCATGATCTGCTCGTAAGTTTCGACATCCATGAAGTAGTAGAAGTGCCCATCGTTGTAAAGATATTGCACATTGGCGTGTTCTAGGCGAATGTCTTCAACCTTGTTGCCATTGGGGAAGGTTTTTTCGATGGTGGCGCCGGAGCGCAGGTTGCGGGCCTTGACGCGGATGGTGGCGCCGCCGCGGCCTTGTTTGCGGTGTTCATATTCAAGAACGCGGTAGAGGTCGTTATCCAGTTTGAAGATGACGCCTTTGCGAAGTTGTTCTACGCCAATCATAAGGGGTGGTTCTCCTGATGGTGCGATGCTGTGTGACCCGATTGGGGTGCATGACATCGAGGTGGTGGTTGTTGGGTTGATTTTATGAAAAGGGGGAAGAATTGTCAAGATTGAGCAGGAGGGGTAGTTCCATATCACTACAATGCAAGAAACATTACGCCGTGCAGTTTGGATGAACCAACAAGCCGGTTTATAATAACTTCAACTGTCCCCCAATAGCCTGCCTGCGAAACACCGCGGCAGTCATCCCCCATCGACACAAGGAAATACGTTATGGCCCCCAAGCCACTTTCTGACTATCCTCGCCCGCGGCAAGACAATGGACGTGGTGTACATTGGTCTGCCGGTCTTTATCATCTCAGTGGCAAGGCCCTGGCTCATTGGATTGATGAGCTTAAAGCGCTGCAAATCAAGTGGGTAAAGTTGCTGGATGATGGCGGCGCTTCATCATTGGAGGTGTGTCAGGCGCTCATCGAAAATGACATTATGCCCATTGTGCGGCTTTATCGCGAGCAGCCCAATCCCGGAGCTGTGGCGGGCGAACAGGTTGGCACCCTGAAAAAGCTCATCAAAGCTGGCGTGCGCTATTTTGAGACCAACAACGAACCAGATCTGCCCGCTGAGTGGCAAAAGGGGCAACAGCCCGAAAATTGGCTGGAAATCGTGGTAGATGATTTCATCAAGGATGCAGATGTGATTCAGGGGCTGGGCGGCTATCCTGCCTTTCCTGCCATGGGCTCGGCCAGCACCGACAATGGCATTGCTTTGGTGGTGGCCCGCGGGCGCCGCGATATTTTCGAGAAGGGAGCCTGGCTGGCTATTCACAACTACACCCTTAATCATCCTCTGGATTATCCCTACGATGCCGTGAATCAGCAGGGCGAGCCCCTGACCCAAGAGGCTTATGACGATTTGGCCCGGTGGCAATACAGCCATCTTAGCTGGGAAGAGCTCGAAAAGCTTGAGCTTGGCATTAGTCGGGCCGATTACGAAAAGTTCAATCGTTGGACCTGGGATGGCCGTACGCTGGAGCAGGTGAATGCTGTGCGGAAGGCGCACAAAAATCAAGGCGCCACGTTGGAGGATGATGCCAACACCTTTTTATCCTGGCAGCTTTGGGGCGAGATGAGCTACAAAGCACTGGGATTCCATATTCCTGTCATCAGCACCGAGGGCGGGCCCGTGGTGGGCTGGGGTGATGATGATCGTTACGCCCGGGTAACGCCTTTTGTGCAAGCGGATTGGCAGATGGAAATTGTGCGTTTTATGCAGGATGAAGCGCCTGACTGGTACTTTACCCTCTGTACCTGGCTGCTGGGTTCCGGCACTTTGGGCCACATCAATCCCACCTGGGAGCAGATGGCCTGGTACAGCGATGTTTGGAATTTGCAATTTGGATTGTCGGGCCAGTTGCCCATTGTGCAGCGCCTGAAGGATACACCGGCTCAGCTTCGGCATGAGCTGCGGGCTGCCGATAAACGCGCTGCAGTGACCGGGCAGGTGAGCGGCAAAGATGGCCAGGCTCTGGCCGGGGTTGAGATTGCCTTGCGCCAGGATGATGACCTTGTAGTTCGTACTCTGAGCGATGAAACAGGGCATTTTTCGCTGACTGCTGCGCCCGGCGTTTACGATCTGGTGGTACCCTGGCTGGGCGTGGTAGCCCACGACATCACGCTGGAGGATGCTGATGTGGATGCCATTGCCGTGCAGGCAGTGGATGCACCGGGACATTACAAAATTTGGGGGCAGCTTTTTGGCCTGGGGGGCGAACCGCTGGCCAAGACTGCCGTTCAACTCTGGCGCAATGGCGAAATGCACGCCCAAACCTTGACCGATGCCCAGGGGTGGTTTCATTTTGCACCTGGTCTGGCAGGAACCTACCGTCTTGATGCAGAAAATGCCGGTGCGCAGGTAACGCTTTCGGCACAGACCCCCGAGGTTCAGCAGAATCTCAATGCCGACCCGGGCCCGAATCAACGCTACATCCTCACCGAAAAGCGTTTGCTCACCGCTGATGAGACAGGCAATCGCAAGCTTTTCTTTGGCATGGTCACCGATATGACCGGAGCGGGCCTCAGCGGCATCCAGTTAGAGATGCGCTGGCAGAACGCGGCTGCGGATACTGAATTTCCTCGCACCAAAACGGGCGATAATCCCTACAAACCTCAGGGCTATTACGAATTTTTGCATAGTCCCGGTGTCTTCGAAGTCAGTGTGGTGCAAGGAGATTTTCCCAGCGACGTGGCGACACAGCTTGTTACCGACACTGTGCCCGGACGTGAAGGGGATAACATCAGCTACGAGATCAACTTCCAGTTGCAGGCCATGGGCCAGGATGTGCGGGCTGGGGTCATCAAGGGCAGTGTGCCGGGCGGACGGGCCGAGCAAGTTGTGCGGCTGTGGCAAGAGGGCCAAATCCTGGCCGAAACTGAGCTGGATCACGCCCGAACTTTTCAGTTTACCCATCTGGCACAAGGCTTTTACGATCTTGAGCTTGCAGGCATTGGCATGGTTCTGTTCGATATTGCCAGCGATGGCCGTCATCACCAACGCATCACATTCCCCCTCATGGGAGCCATCAAGGGCCGGGTGACGGGCGCCGATGACAAGCATAGCAGCATCAAGCTCATCTCCGAAACTTACGGCTTTACCCGCCAGGGTGAACTCACACAAGATGGCCATTATCGCTTTACCCGGCTGCCTCAGGGCCGCTACCGCATCGAGCTGCACGATGATTTGCTCACGGGGCTGGTTCTGGAGGGCCCGGAGGTGCTGGAAGCGCCCTTGCTGCGGGTTGGAGCAGGCATCGACGCGCGGGCCAGCACGATTTCGGGAAAGGTTCACGATGCAGCTCATCGCCCCACACCTGATGTTCGTGTGACCCTTTATTTCCAGGGCCAGGTGCAAAAAGGTGTAACCAGTGATGCACATGGCCAGTATCATTTCGATGCACTGCCCGCAGGCGTGTACGAAGTGCGCATCGGCGACGAAGTGCGCGTCAACGATATCGTTTTGGATGGCGATAATCAGGTGACCGTGAACCTGTTGTATGCGCCAATTCTGGCGGCAGCTCCGCTCAAACAACTTCAGCGCTACTATCTTTTGCAGATGGCCGATCTCTCGTTGCTGCCAGGCCTGATTCGGCTGCTGGGGCCATGGTTGGCTACTCAGCCCGCAGGAACGGTGGGCTTTAGCCTGACCGCGGCGCAGCAGGCCGAAACAGTGGTGCTGCTGGGCGATGGTTTGCCCGATAGTGTGATGGCGCTGTTGCAAGAGGCTGAGTGCGATGTTATCGACATGCGCAGCGATTTGCGCACGCTGGCCACCATTCTGGGGCAAAAAGGGAGCGTTTATAATGACTGAAATCAATGATGCCCAACGCTACGGCGTCGAAATCATTCCTGCCGCGGTCGAGGCGGGAGAACATTACTGGCAAGTTGTCAGCGTGCATCATCTTACCCCAGCCGAAAACAATGGGCGGCATCACATCTTGCTCAATGCGGTCAACGATGCCAATACGCGCATGAGCGGCGAAATGTTCCGCATTGCGTGGGATGGTGGCAGCGACACCCTCATCATCGATGCCGATGCGCCCGAGGCAGCGGCCAACTACCCCATGTGGAAATGGCAGATTTGCAGCGTCGAAGGCTTGGGCGCGCCCTCTGATCAAGTTATCAACCTGCGCACCGATCATCCCGATGAAGCGCCTGGCAATTCCTTATTTCATCACTCCTTTGCAATCACCTTCCGTTACACCCAGGCCCAGGCTGCTGCTGCGCCCGCGGCCAGCCGTTTGCGTGGTCATGTTCCCGGTGGCGGCGGACACACCCTGGCCCTGCTGGATGCCGCAGGTCTCATAAAAACGCAGGTGGTCGCAGCAGATGAGCGTTACCACTTTGATTCTCTGCCCGCGGGCGTTTATGTGGTGCAAAATCAAAGTGACGGGCGGGTGTTGGGTGCGGTGCATCTGGATGGCAAGCAGACAGTAACCCGCGATTTTACTCCCCAACCGCCGCAGACGCGGGTATTTGACACCTATCTTTTGCTTGCAGATGCAGCCAGTGCCGAGACGCAACTACAACTTTCGCTACTAGCCGATTATCTGGCTGTTCGCAAAATGCCTTTTGGCTTTGATGTCGAGGCTGCGGTTTTAGCGCAGCAGGTTTATGTGTTGGGGCAGCCTGCGCCCGATGTCATGGCCATGCTGGAATCAGCCGGCTGTCAGGTAACAGCGCTGCCCGCCGAGCCGGGCCCGCTGCTGGCCGCACTCCGGGATTAAACAGGTCGCGCCCGAGTACGTGGGCACTCGAGCGCATGATGCGTGCGCAGGCGATGGCTGGGCTACTTGGCCAGCCGTTTGCGGCGGCGCTCAGCGCGGCGGCTGATTCGATTCCATACACCGGTGAGCCCCATGGCCTTTTTGGCTGCAATGATCGTTTCGCGAGCCACCTCGCGGGTGCGCAGCGTGCCCTGGAAGATGACATCATCCACAAAGCCTTTATCAGCCTCATAGGTAGCCCGGCGTTCGCGGATGGGGTCCAGGAAGTTGTTCAGGGCGATGGTCAATTTTTCCTTGACCTCTACATCACCTACTGTGCCGGTGCGGTAGCGGGCCTTCAAATCTTCTACTTCAGCCTTGTTGGGATTAAAAACATCGTGGTAGATAAAAACAGGATTGCCTTCCACCCGCCCGGGAATATCGGCCCGGATACGATTGGGGTCGGTGAACATCCCAAAAACCTTCTTGCGCACCGTTTTGGCATCATCGCTAATCATAATAGCGTTGTTCAGGCTCTTGCTCATCTTGGCCTGCCCATCTGTTCCTACCAGTATGCCCGCTTGCGGAACCATTGCCTCGGGAATAGGGAAAATCTCGCCATAAAAATGATTGAAGCGACGGGCAATTTCACGTGTAATTTCTACATGCGCCAGATTATCCTTGCCCACAGGAACCAGATGCGCCCGTGGCAGCAAAATATCGGCTGCCTGCAACACCGGATAGCCCAGCAAGCCATAAGGCATCTCATCCTTGTGCGCGGCCCGGGCCATCTCCTTTAGGCTGGGCAAACGCTCCAGGCGGGGCACTGTGACCAGACTTTGGAAGAGGACAGCCAGCTCGTAGGTTTCGTGTACCGCTGATTGCAGGTAGATGGTTACTTTGGCAGGATCGATGCCGCAGGCCAGGTTATCCAGCACCATGTTGCGGGCATTGTCATCAATTTGGGCAATCGCCTCTTGGCTGTTTTTGGTGGTGAGCATGTGCAAATCGGCAATGAGCAAAAAGGTTTCGTACTGCTCTTGCAAGGCGACTCGAGCCTTGATAGTGCCGACATAGTGGCCCAGGTGCAAACGTCCGGTGGGGCGATCGCCCGTTAAAATACGTTTTTGTGTTGTCATAAGATCTTCTCGCTGGTGGGAATGAATAAAAATGGTAACGACTAACGTACCCGACTTCAATCACCGCAAAGGCACAAAGACACTAAGAACACCAAGCATTTCAAAACTTTTTCTTTCTTTGTGCCTTTGTGGCTTCGTGTCTTAGTGGTTTCTAGCCTGGCTACCTTAGTCGTAACTAAAAATGAGGAAAAAGGGTGCCTGATATCGGGAAATAAAAAACCCCTCACGTCCTGATGCGACGCGAGGGGCGAATGAATCCGTGGTGCCACCCTCATTAGATCGAAAGCAATCGATCTCACTCTTAAGCTGCCGCGGGGATAGGGCAGCTTTCGCCCGATAACGGTGGCGTTTCCGAATCAGCCTACTAGCCTGTGGCGTTGGGTGATTAGCTCCCCGGCCCATTCCGCATCCGCGCCGATAGCGACTTCGCAGCAACTGTCGCCTCTCTGCATCCCGCTTGAATGCGTACTCTTCCGGTTCATAGCCATTATTTTGTAACTGTTACAGATCGCTATCCATTTTAGGATTTGTGTTTGTAACGACTAACGTATCTGACTTCAATCACCACAAAGGCACAAAGACACTAAGAACACCAAGCATTTCAAAACTTTTTCTTTCTTGGTGCCTTTGAGGCTTCGTGTCTTAGTGGTTTCTAGCCGGGCTACCTTAATCGTAACTTGTGTTTTAGCGTTTTTTCCTGAATAGACGTGAACAGTCATCTTTTAGGATTGCGCCAAGCATACCAGATTGCCCCGCTGCTGTCAAACATGAACGGCAAGGCAGGTTCTGAAATCCTTGAACCTTGCCCGGCCATTTGCGCCCAACGCAATCTTGCTTTACAATCATCATCACTTTAAAGTAGGTGTGCTATGAAAATTGAAATGTGACGACTTGTTGCTATCCAGAGCACACCACCAAGAGCACAAAGGCACCAAGGCACAAAGAAACGCTCAAAAATCGTAACGACTAACGTACCCGACTTCAATCACCACAAAGGCGCAAAGACACTAAGAACACCAAGAATTTCAAAGCTTTTTCTTTTCTTCGTGCCTTTGTGGCTTCGTGTCTTCGTGGTTTCTAGCCGGGCTACCTTAGTAGTA
>CAZMDD010000146.1:0-6049 GCA_964565065.1 uncultured Caldilineales bacterium | reverse complement strand
CGAACAAACATAAGCAGCTCCTAAACTATGAGAAAAACTCAATTGTGAGGGAAATCAATGGAATGAAGCATTAAGTAATTGGTTACTACTAAGGTAGCTCGGCTAGAAATCACTAAGACACGAAGCCACAAAGGCACAAAGTAAAGAAGAAGTTTTGAAATGCTTGGTGTTCTTAGTGGTGCACACTTGGTAGCAATGAGCTGTCACATTTCAACAGCTATTTTCTGGTATCTACTTAGAGAGAGGGCTGGGCGTCGGGCTGCCGGACACTGGCCCGAACAATGAGTTCACCTCGCAGAAAGATATCGGTAACTGGTTTATGGGCCAGCGCGGTCAGCAGCGAACTCACGGCCAGTCTGCCCAGCTCCCAGGTGCGCTGCTCTACCGTGGTCAGAGGTGGGATGCTAATCTCAGACATGGGCGCATTATCAAATCCGATGACAGAGAGCTGCTCGGGGATACGGATGCCCTGTTGGTGTGCGGCAGAAAGCAGGCCCAGAGCAGAGAGATCGTTATAGCAGAAGATGGCGCTGGGGCGCTGCTGCGGAGTCAGCTCCAGCCACCAGTGCAACATGGTGCGCCCCGATTCGATGGAACCATCGCCCGGTAGCACCAGATGCTGCGCAAACGCCAGCCCTGCTTCCTCCAGCGCCCGACGATAGCCCGCGGCCCGGGCAATCTGCGAACGGCCCCGAGCGGGCCCAGCCAAATGCGCAATGCGCTGATGGCCCTGCTGCAAAAGATAATGTGTCGCCAGCCATCCACCATATTCGTTATCGGTGGCCACATTGTACACAGACTCGCCTGTGTGCAGCGAGTTGACAAAGATAACCGGACTATCGATTTGTTGCAGCAGCTCCCGATAAGCTTCCTGCGCTCGTGAACTGAGGATGATGAGTCCGGCTACGTTGTGCCCCAGCAACATGCGCACCATCTCAATTTCGCGGGCGGCGTTACCCTGCGTGCTGGCCACCAAACGCTGATACCCTGCGGCATGGCTGGCCTCTTCCAATCCCTTCATCACCGAGGCAATGTATGGGTCGGACAGGGTGGGGGAGATGACGCCGATGATGGGGCTGGAGCCCATAACCAGGCTGCGCGCGGCCAAGCTGGGTGTGTAGCCCAAGTCTTGGGCAATGGCATGAATGCGCTGCCTGGTGCTCGAACTTACACGCGTCGAGCCCGCCAACGCCCGACTCACGGTGGAGGCAGAAACATCGGCAATGCGGGCAATATCCTTGATGGAGGGTCTTTGTGGCATACGTTTGAATGGTGACTTTATGGCGATTATGCTACTCACAAGAGCTATAACACCAACAATTGCAAAAAGTTGTGCAAACGTTTGCACAATGCTGGATTTTATATCATCATCCGCTACATGCTGTCAAATCTTGCGGCCAGGCGCATGATGACAGGTACCCGCGACTACAAGTCTCCATGCCCCATCGAATCTCCTCCTCCCATCGTGCCGAAAGAAAAGAAATGGTGTAAAATAAGCGCAGCGGTACACCTCTGCCGCTCCCGCATGAATCCAATGACCCCTAATTCTGTTATCCCGGAAATCAAAGACCGCTTGGACGTGGTGACAGTGGTCGGGCGCTATGTGCCACTGAAGAAATCGGGCAGCAGCTACAAAGGCTTGTGCCCCTTTCATTCCGAAAAAACGCCCTCCTTCCATGTCTTTCCGCAAACTGGCACCTGGAAGTGCTTTGGCTGTGGCGCGGGCGGCGATATTTTTACCTTTGTCGAGAAAAAAGAAAATCTGCCTTTTAGTGATGTGCTGCGGCTGTTGGCTAAAGAGGCGGGCGTACAGCTTTCTGAGCCCAAGCCAGAGCTGCGCGATGCCCTTCAGCGCCTGCGCGATTTGCACATCCAAGCTACCTCTTGGTTTCAGGGGCAGTTGCTCACCAGCCCCGAAGGACAACGGGCCCGCGACTATTTGCAACGGCGTGGAATCAGCCAGGAAAGCATCGAAACCTTCCAACTTGGCTATGCCCGCGATGGCTGGGAGCATCTCATCAGGCATCTCAAAGGCCTGGGATTTACGTTGGATGAAATCGTGCAGGGAGGGCTGGCCATCCAGCGAGAGCATGGCGGCGCTTACGATCGTTTTCGTGGCCGCCTCATCATTCCCATCCACGATGCCCAGGGGCGCCCCATAGCTTTTGGTGGTCGGATTTTGGAGCAGGGTGAGCCCAAATACCTCAACTCGCCCCAAACGCCCCTGTTCGATAAAAGTCAGGTCATCTTTGCCCTGGATAAAGCTAAGCGGGCGATTCGGGCCAAAGACCAGGTGGTGCTGGTCGAAGGCTACATGGATGTCATCAGCGTGCATCAGAGCGGTTTCAAAAATGTTGTGGCCGCCATGGGCACAGCTATCACGCCGCAGCAGATAAAGCTGCTCAGCCGTTATTCTCGCAATTTTGTTTTTGCCCTGGATGCCGATGCCGCGGGCGCCCGGGCCACATGGCGAGGCGTGCAAACGGTGCAAGAAACGCTGGCCGAACGAGGCCTGCTTACGCCCACCTCACGCGGCTTTCGCACCGAAAAACGTATTCTTGCCACTGTAGGCATTGCCATCATGCCCCAGGGCCAAGATCCCGATGACGTTGTGCGGGAAGATGCTGAGGCATGGCGGCAGCTTATCGCAAATGCCATTCCCGTGGTAGACTATACACTCAGACAAACAGCGCAACAAGTCGATCTCGCCACCGCTGCCGGTAAATCACAATTTGTGCAAGATGTGCTGCCCACGCTGCATAAAATTGGTGATGCCATCCAGCGCCGGCACTACATCGGCCAGGTGGCGGCCATGGCCAAAGTGCGCGAAAGTGATGTCGAAGAGGCGCTCAAGCAGTTTGCCCGCCATGAAAAACGACGGCGTTCCTCGCCCAAACCCGCCCACAAACCGCAGCCGCCGGGCCCGGAAACAGTACCGGAGGATCGCATTCATCTGAGCAGCGATGAAGAACCTCCCCTGTGGCTGGATGATGACCTCGCCGCAACCACAACAGCACCAGTCACTCCCGGTCGCCCGCTGCGCCCAACGCAGCAGCGTAAACAAGCAATCGGAATCGAAGAGCATCTGCTGGGTCTCATCCTTTTGCATCACCAGGAATTGCTGCCCTGGCTGGATGACGAAGCGGGCAAACTGGCCATCGATCCCCTCTTTGTCGAGGATTTCACATCCATCCTCAATCGCGCCCTGTTTGAGCTGCTGGATGACTTTCGCTTTGATTCACCTGATGGCGATTTGCAAGGTTTCATGGCGGAGCAAGATATGCATCTGTATCAACAATTTGAGCTTTTATGGGCCTATGCCCAACATTTTGAAGCGCAAAAAGCCAAACACATCCAGTTTCATCATCTGCAGCGAGATGTCATCACTAATCTCATTCGTCTGAGGCTGGAACGCCATCGCGAAACCCAGCGCCAGCTCGAAATCTCACTCAGTACCACATCCGATAGCAACGAGTTGAAAGAGCTTTCGCAGCGTTTTCAGCGATTGATGCAGGAACGCAAAAAACTGGAAGCAGCGCTGGTTACTTACTCGCAATCTGCCCGCTGGATTAAAAATCATCGTAAGACCTACACAAGCTAGTCCCCACATTGCCTTTATGAAGCCAAGCTCTGATTCTCCAACCTCCCCTACGCAAGATGACGCTGTGCCGCGCATCGATGCAGAGACATTTTTAGCGTTGGATGTGCTGCCTGATGTCGACGAAGAGGAACTCTTGCCAGCGTTGAATGCGCTGGATTTGCCAGAAACTGAAAAAGAGCCTCTGATTCTGCCAGATATCAGTCGGGACACGGTGCTGGGAGCGGAGGTTACGGCAGAATACACAGAGCCCGTAGCGCATCTTTTGGACAATTTGGGCGGAGCCAGTGATCCCATCCGGCAGTATTTGCACGAGATTGGGCAGCATCCTTTGCTGGTGCAAGAGCAAGAGGTTGCGCTGGCCAAGCGGATTCTGGCCGGGCAACAGGCGCAGGCCGAACTCAGCGCCCGCGCCGAAGAAGCTGAAATTTCGCCTGATGAGTATCTGGCAAGCCTGCCCGAAGAGGAGCGCTGGCGGCTAAAAGATGCAATCTACGATGGCAAAAAGGCGGAGCGTGAACTGGTGCAAAGCAATTTGCGGCTGGTGGTCAGCGTGGCCAAGCGTTATGTGGGCCGCGGCATGAGCCTGCTGGATTTGATTCAGGAGGGGAATTTGGGCCTGTTGCGGGCAGTGCAGAAATTTGATCACACCCGCGGCTTCAAATTTAGCACCTATGCCACCTGGTGGATTCGTCAAGCTATCATGCGGGCCATTGCCGACCAGGCCCGCACTATCCGCATTCCGGTACACATGGTCGAAAGTATCAACCGCGTGCTGCGCATGCAGCGAGATCTCACGCAAAAGCTGGGACGCGATCCTACTTCGGTTGAAATTGCGGTGGCCATGGACTTTATCGAGCCGGAGGATGAACGAGAAGCTATCCACCAAGCAATTGCCAATAACGACAAGCTGACACAAACACAAAAACGGGCTTTGCGTCGGGCCACAGCCAAAGTACGCAACATCATCCGCATGGCACAAGAGCCTATGTCGCTGGAATCACCGGTGGGCAATGAAGAAAACAGTTTTTTGGGTGATTTTATCAAGGATGAGAATGCCCTGGCCCCGGTGGATGCCGCCACGCGCCAGCTTTTGCACGAGCAGGTGGAAGAGGTGCTGGAAGAGTTGAACGAGCGTGAACGGCGGGTGCTGGAGATGCGTTTTGGGCTGGTAGATGGCCGCAATCACACGCTGGAAGAGGTCGGCAAAGAGTTCAATGTGACCCGCGAGCGTATTCGACAAATCGAAGCAAAGGCGTTGCGAAAGTTACGGCATCCTCAGCGTAGCCGCCGTCTGCGCGATTATTTAACCGAATAGTTACTCCAAAAATAAGGTTTTTCTACGGAGGCACACATGATTTCACGACAAGTACTCGAAGAACGTGAGCGTCAGATTTTAGCGCCTTGGGGCATGAAGAGCGCAGAGAGTCGCGGTCGGGTTTATGAAGAGCAGGAGGCGGCCTATCGTACTGTTTTTCAAAAAGACCGCGATAGGATTGTTCATGCTACCGCGTTTCGGCGATTAGCTTATAAAACGCAGGTTTTTGTTTATCACGAAGGGGATCATTATCGTAATCGCATTACGCACAGCATGGAGGTGGCGCAGCTCGGGCGGACGCTGGCCCGGGCCCTGGGCGGTAATGAGATTCTCACCGAGGCCATTTGTCTGGCGCACGATTTGGGACACCCGCCCTTCGGGCACACAGGGGAGCATATTCTCAATCATCTTATGCAGGAGCATGGCGGGTTCGACCATCAGCGTCAGACCATGCGTATTGTCGAAACGCTGGAACGCCGTTATCCTGAATTTCCCGGTCTGAATTTAAGCTACGAGGTACGCGAGGGCCTGGTCAAGCATGACACCGATTACGATGTTATCAATGCCGAGGGCTATGAACCGGAGCTTGCGGGCACACTGGAGTGCCAATTAGCCAACATCGCCGATGAACTGGCTTGGAATACCAGCGACTTGGATGATGGCCTGTACGCGGGCATTCTGCATGTGGAGGATTTGGCAACGCAGCCTTTGTGGCAACGGGTGATGGACAGCTTGGGCTTGCCGCATCATTGTACCAAGCAGGATTCGGTGACTCGGGCCCGTATCATCCGGCGTTTGGTCGGTATTGAGGTCAATGATGCGGTAGCGTACACATCGGCGCAAATTAGCAAGTATCAAGTGCAGTCGGTGGCCGATGTGCGCAATATCGGGCACAACATTGCTGGTTTTAGTCCCGAGATGAGCGAGGCCAATGGTGTGCAAAAACGCTATTTATTTGATCATTTTTATCGCAGTTACCGCGTTGTGCGCATGGCCAACAAGGCAGAGATGATTTTGACCCGTCTGTTCAATGCGTATGTGCGTGAGCCGCACATGCTGCCCCCCGATACCCAGAAGATTCTCAAATCGGGCGAAGAGTCATTGCATCGGGTGGTTTGCGATTATCTGGCCGG
>CAZMDD010000145.1:0-2374 GCA_964565065.1 uncultured Caldilineales bacterium | reverse complement strand
TTTCCGTGGCTATTTGGAAGGCGACGGCGATTTGTACGAGGCCATCGCTATGGCGCTCATCGAGCGCGGCGTCCAGCCCGACTCCGACGGTCGCGAACCGTGGTTCCTGTGCTACGCCCTGAGCGAGGAAGATGTGGATTATACGCTGAATGCGTTCGATGAAGCTGTGAAGGTGGCAAAGCAATAAGCCACGAAGGCTCGAAGGTCACGAAGACACGAAGAAGGTAAGGAAGAAATGACAAAGAAATCCTGGTCACGAAAAGGATATGCACCTTTGCCAGAGCCCATTGAACTGGCGGGTAAGCAGATTTTGGATGCTGCTTTTCAAGTGCATCAACAACTGGGACCAGGATTTCTTGAGAAATTCTACGAAGAGGCGCTTTGTATTGAATTGGCTACCCGCGGAGTGCCTTTTGTCAGACAGAAAGCTATCGAGATTTACTATCGTGGACATCTCTTGGGACGCCAGCGACTTGATATCGTAGTTGATGAAAAGGTTATTGTCGAAGTCAAAGCTGTTGATACATTTGCGGCTGTGCATGAAGCGCAATTGATCTCATATCTCCACGCTACTGGGCTTCATCTAGGATTTCTGATAAACTTTCAAACACCACTCTTGAAGCACGGTATTCGACGTATTGTTCGATAGACCGCGTTTCCTTTTTCCCCTTCGTGCCTTCGTCTTTTCTTCGTTCCTTCGTGGCAAATCTCTAAAAGGAGTTTTTTTATGTACGGCTACACCGGCAAAATTCTACACGTTTATCTTGATGACGGCAGATTGGAGGTGGAAACACCGCCCGAGGCGTTTTATCGCACTTACGCGGGCGGTACGGGCTTCGGCCTCTACTATCTGCTCAAACACACGCCCGCGGGCATCGATCCGCTGGCGCCCGAGAACACCCTCACATTTGCCATCAGCGGGCCCACGGGCGCACCGGTCTCAGGCCAGAGCCGCCTGAGCATCAATGCCAAATCGCCCCTGACCGGTGCGGTGGGCGATTCGCAATCGGGCGGGTTCTTCCCCGCGGAGATGAAATTCGCGGGCTTCGACGCGTTCATCTTTCACGGCAAATCGCCCAAACCGGTCTATCTATGGGTAAAAGAGGGCCAGGCTGAGCTACGTGACGCTTCACATCTGTGGGGCAAGGTCACAGGCGAGGTGGAAGCGCTCATCAAGGAGGAGCTGGGGGACTCGCGGGTGCACATCGCGCAGGTGGGGCCCGCGGGTGAGCGCGGCGTGCGCATGGCTGCCATCATCACCTATGCCAATCGGGCCAATGGTCGCACTGGCATGGGTGCGGTCATGGGCAGCAAAAACTTGAAGGCGGTGGTGGTGCGCGGCAGCAAGAAGAATGCCACCTTTGCCGATATGAAAGGGGTGGCTGCCTTGGCCAAATGGGGCGCCAAGTCCTTCCCCGAATCTGACATCTACGGCATGGGCCTACTGGGCACGGCTGAGATTGTCAAGGGCCAGAGCAAGGGGGGCGGCCTGCCCACCCACAACTGGGACAGCGGCTACTTTGCCTGCGCTCACGAGATCTCGGGCCATCACATGGCCGATACCATCCTCAAAGAGCGGGATACCTGCTACGCGTGCACCGTGCGCTGCAAACGGGTGGTGGAGGCGGAAAATCGCTACAAAATCGAAGCTGGCTATGGCGGGCCCGAGTATGAAACCACTGCCACCTTTGGCTCTTATTGCAATGTCACGGATATCGAAGCGGTGGCCTACGCCAATCAACTTTGCAACATGTACGGCGTTGATACCATTTCCTGCGGCGCTACCATCGCCTGGGCCATGGATGCGTTCGAGCATGGCTACATCAGCAAAGAGGACACCGGCGGCATCTGTCTGACCTTTGGCAACGCTGAGGCTATGGTGCAGATGGTGGAACTCATCGGCAAGAAAGAGGGCTTTGGCGCAGTGTTGGCTGAGGGCTCGGCCCGGGCCGCGGCAAAATTCGGCGAAAAGGCTCAGGATTTGGTCATCACTGCCAAGAAGCAGGAGCTGCCCGCGCACATGCCGCAGGTCAAGCGCTCGTTGGGGCTCATCTACGCGGTGAACCCCTACGGCGCGGATCACCAGTCCAGCGAGCACGATCCCTCCTGGAAGTGGTACCCCGAGCGCATGGCCATGCTGGGCCTGGGCGAGGCGCAGCCCACCAAGGTGCTGAACAAGGAAAAGGTGAACTTCGCCCTGACCACCGAAAAGCTCTACATGGCGCTCAACAGCTTCAATATCTGCCAGTTCGTCTTCGGTCCTTCCTGGCATCTCTATGGCCCCGACCAACTGGCCGAGCTGGTGCAGCTCACCCTGGGTTGGGACATCGGCATCGAGGGCATTCAGGAGATCGGCGAGCGGGTGCTGAATATG
>CAZMDD010000144.1:0-66837 GCA_964565065.1 uncultured Caldilineales bacterium | reverse complement strand
CAATCGATAAATTTTCTCGTTCATAAGCAACCTCATCAATAAATGCGAATGGTAAAGGGTTCTATTTTTATTATAATCGCCTGTGGGTACCGTGTCATGGGTATTTTTACGCAATTTCTTCAGCATCTTTGCCGATGATCGTTTTTGATACTTTGTGCTACACTAAGTCATCACTAAACATCACACATCCTTCGCCAATGAGCACTGCCACAACGCCAGAACATTAACAGCACAAGAACCAACGTCGCTGAAATACTCAGGTCTGGCATCGTCATAGAAAGATAACAAACTCGCCATTCGAAATCAAGAAATTCACTACAAACGACCCAATTGCGATAAGCAGGGCTCAAAGTGCCGATAAATAAAGTGATAATCCAAACGTTCACTTTCCGGCAACTCCCAAATAACACGACACTCATCAAGAATGCGCGATTTGTGACTATCCACTGTCCTGATGGAGACCGAAAGCAGCGCTGCCACCTCTTCTCGTCCCATGCCCTGAGCAAAGGCCCGCAACACATCCTGCTGCCGCAAAGTCAATCGCCGCCACACGCTCAAACAACGCCCGCGCTCATCCTGACTCAGCCAGCGAGTCTGCGCTGTTAGCACATCCTCCGGACTCACCGTCATCAGCGCCCGAATGGCAGGGAAATAACTGCCCAACATGGCCACCGGCACCTGCAGCAACTCGATGCCCGCATCGGGCGCGTGCAAAATAGCGCCATCTCGGGCCCGTTGCTGCACCTCATCGGGCGTGTACAAATGCCAGATAAAATCACCGGGCTCCAATTGCAGCATGGCTGTCGATACCGCCAACATCGCCATCATGCGGCGGCCTCCCGCCAACAACAGATGCACATGCGCCCGATCCTCCTTCAACTGCCGGATGAGCTCATGGATCGTGCGCCACACCGCCGCCACATCACGCTCAGTCCTTATATCCTGCAAAATCCCCAAACGCTCCCCCGCATAAATGGGAACTGGACGCAAATGACAACGCCGGCCAGCATAACGATCCCCAGGAAAAGCCTCGCCCAGCCGTCGCAACGCCCGCAAATAACGTTCTCGCCCCAAATGCACCACCGCCACCTCATCTACCAACTCCCCGCGCACCAACAGCAAATCCAACGCAAAGGTGACAACTTGTGGTTGGCCACCTAAAATAGCTATCAAAACAGTTCGTTTCTTCATCAACTAAGAGGCCCTCATGGCATACGTGAATCTTTTTCCTGCTATCCTATTGGCCGGTCCACCAAACACCGGTAAATCAGTGTTCGCTTACCATTGTAGCATCAAGCTAAAAAAACACAAAACACCCTTCATCATCCTGCGCACCACGCCAGATGGCGAAGGGGACTGGTTCATGGAATCGACTAAAGCTGTAAGCGTAGCACTACGACAACATCACAAAGGACACTTCACACCCCAACTGGTTCATCAGGCCGAAACAGCCATTTTACACCGCAAACTCCCCATGCTGGTCGATATTGGAGGCAAACCCCGAGGCGAACAATTTCGCATCTTACACGCCTGCACCCACGCCATCCTGCTCTATCGCACCGAAGCCGAAAAAACGCAATGGCAAGCCTGGCTGGATGAAACAGGCCTTATCCCCATCGCCTGGTTACGCTCCGATCTGACAGGCTCCGACACCATCACCACCCAAGAAGGCCCCCTGCAAGGAGTCATCAGCGGGCTGGATCGCTTTCAACCTCGCTTGGGCCCCACCTTCGATAAAGTCATGGCCCGCATCCACGGCATATTCGATTACCCCCCCAGCGTCATCCAAGAACGCCACCTGCGAAACGCCCCCGCAGAAGCTCACACCGTAGTCGTCGAACACCTGGCCCGCAGCCTGAAAATCCCGCAAGACCACCGCGGCTACTGGTGGTCCCCCGCACACCTGCCCCAGGCCATAAAACGACTGCCCAAAAACAGCGCCATTGCCCTTTATGGCCGCGGAACCGCATGGCTCTACGCCAGCATTGCCGCCCATAACCACCCCTACCCCTTCCATCTCTTCGACGCCCGGCACTTCGGCTGGATGCAACCGCCCCCGGTCATCCTGAACAGCACCCAAACCACGCCCGACATCGACATCAGCCACCAAATGCAGCAAGAGGGATTACGCCTGGAACTGGCGCTACAAACCAGATTCATCACACCCGCACCAATCCACCTGCCCCCCCTACCCCCTGCCCAAGCCATCATCCTGGATGGCAAAATGCCCCTGTGGCTGAGCTCAGCCCTGACTCGGGCGCTGCTCCCGGCCTACCCCCGCATCCTCCTCTACGACCCGCGCACAAAAGAAAACATCCAGGTCTGGCCCCTGGCGTCAGCATGATGCGCCCAACCAATAAAAAACGCCCCGGCAAAACCGAGGCGTCGATAAAACTGGGGAACAGGGATTCGAACCCCAACTAGCTGATCCAGAGTCAGCCGTTCTGCCGATTAAACTATTCCCCAGCAGCGGGAGGCATTATAGCAAAAAGCTGGGGCCGGAGCAAATTTTCCATCAACAAAGATGCTCCGGCCCCATGAAATCAAGAATGCCATGCCTCCAATTGATGGCTACTGACCAAACTCGATAACCCTGCCCGTGGCAGTCCAAAGACCATCGATGGTAGGCACATCCTCCGCGCCCGTCTCATAATGCCCCTTGCCAGTCAGCTTCACCGCACCCGTGCCAGCCACGTGCATGTGAATATCCTTGCCACGCAAACACACGATGATCTCATCGGCATCGCTCAGGGTAAACGTGCCATCGAAACCCTTCCAACGAACCCAGCCACTGGCAAAATCACGACGCACACCTTGCCCGGTAATCACAGGCTCATCAACCTCGCCCGCATCAAAATACCAGACCACGCCCTGACCGCTCAAAAGCAACGTCTCGGCATTACCCGTCATACAGGCCCGACCATCACCATCAGCCTCCAGCCAACCAGACCCGATTACCGAATCTGCACTGACCGCGGTGGCCACAGCCATCGTCAACAGCAACGCTATCAGCGCCAAAATCGTCATTCGCTTCCACATGATAGTTTCTCCTTGAGTAGGTGAGATAAAAAAATTGTTGTCGTCCGACACACATAGTTTGCGCCCCAAACTTTAAGCAGCCATAACAAAAGTGTAAAAGCATTGTAAGAGTAACGACTAACGTCCCGACTTCAACCACCACAAAGGCACAAAAACACTAAGCATTTCAAAACTTTTTCCTTCTTCGTGCCTTTGTGGCTTCGTGTCTTCGTGGTTTCTAGCCGGGCTACCTTAGTAGTAACTTGTAAGAGCTGATAGAATTTGTCAGAAAGAAAGCAAATCGGTATAATTGCCTTGATTACGCCACCCTAGCTCAGTCGGTAGAGCAACGCATTCGTAATGCGTCGGTCGTCGGTTCGAATCCGTCGGGTGGCTCCTCTCTCCCAGTCCCACGGCTGGGATTTTTTGTAGGTAGCAGTACAACGCCCCCACTGCCGCAACATCTGCACACCCCGGCCCTTCTGGCAACAACCTGTGAACGCCAAAAACACCGCCCCCGCAGCAAACACCCCCAAGCTGCATCCGGCCCCCCTGGCCCGAGGCCCCCTGTTGGCACAACTGTGGCGCGGCATCAGCCACCCCCTGCCATTGACAGCATTACTCATCATCGCCACCGCAGCACTCATCGCCCACCTCACACTGCCACAACTCCCCACCAGCCTCATCGCCAACCGCAGCGCAGCCACACTCTGGCTGGATGAAACCGCAGAAGCCCTGCCCGCAGGGGCACTTTTGCGCGCACTGGGAGCCTTCGATCTTTCACACCTGACCACACTCAAAATACTATTGGCGCTGCTGACCGCACTCCTGCTCATCCACCTGATCAACGACATCTTACGCATGCAGGCCACCCGGACACTGCACCCGCCCCTGCACTGGCTACCTGGTCTGCACGCCTGGGATGCCAACATCGCCGCACGCCCGGACGACATTGCACACCCCCACCCTGCCACATGCCCCCAGCCGCGCCACATCGTCGCAGAAGATACCCAGACACCTGCACAACACCTTTACGACTGCCACGCCCGCCAGCAATGGCTCGCAATGCTACTCCACCTGGGACTGCTGCTGGGCCTGGCCGCACTCATCCTCAACCTTAGCCGCGGCTGGCAAACAGAACCCCTCAGCCTGGATTGGGGCCAAACCCAATCGCTGGCCCCCTACACCCAACTACAAATCGGCCTTAACAACGACGGCACAGCACTAACCCTCTGCTGCCCCGAAACGCAAATCCCCCTGCCCCGCACGCACATCATGCGCGGCAACGTGCGCCTGCACACACACAACCCCCAAAACGCCCTCCTGCTCAGCCTCAAACAAAACGACACCCCACTCAAACTGCAAGCCATCGAACAGCGAGCCTATGCCGCAGATGAACTCATCGTTCACTTCCCGCAGCCCCGCAGCGAACGAGTCATCGCCGCCCCCGAAGCCCAACGCTCCTTTCGTCTGACTGCACTGGATGATGGCAGCTTTCGCGTTCAGGCCCTGAACGCCGCCAACCAAGTACACCTCTCCGAAACCATCCACCAAGCCGTAACCCTGCCCCTGGAACCAGACCTTACCCTTACCATCATCCCTCGCAGCTACATCACCCTAAACGCCCGTGGACGCCCGGGAACCTGGCTGCTGTGGCCCGCACTGACCCTCATCCTCGCAGGCCTGTACGCACGCTGGCGCTACCCCTACTGGCGATTAGGCATCCTCAGCAACCCCGCAGGCCTCTCACTACGCTGGCAAGGCACACCCCGCACCCGCACCCAATTCCTCGCCCTGCTACACCAACTCACCCCCGAAAACACCTCCGAACCGGACCCCTCCGATGACTAAAACCAGCACCGACTTCGCCAAACCCATCGTCGTAGGCATTGCCGGAGGTAGCGGCTCCGGTAAAACCACCGTGGTACACCGCATCCTCGACCGAGTCGGCTGGGAACGCATCGCCTATCTACCCCACGACGCCTACTACCGCGATGCAGCGCATCTGCCCTGGAAAGAACGCAGCCACCTCAACTACGATCATCCCAAATCATTGGATAACGAGCTGCTCATCACCCACATTCAGCAACTCATGCAAGGGCAAGCCATCAATGCCCCCATCTACGACTTTGCGCACCACATCCGCAGCAACCAAACCCGCCGCGTACGACCCAGCCCCGTCATCCTGGTAGAAGGCATCTTAGTCTTCACCGACAAACGCCTGCGCGAACTCATGGACATCAAACTTTATGTCGATACCCCCGCAGACATTCGCTTCATCCGTCGCCTGCTACGCGACATCGAAGAACGGGGCCGCACCGTCGATTCGGTGGTAGAACAATACCAAACCACCGTCCGCCCCATGCACATGAAATTTGTTGAACCCACCAAAACCTACGCCGACATCATCATCCCCGAAGGTGGACACAACGATGTCGCCATGGACATGGTCATCGGGCGCATCGAAGCCCTGCTGGCCCGAGCGAGCGAGATGAACAGACACTAAGGCAAAGTGTGGGCCGACCTGCCAACCATCGCCACCGCTGCCAGGAACTTTGACACATCCCCCAAAATCCGCTATAGTTCCATCATTATGTTTATGCAACGCAGGCGTACCATCTAACGGGACGAGGTCAGAGCCAGCTCTGATCCCTCATCACGCGTCTGCATCTGAACTCGAATCCCATCCAACCACGACGGCCTTTGCCTCGTGGTTTTTTATTATCCAAAGTCTACCTGGATAGAGATGAACAGCCACAATCCAAAAATACAAAAGCTATCACACATTACCCAATTCTCAACAGGAGTCAACTCATGTCACCCAAAAAAACCAAAATCAACAAAGTCGTACTGGCCTACTCAGGTGGGTTGGATACCTCGGTCATTGTGCCATGGCTGAAAGAAAACTACCAATGCGAAGTCATCTGCTTTGCCGCCAACCTGGGCCAGGCCGAAGAACTGGATGGCCTGGAAGAAAAAGCCTTGGCCTCAGGAGCCAGCAAAATCTACATCGAAGATTTACGGCAGGAATTCCTCACCGATTATGTCTTTCCCACCATGCAGGCAGGCGCCGTGTACGAACGCAAATACCTGTTGGGAACCAGCATGGCCCGCCCGCTCATTGCCAAACGCATGGTCGAAATTGCCGCACTGGAAGGTGCAGATGCTGTTTCGCATGGGGCCACAGGCAAAGGCAACGACCAGGTACGATTCGAACTCACAGTCATGGCCCTGAACCCCAAACTCAAAATCATCGCACCGTGGCGAGAATGGGAAATTCGCGGGCGCAAGGACGCGCTGGCCTACGCAGCCGCGCATAACGTGCCCGTGGCCGCAACCGAAGAATCCATCTACAGCCGCGACCGCAACCTTTGGCACATGAGCCACGAAGGCGGCCTGCTGGAAGACCCCTGGAACGAGCCGGAAGAGAGCATGTACACCCTCAGCGTTTCGCCCGAGGCTGCCCCCGACGAGCCGGAATATGTGACCATCGACTTCAAAGAAGGCCTGCCGGTACGCTTCAACGGGCAAGCCATGGGCCCGCTGGAACTGATGACCACCCTGGATAAAATCGCGGCCAAGCATGGTATCGGACGCATCGACCTGGTAGAAAACCGCCTGGTAGGCATGAAATCGCATGGCGTGTACGAAACACCGGGCGGAACCCTGCTCTACGAAGCCCATCAAGCCCTGGAACAACTGGTGCTGGATCGAGACACCCTGCACTACAAACAACAAATTGGCCTGCGCTACGCCGATTTGGTATACAATGGTCGATGGTTTACCCCGCTGCGCAAGGCCCTGGATGCCTTTGTACAGGCCACCGAGCAAAACACAACTGGCTCGGTACGCATGAAATTGTACAAAGGCAACGTCATCCTGGTTGGCCGCAAAAGCCCCTACAGCCTCTACCGCGAAGATTATGTCACCTTCGATGAGGACGATGTTTACAACCAGCACGATGCCGAAGGCTTCATCAAACTGTATGGTCTGCCCATGAAGGTGCAGGCGATGCTGGAAATCGAAGGCGCGGGCGTCTCCAGCTATCAATCTCCCGATTACAGCGGTTTCAAACGGGATTAGATTGATGGGATGCAGGCCCGAAAACAGAAAATAGCTTGCAACGATTCAACTTTTTGCCACAAAGGTACCAAGAAAAGAAAGGTAACGACTAACGGACCTGACTGCAACCACCACAAAGGCGCAAAGACACTAAGAACAGCAAGCATTTCAAAGCTTTTTCTTCGTGCCTTTGTGGCTTCGTGTCTTAGTGGTTTCTAGCCGGGCTACGTTACAACGGTCAATCGACTGACAGGGCGTCACGCCTCGCCCGCGCAGACGCATCATGCGCGCAAGCCTTCCACGGAGAAATCTCATGCACATTCCCAACGGCTTTAGCTTTGCGGGCATAGCCTGCGGCATCAAACCGCCGGGGCAGCCCGATTTAGCCCTCCTCTTTTCATCTTTGCCCGCCACAGCCGCCGCAGTCTTTACGCAAAACCGCTACGCCGCGGCCCCGGTACACTATGATAAACGACTCCTGGCACAAAATCAGGCGAACGTACACGCCATCATCATCAACAGCGGCAATGCCAACGCAGTCACCGGGCCCGCGGGCCTGGCTCACGCCCGGCTCATGGCCGAAGCGGTGGAATCTCGGTTCGGCTTGCCTCCCTGGAGCACTCTGGTAGCCTCCACCGGCGTCATTGGCGTGCCCCTGCCCATAGAACGCATCGAGGCGGCCACACCTGAGCTGTTTGCCAGCCTCAAGGGAGATGAACCGAGCTTTTTGGCCGCTGCCCGGGCCATTATGACCACCGACACCCGGCCCAAAACAACCAGCACGCAAATACAAATCCAGAATACCACCATCAATCTGGCAGGCATGAGCAAAGGCTCTGGCATGATTCACCCCAACATGGCCACCATGCTGGGCTTTTTGATGACCGATGCCCGGCTTACGCCCGAAGCAGCGCAGCAGGCTCTCATCCAGGCGACCAACGCCTCATTCAATCGCATCACCGTAGATGGCGATACCAGCACCAATGATACCGCCATCCTCCTGGCTAACGGCGCAGCAGGCGGCCCCCTCATCCAGGCGGGAACGCCCGAGCTGCAAGCCTTCACCCAGGCCCTGACATCGGTCTGCATTCCTCTGGCCCAAGCCATTGTGCGGGATGGCGAAGGCGCTACCAAGTTTGTAACCGTGCAAGTCTCGGGGCTGGATGATGATCAGGAAGCGCATCGAGTGGCCAATGCCATTGCCACCTCGCCGCTGGTCAAAACAGCTATCTATGGCGGCGATGCCAATTGGGGACGCATTCTGGCTGCTGCCGGTTACAGTGGTGCCAGGTTCCAGCCACAACGGGCCGAGTTATGGATTACGGGCGGGCCCCACGCGGATGCTTATCTCCCCAAAGTGCAATTGGTGGCCCAGGGCACACCCCTGGATTATGATGAAACCGCAGCCAGCCACTGCTTTGCTCAGCCCGAGCTGCTGATTCAACTACAATTGGGAGAAGGGCCTGGTCACGCTGAGATGTGGACCTGCGATTTTAGTCATGAGTATGTTACCATTAACGGCGAATACCGCACCTGATACCTTCACACACCCTCACAAACCCTATGTTCCAACAACTACTCATTGCCACCCACAACGCCGGAAAAGTTCGGGAATACCGCGAATTGCTGGCCGATTTGCCCATTGAGGTGCTTTCGCTGGATGAAGCGGGCATTCGGGAGGAGGTAGAAGAGACCGGAACGACCTTCGAGGCGAACGCACTGCTCAAGGCCCGCAGCTATGCCCAGCTTTCGGGCCTGCTCACCTGGGCCGATGACAGCGGTCTGGCTGTCGATGCGCTCGACGGCTGGCCCGGCGTTCATTCGGCGCGTCACGCCGGGCCCGATGCCACCGATGCAGACCGCATCCAGGCACTGCTGGCCCGCCTGCACGCGGTGGATGCCAGCAACCGGGGCGCGGCCTTTCATTGCGTGGTGGCCCTGGCTGCTCCCGATGGCCGCACCTGGACTACCACGGGCCAGTGCCGCGGTCTGCTCATCGACACCCCCACCGGCTCGGGCGGATTTGGCTACGATCCCATCTTCTTTGTGCCAGAGCAAGGCAAAACCTTTGCCCAACTCACATCCCAGCAGAAAAATGCCATCAGCCATCGCGGCATCGCGGCCCGCAAGGCAGCCCAACTGCTGGCAGAGCTGCTGTTGCGTGATCAAGCACATTCGAGCCACTCCAAATAGACAACAGCGGCTGAACGCGCTACAATCATAGCTGCACGCCATCCACTCGCCACCTCGCCATTTTTCAGATGACTCGTCCAGATTCATCCATCATGCCACTCTCAACCACCCTGCAAGCACTGGCCCACCGCCGTCTGGGGCTTATCGGCGTCGGCAGCATCGGACGCATACTCATTCAGCGGCTGCAAGCGTTGGGCCTGCCTCAACGCCAGCTCATCCTGTGCGATGCCAACCCCGAACGGGGAGCCCGCCTGCAACGGACCTTCGAGCTAAAAACCTGTCCTCTGGCCGATGAATGTTGCCGCGCAGATATCTGGCTGATTGCTACACCCCCAGCCGCGGTCATTCCCACGCTGCAAACCTTGGGCTCACGCCTCAAACCGGATGATTTGGTGATTTCATTTGCCGCGGGCATTGGCCTGAGCCAGCTACACGCCATCGTGCCCGAGCATGTGGCAGTGGTACGCATCATGCCCAACGCGCTCTCGTTCATTGGCCACGGCGTAAACCCGGTAGTCTATGGCCAACAATGCGGCATTCAGGCCATGGCGCAAGTACAGGCCATCCTCAACGCTCTGGGCGAAAGCATTGTGCTGGAAGATGAACAGATGGATTGGGCCGTGGGACTCACTGGTGCGTCCATGCGCTGGCTGCTGGCCGCGCTGGCGGGCATGATGCACGCGGGCCTGGACGCGGGCCTGAGCGCGCCCGATGCCCGTTGGCTCGCTGCTAAAATGATGCAAGGCACGGCTGATTTGGTGCTGGAAACCAGCTTTTCTATCGACGACCTGAAAAAGATGACAGCCATGCAAGTGGCCGATGAAGAGGCACTGGCGCGGCACTTCCGGCAACTGGCACATCGAGCCAAAGAGATGGCTGCGCAGCGCTAAGCTGATTCAGCTCGCAGTACTCGCACGCCCGACTCAGCAGCCACAATAACGCCATGCGCCATGTTCAAAAAAAGTCCATGCTCCATGACACCGGGCCAGGTGTTCAAGGTTTGTGCCAGTGCTGCCGGATCGGTAATGCCTCCTTCAAACCAGCAACGTGCCAAAAAATGGCCATTGTCTGTCACCCAGGGCTGACGTTCATCCCGCAGCCACAATTGCGCCCGACACCCTGGCAGCCCATTCAGCCAGCGCACAGTCACTTCATGCTGAAAAGGTGCAATCTCCACAGGCAAAGGCCCATGCTCACCCAGCCGCTGCACCAATTTACTCTCATCAACAATAATCCAAAGCTGACGAGCATGAATCTCTACCAGCTTCTCACGCAAGAGCGCCTTACCCAAGCCCTTAATCATATTCAAATCGGGATCAACCTCATCAGCCCCGTCAACAGCTAAATCCAGATAATCAACCTGGGCCAACGAAACCAGCGGGATGCGACACTTGCGGGCCTGGCGGGCAGTATTCTCAGAGGTAGGAACACCACGAATGCCGCTCAATTGGCCCGATTGCAGAGCCTCGCCCAGATACTGCACAAAAAAAGCGGTCGTCGAGCCAGTTCCCAGCCCCAGCACCATATCATCCTTCACCAACGAAAGCGCGTAACGAGCAGCATTTTGTTTCAACTTGACTTGTTTATCAATCATCATCGGGTTTGTGACCGTTGGACATAAATGGGGAAAAAGGCATATAATGGGAGTACGATAAATTTTCGGTAACGACTAACGTACCCGACTTCAATCACCACAAAGACACAAAGACACTAAGAACACCAAACATTTCAAAACTTTTTCTTTCTTTGTGCCTTCGTGTCCTTCATGGCTAATCGGAAAACGTGAATAGTTACGATGCGTAAACATTTGCATCAAAAATAACTGCTGTCATCATCAACCTGAATCACTTTTTCTTGATAATCCTCAATAAATGTCAGCAGCTCCTTCTTAATCGCCTGCCACTGCGAAGATTGCAAGGCCTGCTGCAAAGCTGGCAATGTCGGCACATCTAAAACCACCAAAATCTGCGGCACGCGACCATATGTCGCATAATAAACATCGCGCGGTGGCAAACCAAGCTCAACCAGGCCAGGAGCCAAACGGTCATTGATAAATGCCGAATACTCAGCTTCCAGCCCTGGTCTGATATTCCAGGTAAGAATGAAACGCAGCTTTGACGACATGAGAACGTATTCCTTCATTAAAAGATGGCAGTTTTATCAGCATAGCAGAAGCCACGCCGGGATGCAAAGATGGCGGGGCATTTTCATCATCTCTTTGCTGTTACTGCTGCTGTTGCGGCCTGAATCGGTCGGGGCACAGGCTGATTATCCAGGCGGCTTCACGCTAAGCCCCCTGGTCAGCCACGACATCGCACTGCTTTCCATGACCGCAGATGTCAACTTCCACGATGATGGAACCAGTACCACTGCTGAGGTACAGGTCAACTATCGCCTACACAATCGCAACCAGAGCAAAAATCAGGTGCTTTCGGTGGCGATTCCAGGCTATGCCGTGACACAGCCCCCGCCCGAGACGATTGCCCTGTTTTTGGGCGGAAAGGAGGTGGCTCTGGAACGAGGCCACGAACAATGGTGGGTGGCAGATGTTACGCTCAAACCGAATCAGCGCGTGAATTTGGTTATGAGTTATTCGGTCATACTGGGCAATGACCCCATTGTGCATTTCCGCTATCCGCTAGACCTGACAGCACAAATGTGGAGCGGCGTTCTGGAAAGCGCCCGATTCACTATCGCCTTTGCCGAGCCACCCAATCCGCAATCGTGGCTGGGCCTCATGCCCGAAACCTACAAGCTGAGCGCCGAGGCAGTGACCTGGTCGTATGATGTGGAGGATCCGCAGGAGGCCATTGATTTCCGCTTTATCCGCCCTTCACTCTGGCAACAAATCATCGAGGCCCGCCGCACAGCCGCGGCCCAGGATTCGGCGGAGGCTCATCAGACATTGGGCAGTTTATACGCCCAGCTGGCTGCAACCTCAACCAATCCTGAGATATTCCAACACTTCTTCCCTCTGGCAGTGGCCTCTTACTCCCGGGCCCAGCAGTTGGCGCCTCAAAAAAGCGAAAGCTATTTGGCATTATCAGAGCTTTATCAATTGCGGGCCAGCCTGAGCCCTCAAGAGGCGGCAGAATACAAAGCGCTGGCCATCAACGAGCTGATTAAAGCGCTGGAAAATGATGTAAACGACACTGCAATCCAGCAAGATGTCATCACAGGCATTACTGCGCTCATTGCCCGGGCCCGCAGCCGGGGCGATTTCGATGCGACCAATGCTTATCTGCAACGGGTAGAAGAGCTCTCGGCCAAACATCCCGATATTGCCAACAGTCCCGATATTCAGGCAGAACGACGGGCATTGGCCATTGATTGGGCCCGGCACGTGCTGGAGGATCAGGGGCCCGCGCCTGCCCGTCAGGTGTTGGCGCAACTGTTCGGGCCCGATGTTGTGGAATCACCCGATGTCAGCTTTGCCCGCGCAAATTCTCTGTACATCGTTGTCCGCACCGAACCCCATCAGCGTACCATCAGCATCAACGCGGCCATGCGTGAAGGCAACATTGCCCTGGTCGAAGCGTTGGCTAATAAGTTGGCTAACACCAAGATCGCCAAAATCGAGCTATTGGAGCTAGACCCCGTTCTGCTGAATATCGAAATCAGCTTTAAGGATGCCGCAGAGCTGCAAAACAAACAATTCGCGCTGGCCGAGGCGATTCCCCAGCAGCCGGAGTGGGAGCTTATTCGGGCCCTTTTACGCTCACGCACGCTCACCTGGACCCGCACAGAGGAACGCTGGCGCAGTCTCGAAGATTATGAAGAATCGGTGAGCCTGGTGGCTGTTTCGGCTGATGCAGCCACGCAGGGAATGGCTCTGGTGCAGGGTGCGCAGGCCATGGATAGCAGCGACTCATTGAATCGTCTGCTGGCCGATATTTGGATGCAAGAGGCGAGCGTGTGGCAAAATCTGGCCGATAACAGTAGTGTTCGCTATTTTCTGACTCTGTATCCTCGCCCCGGCGCACCGCTGGAACAAAGCTGGACGGTTTTACCGGGCAAGGAGCTTACCATGTCCGGACGAGCCACACAATATCATCTGGCAACCATGGCGCTGCTGGCGTTGGGATTATACGCATTGTTTGTGTTGCTCACCTGGATGCTCTTCCAGATGTTCCGCCGCTAACCCCCCATGACTTCGCACGCTCTCACATCTGCCCGCGCTGCGCCCGCCGACGCGCCCGCCTCACGCCCGCAGACGCGCCTGTGGCTCGATTTTGTGCTTTTCTGGCTCATGCTTAGCAATCTGGCCCTGGCGTTGGCGGCTGCCCAATGGAGTCTGGGCCTGGAGCATCTGGCGCTGATTGCCGGCATGGCAGTGATTGCCGGTACGCTGCTGGCGCTCAGCGATTTCAGCATCCCATTCGCACTTTTTTATGGCACGATTACCGGGACAGCAGCCATTCTTTATCAATTATCCGATATGGCAACAGGCCTGGCCATCCGACAAGAGCGGGTTTATCAGATTGTGGGGCGGGCGTGGGTCTGGCTCATGCAGGCTCTAAATGGAAACCCGGGCTCCGACTCGATGATTTTTGTGCTGGTGCTGGCCATTTTGTTGTGGCTGCTCAGTTTTAACGCTACCTGGGTTTATTTTCGAGACCAACGCAAATGGCAGGCAATTTTGCCCACAGGCCTGGTGATGTTGGGAAATTTGTATTACGCTCCGCACGATCTCAAAATCTACTTTATCATTTACCTGGTGCTGGCCATGCTCTTGCTGCTGCGGGCCACTCTGAACGCCCGAGAACGGCAGTGGCGCCAGGCCGATGTTTATTTTCCTTTTGACATGGGCTTCGATGTCATGCCCTGGGGAATCCTCTTCGTGGTGCTGATTATTTCCTTCTCTTGGGTGCTGCCCACCGCACTCAATCCCGATAAAAAGGAGATGGTGAATCCACTGGAAGACCCCGTTAAGCAGCTCAAAACGGAATGGAATCGTCTTTTTAGTACCCTGAATTATGGTGATAATGGCGCTGCGGCCCCCAGCATCGTCTTTACGCCCTCTCATCCTCTGGGGGGTGCCCGCTCCATGAGCAATGAGGCGGTCATGGATGTGCGAACCACGGTCAACCGCTATTTTCAGGCTACGCTGCTGGATACGTACACCTCGCAATCCTGGGAGTTGCGCAACACAGTCAACGCCAATCAGGTTACCGGCTACCACATTCCAGTCCCCGTTTACGAGGCCCGGCGCATCGTAACACAAACCATTACCATGCGCCAGCGTACCAATGTTATTTTGGGTGCGCCCATGCCGCTCGCGGTGGATGTTCCCACCAACGCCCGCATGGTTCCGCAAGGTCTTACCCCCGAGGAGGCGCTCACCGCGGAGATGATTGGTGCGGCAGAACGGGGTTTGATTCTCTCGCACGAGCTCATTGAGCCGGGCCAGAGCTACACCGTGACCAGCGCCATCAGCTTTGCCACCGAAACGCAACTGCGCCACGACAACACCGCATATCCTCCCGATGTGCTGGCCCGATATTTGCAGTTGCCCGAAGATGTGCCCCAGCGAGTGTTCGACCTGGCCGAAAAGATAGCTGCGGGACAGGATAATCCTTATGATGTGGCGCAGGCCATCGAGCGGTTTTTGCGCGGCTACACCTACAACGATCAAATTCCCGGGCCTGCTGCCGGGCAAGATGCGGCAGATTACTTCCTATTCGAAGAAAAAGAGGGCTATTGCGATTATTACGCCACCAGCATGGCAGTCATGCTGCGACATCTTGGTATTCCCACACGGCTGGCGCAAGGCTACGCCTCGGGCGAATTCAATCCGCTGACCAACAGCTACCATTTTATCGAGAAGGATGCGCACATCTGGGTTGAGGTGTTTTTTCCCACCTACGGCTGGATTCAGTTTGAGCCCACCAGCTCCGAGCCAGCCATTCAACGCCAAACCGAGGAGATTGTGCCCCCGGAAGAGGGGGGGCGGGCCTCGGTGCGGAAGCAGCACCAAAAGGAGGATGAGGCGCAGTCTCACAACATTCCGCAACCGCAAGAAGCCACGCCGTCATCGGGACTGGCTGGTGTTTCGCGGGGCCTGTGGCAACAGCTCAGCACCCATCTCGGACGAGGCTTGTTGCTGATGACACTGGCAGGCTTGCTGTTGGCAGCCGTTTTAAGCTGGCGCGTGATTCGCCAATCCCGGGGGATCCATTTTCGGCGCAGTAGCAGGATGCTGCTATCGCAAGATTTTCTGCATCAGCGTTGGCAGCGTCTTTTGTGGTGGGGCCGACGCCTGAATGTGCCGCAAAGTCCCAGTTTGACCCCTGCCGAGCAAGTGGCCGCGTTTACGCAATCGCTGCCGCAAACAAGCTCGGCGCTAAACACGCTGGCCGATTTGTATGCGCAGTCCTGCTACAGCCCGCATCCACTGCCCCCGACTGCCGCGCAAGATGTGCGACAGAGCTGGAAGCAATTGCAAGTGCAATTCATCCGGGCCTGGCTCCGACGCGTTTTCAAGTTGCGCAACGCCAATAAGTAGGTGATGCTATAAAAATTGAAATGTAGCAATTCATCGTTATCCAGAACGTACCACCAAGAGCACAAAGGCACCAAGGCACGAAGAAAAAAGGATAGCAATGCTTAAAAAAATCTGTGGCATCTGTGCCATCTTCGCCGTTCGTCGAGAGGCCCAGCGCCTTTCTCAAGTTTCAAGTGTGCATCTACTTAAGGCGTTGTTACTGCCCTTTTAGCTGCTTGAGATAACGTTCAGCTTCTCCTTTGGCGCGCGGGTCCTGGGCAGGTGGGCCCGCCAGAAAGGTTTCGAATTCTTTGATGGCCTGCTCGTTCTTATTTTGCATGGCATACAGTGTTCCCAGGCCAAAATGAGCCTCGGGCAGGGTGGGGTCGATGGACAGGGCTTTGGTGAACATGGTTTCGGCGTTTTGCTGATCACCACTTTGCAAATAGGTTGCGCCCAGCAGATAGGTGGTGGCCGCGTCATCGGGGTTCACGCTGAGCGCCTTCTCGAACTGCTGCCGGGCCTCGCTAAAACGTCCGAGCTGATACAAGGCAACGCCCAGGTTGGCCAGGGTAGCGGGATGATTGGGGTTGATGGCCAGCCCCTTCTTGTAGGCATCGATGGCATCGCTAAAACGGGCCCGCTCGGTGTAGGCATTGCCCAGCTTCAGATAGGCTGCGGAGGAGGGATTTTCTTCTGCGTTTTTGACCAAATCCTGCACCGCAGGGTCAGCTTCAGCCGAATTCACCTGCGATGACCCATTTTCGGGAATAACGGGCGTGGGCGCTACATCGGAGCTGCCACACGCAGCCAGCAAAACCGCCAACAACATCATCAAAAGAAGATTTACTTTTTTCATGCGGGACCTCCCAGTGAATCCAGCAGAACAACACGGGTGCTGTCGCCGGTCAAATCAGATTTACGGAGTTTGAGACTGGGCATGGGCTCAGCTACCTCAACGCCCATCTCTTTCAAAAATTTTTCCAGTGGATCCAATTCCAGTTTTAGGCCGGGCTGAGCGTAGTGCATGGGGATGACAATGCGCGGTTCTAACTCGGTGATGACCTCCACTGCCATAGCCGCATCCAGAACATCGCCGCCCCCCACCGGAACCAGAAGCACATCTGGGCTGTTAAGGGCTTCGATTTGCCTGCGATTCAATTTTTCGCCTAAATCACCCAAATGCCCGATGCTCATATCATCGAATTCATAAAGAAACGCGGTGTTGCGCTCCCGCTTGCCAGGTTCGCCCTTGTGCCAGGTCGCAATGCCTGTAACAAAAACAGCATTTACTTCATATTCGCCCGGGCCATCGAACTGATAATCATTACCCTTGACCGCCTTGCCATAATGATGCCCCGCTGAATCATGGCTAAAAGTAACAAGCTGTGCCCGCACCGAAGGCATAGCCAAGCCCACCTCGGGCGCATAAGGGTCGGCAACAATGGTCAGTTGCCGGCTCTTGAAACGAAAGCAGGATAATCCGTACCAAAAAATCTCCATAAAAACGTAAATTCCTAAAATAAATTGTGGGCTTGCCAAAAATATGCACGTGCAATGCAGTCTGCGGCATCTGTGTGCTAAAAGTCATTATTTTCAGCGTAGCCAATAGGTTGAAATCGACAGTATCAACATTATACACCACAGCAGCAATTCTGGTGAAGTGCCCCAATCCCACCCAACTCCCTACCGACGCCATAATTCGCAGGAACGCTTATTTGACAGATTCTAAGCATCGTGGTAACTTTTATAGCGTCTCCGTATTTACAGAAGATAGTTAAGGTAAATATGGCCAACCTGTGATTTTCATTTTATTTCTTTTGTCAATTGGTGTTTCTCTCGTTATTTTGTTCTCCGTTCCCAGTCACGCGAGACAAAAAACACACTTTATAAAGGATTACAGCGTTGTAATCTTCTTTCAGTTTTCTCACTACCAGGGTACACATTAAGCACTGGCAAGCTAACAAAACCAGAGCTTAATTTCACCATCATTTCAACCCATTTCCCATTTTTTCTCAAAAGGAGGAAAGTGCAATGACCCGTAAAATTCTCTTAGTGGTATTGATTCTGCTAGTGGCAGTAATGGCACTAACTGCTTGTGGTGGCAAAGAAACCGCTGCCCCCACCGAAGAAGCTGCTGCTACATCTGCCCCAGCAGCAACTGAGCAAACGGCTGCCCAACCGGAAGAAAAACCAGCAGAACAAACCGCCGATAGCATGCTGGCCACTGTCCAGAAGCGTGGCAAAATTGTCTGTGGTGTCAACCAGGCCGTTCCAGGCTTCGGCTTCATCCAGAAGGATGGTAGCTTTGCCGGTTTCGATATTGATTTTTGTAAAGCCCTGGCTGCAGCAGTCTTTGGCGACAGCAGCAAAGTGGAATATCGCCCGCTGAACGCGAAACAGCGCTTTACTGCCCTGCAAGCTGGCGAAATCGATGTGCTGATTCGTAACACTACTTGGACTCTGACCCGTGACACCGAGCTGGGCGCCAACTTTGCTCCTACCACCTTCTACGATGGTCAAGGCATCACTGTGCGCAAGGATAGCGGCATCAAGACCCTGAAAGACCTGGAAGGCGCCTCCATTTGTGTTAGCTCCGGTACCACCACCGAGCTGAATCTGGCTGACCAGATGGCTGCCAATGGCATTAACTACACACCTGTCGTTTTCGAGACCGCCGATGAAACCACCGGTGCGTATCTTGACGAGCGCTGTGATGCCTACACCACCGACAAATCGGGCCTGGTTGCCCGCATGTCCATGTTCGATCATCCCGAAGAGCATGAGATTATGAATGTAACCTTGTCCAAAGAGCCTCTGGGCCCCGTGGTTCGCCAGGGCGACGATCAGTGGTTCGACATTGTCAAGTGGATGGTTTTCGCCACCATTCAGGCTGAAGAATCTGGCGTGACCTCGCAAAATGTTGACGAGATGAAAGGCTCCGATAATCCCAGCATCAAGAAACTGTTGGGCACCGAAGGTGACATGGGCGCTAAACTTGGCCTGAGCAATGACTGGGCCTACAACATCATCAAACAGGTTGGCAACTTTGGCGAAATTTACAATCGCAACCTGGGACCCGACACTGTCTTCAACCTGCCTCGCGGCATGAACTCACTTTACACCGACGGCGGTCTGCTCTACTCACCTCCGTTCCGCTAAATCGACACGCGTAACACAAGAAGGGAAGAGTCGTTGGTGGCTCTTCCCTTCTGTCTATCTTGCCGACAGGTATAAAGCCAGAGACTTGACTCCCGAGCCATTAAGTTATTCCGACCCATTGGAGCGCTCGGTGTTGTTCTGTGCAGTTACGATGAATGCGTAACATCCTGACAGGTTGACTTATTTTCTCCTTTTCTCTACGACACCACAAAACAGGTATGCTCTATGACAATCAAACAATCAGATCATGGTACAGTACCTTTCTGGAGAGATGAACGGTATCTTCAGATTATTGCGCAGGTGGTGGTTGTTTCAGCGCTGCTGGCACTGGGCTATTGGCTCACGCATAATTTGCTAACGGGCCTGGAAGCTTTGGGAACACCCCTTAGTTTCAAATTCCTGGGGCTGACAGCCCAGTTCGATATCGGCGAAAAGCTCATCGATTACAGCCGTAACAGTACTTATCTCAGGGCACTAACGGTCGGCTTGCTGAACACAATCAAAGTATCATTCCTTGGCATCCTTTTTGCATCGCTCTTTGGCATTATTGTTGGTATTGCCCGGTTATCCAAGAACTGGCTTGTCAACAAACTTGCGACCATCTACGTCGAAACATTGCGCAACATTCCGTTGCTGGTTTTCCTTATTTTCCTCAGCAGTTCGGTCTTCCATAAATTGCCTCGCGTTAAGGATGCGCTTACCATCGGCAAGTACGCATTTCTTAGTAATCGAGGTATTTATATCACCTGGCTGACGCCCGGCCAGGGCTGGGGCCTTTATAAGTGGTTCCTGCTCATCGCCCTGGTTGCAGGCATTATCCTGGCAACAATCAAGTTCAAAGAAGGCCAACGTACTGGACGTATGCCTCTTTATTGGCTTTGGGGCCTGGGACTTTTTGCTGCCATTGCCGCTGTCACCTGGGGGCTGACATTACTGATGGCTGGCAATCCGCTGGCGCTAAACGTTCCTTATAAAGCAGGTCGTAATTTTAAGGGTGGTCAATCGCTCTCGCCCGAATTTATGGCAATTTTCGTGGGGCTGGTTATTTACACCTCAGCCTTTATTGCCGAAGTGGTGCGCGCGGGTATTCAATCGGTATCCAAAGGGCAACGCGAGGCTGCCACAGCAGTGGGCTTGACAGGTTTTCAAACTATGCGCCTGGTTATCTTTCCGCAGGCTATGCGTGTGATTATCCCACCACTAACCAGCCAGTACTTGAATCTCACCAAGAACTCTTCGCTGGCCATTGCGGTGGGCTATCCCGATTTATTTGCTGTTGGTAGCACCATCATTAATCAGGCGGGGCGAGCTGTCGAGGTAATTCTCATTACCATGGGCGTTTATCTCACATTCAGTTTGCTGACATCTGTCTTTATGAACTGGTACAATCAACACACTCGTTTGGTGGAGCGCTAATTATGACAACTCTTTCTTCATCACAAGAAATACTGCCTCCGCCCTCCGAACGTAAAACACTCCAGGGCTGGTTGCTTAAAAATCTATTTGGTTCTGTTGCAGACACCATTCTGACCATTCTTGCTGGCAGTTTCTTAATCTGGCTCATTTATGTCATAATCAAATGGATTTTGGTCACAGCCAAATGGGCCGCTGTTTCAGATAACCTGCAACTTTACATGAAGGGACAATATCCCGGTTCGGCAGATTGGCGAATTTGGACATTGATGATTTTGCTGGGGCTGCTTTCTGGCCTGGCCTGGGGCATTTATCTTAAACGTGCCGAGGCTGTAGGTTGGGTATTGCTGATTGTTGTCCTGGTTCTGGCGTTCTGGATGACCATTCTGCATCGGGCGGCCTGGTGGAAGCTGGTGGCTGTTGATGTGGTTGCTATTGCCGGTTATTTCCTGGGCAAACAATTCCCAGAGAAACTGAAACGCCCAACCTATATTTTGATGCTGCTTTACATGCCACTGGTGATTTTGATGATTCGCGGTTTTGGCGAGGGTGGCTTTATGCCACTGGTAACCACCAACTTGTGGGGTGGTTTGCTGCTTTCGCTGCTGCTTGCGATTTTTGGCATTGTATTCTCCTTTCCCATTGGTGTTTTGCTGGCCCTGGGACGTCAATCCAAGCTACCGGCACTAAAAACGCTGAGTGTGCTTTATATTGAGCTGATTCGTGGTGTGCCACTGGTTACGCTGCTGTTCATGGGGCAATTGATGCTGCCGTTCTTCTTGCCGCAAGGTATCAGCATCGATCGCGTTATTCGCGCTGTGGTGGCAATTATCATGTTTGCGGCGGCGTACATGGCAGAAAATGTACGCGGCGGCTTGCAATCGATTCCCAAAGGCCAGGGCGAGGCTGCCGATGCGCTGGGACTTTCTGGTTACCAGAAGATGACCTTTATCATTTTACCGCAGGCTTTGCGCGCGGTGATCCCGGTACTGGTAGGTCAGTTCATCGGCTTGTTCAAGGATACCTCGCTGGTGGCACTGGTGGGCTTGTTAGATTTGGTCGGCATCTCGCGCAGTGTTTTGGCCAACGCCGATTACATTGGACGCCAATTAGAGGTTTTTGCCTTCATCGCCCTGATTTACTGGGTGTTCAGCTATGGCATGTCTTACAGCTCCAGTCGGTTGGAAACAGCGCTGGGTGTTGGCGAACGCTAGACTTTCCGTTACAATTAACCATCATTAATTAAATTTCTTTTCAGGAGTCTTCCTATGAGTAACGACCCCATCATTAAATGCCAGGATGTTCATAAATGGTACGGCGATTTTCATGTTTTGCGCGGTGTCAACATGAATGTGCGCAAGGGTGAAGTAGTTGTGGTTTTCGGGCCTTCAGGGTCTGGTAAATCAACCTTCATTCGCTGCATCAATCGCCTCGAAGAACATCAAAAAGGGCACATCATTGTTGATGGCATTGAACTCAGTCATGATGTTCGTAACATTGCCGCCATCCGCAAAGAGGTTGGTATGGTTTTCCAGCAGTTCAATCTGTTCCCACATCTGACTGTGATGCAAAATATCACCCTGGGCCCGATCTACGTTCGCAAGTGGGACAAAGAGAAGGCGGAAGCTATTGCCATCAAGCTACTCAAGCGGGTGGGCATCCCCGAGCAGGCCAAAAAATATCCAGGCCAACTTTCGGGCGGACAGCAACAACGTGTGGCTATTGCCCGGGCCCTGGCCATGCAGCCTAAAATCATGCTCTTCGACGAGCCCACCTCGGCGCTGGACCCGGAGATGATTAAAGAGGTGCTGGAAGTTATGGAAGAATTGGCCGAGAGTGGTATGACCATGATTGTGGTCACGCACGAGATGGGCTTTGCCCGAGCTGTGGCCGACACCATGTACTTCTTCGATGAGGGGCAGATTGTCGAAACGGGCTCGCCCGAAGATGTGTTCCTGAACCCGCAAGAGGATCGCACCAAGCTCTTCCTTTCGCAAATTTTGTCGCACTAAGTTTTTACACCTCCATCAATCCCAAGAAGCGCGTCGCCATGGCGCGCTTTTTATTTGGCGAATTTCCGGGATGCGTGGATACTTGTGCTATCATCCACCACCCATCGCCCGAGGATATAACCATGTCCCTGCCCCAAATCGATCAAGCTTATCTAACACGCGTACTGGTAGAGCTGCTGAATACTCCCAGTCCCACCGGATTCACTAACGCCGCCATCTCTTTTGTGGGCCGCGAGCTAAAGACCCTGGGCACAACAGCTACGCGCACGCGCAAGGGCGCGCTGACAGCCACGCTGGCGGGCGCCGCGCATGATGCGCCGCGGGCGCTGACCGCACATGTAGATACTTTGGGGGCGATGGTCAAAGCCATCAAAAGCAATGGCCGCCTCAAGCTAAGCAAGCTGGGCAGCTTTGCCTGGAATACGGTGGAAGGGGAACATTGCCAAATCTTCACCCGCGACCAAAGGAGGATAACGGGCAGCCTGCTGGTAACAAAAGCCTCCGCACACATTTTCCGCACCGAAGTAGCAGAAACACTCCGCCAGGATGACACCATGGAGGTACGTCTGGACGCCCGCACCACATCGCCCGACGAAACCAGGGCCTTGGGCATCGAAGTGGGCGATTTCGTGGCCTTCGATCCGCGCGTTGTCGTGACCGAGAGCGGTTTCATTCGCTCGCGGCATTTGGACGACAAAGCGGGCGTGGCCGCGATGTTGGCCGCTGTCAAGGCGCTGCAAGATGCGGGTCTGACGCCCGCCCAGCGCACGACCCTGCATTTCAGCAATTACGAAGAGGTCGGGCATGGGGCGGCATCCGGCTTCCCGCCCGATTTGGCGGAGCTGGTGGCGGTGGACATGGCCGCGGTGGGCCCGGGCCAGACCTCGGATGAGTTTCATGTCACCATCTGCGTCAAGGATAGCGGCGGCCCCTATCACCACGGCCTCAGCAATCGTCTGCGTGATCTGGCTGATCAGCACGAAATCCCCTACAAGGTGGATATTTATCCCTACTACGGTTCCGACGCTGAGGCGTTCTGGCGGGCCGGTGGCGATGTTAAAATAGCGCTGTTGGGCCCAGGCGTGGATGCATCGCACAATTACGAACGCACGCACACAGAGGCACTTATCACTACAACCCAACTTATTCTGGCTTACTTGTTGGGAGAGTAGAAGAAAAACAGGATTGAGATTTCAACCTGCTTAAAATTTGTCCCGAATTGATTTTCTATCCGGGGCGGATTTTTTACATCTCACACTGGCCTTTCATCCAAAATGCGAGGCTCATCTTATCCAGGAAGGAAAAGATGTCATACCTAAAACGCGATGATCCCCAAATTTTTTCATTGATTCAGCAGGAAGCGGACAGAATAGAAAATACAATTGATCTTGTAGCTTCCGAAACCCATATGCCCAAATCGATTCTTGAAGAAATGGGATCGGTGCTGAACCATAAAACGATAGAAGGCTATCCGGGCAAAAGGTATCATGCCGGATGTGAATATGTCGATGTTGTCGAAAATCTTGCTATCGACAGAATGAAGGAGCTCTTTGGCGCTGAACATGCCAACGTTCAGCCTCACACCGGCTCCTCCGCCAATTTAGCGGCTTATTTTTCTGTGCTGGATGTGGGGGACAAAGTGCTGGCCATGGCCCTCGCCCACGGCGGACATCTGACGCATGGTCACTTTGCGTCGATGACCAGCAAAATCTTCCATTTTCAGCATTACGAAGTCGATCTGGAAACGGAGCTCATCGACTATGACGCGTTGGCAGAGAAGGCGGCAGCGTTCAAGCCCAAGATGATTGTGGCGGGTGCGAGCTCCTATCCTCGCCTGATCGATTACGAGCGGTTTGCGCAGATCGCCCAATCGGTGGGAGCTTATCTGATGGTCGATATGGCGCACATCGCGGGCTTGGTCGCGGCCAAAATCATTCCCAGCCCTGTGCCCGTGGCTGATTTCGTCACCTTCACCACCTTCAAGACGATGATGGGGGGACGCGGCGGCGTCATCCTTAGCAAAAAGGAATACGCAAAGGCCGTGGACAAGGCGGTCTTCCCGGGCACGCAAGGCACCTCGGCCGTTAGCAATATCGCAGGGAAAGCGACTATCGCCAAGCTGGCTCAGGAGCCTGCGTTCATCGATGTGCAAAAACGAACCGTCGCCAACGCTAAATTGCTGGCCAATGCGCTCGCACAGCGCGGGTATCGATTGGTTGGCGGCGGCACCGACACCCATCAGGTGGTGGTGGATGTCACATCCAAGGGCATTGGCGGCGCAAAAGCTGAAAAGACCCTGGAATCCATCGGCATCATCACCAACCGGAATTACATTCCCAAAGATACAGGAAGAAAGGCCAGCGGCTTGCGTCTTGGCACGGGCCCGATTGCTGTCCGGGGCCTGGAAGGGGATGTAGTCGTCCAGATAGCTGATATCATCGACGCCGCCCTTATGAATTATGAGGATCATGAGCTATTGAACGACCAGAAAGAAAAAGTACTCGGTATTTGCAAGGCTTTTCCTGTTTACACCTGAACGGTAGATGAGGAGATGACCCGCTTGATATCGCAGCGCCCCGACCCTGTTGTTCATCCTCGGCGGGCGGGCGGCGATGTTAAAATAGCGCTGTTGGGCCCAGGCGTAGGCGCATCGCACAATTACGAACGCACGCACAAAGAGGCACTGCTGGGCACAACGCAGCTCATTCTGGCTTACTTGCTCGCCCCATGACCACACTTCCCCCCCCTGTCCACATCCTCCAGGTCCCGGTGCATCCGGTGACCAACGAAGATTTTCTGAATGCCGTGGCCCAATTCATCCGGCAGGGTACGCCGCGCCAACTTTGCACAGCCAACCCCGAATTCGTGATGACGGCACAACGCAATCCTGATTTTTTGGCAGTTTTGCAGCAGGCCGATTTGGTGCTGGCTGATGGTGTGGGACTGCTGTGGGCTGCCCGGCGTCTGGGCCAGCCCCTGCCCGAACGCGTAACAGGCTCCGATGGCATTTATCGATTAGCAGAACGGGCCGCGCAGCAGGGATGGCGTCTCTTTTTGCTGGGCGCACAACCGGGCGTGGCCCAAAAAACCGCTCACATCTTGCAACAACGCTATCCTGGCCTGCAAATTGCCGGAACCTGGCCCGGTAGCCCGCGGGATGCCGACTTCCCCGAGATTCAGCAACGCATTCACGCGGCCCGGCCCGATATTTTGCTGGTGGCCTATGGTGCGCCCCAACAAGATTTATGGATTGCCCGCCACAAAGCACTCTTGGCAGTGCCGGTGAGCATGGGCGTGGGCGGCGCGTTCGATTTTGTGGCAGGCGTGCAAAAACGGGCCCCAGCCTGGCTCATCCACCTGAATTTGGAATGGCTGTGGCGGCTCATCACCCAGCCCTGGCGCTGGAAACGCCAGTTAGCTTTACCTCGTTTTGCCTGGAGAATTCTGCGATTATGACACCTCAAACATTGGCGCAACGATTTGCCCAACTGCACCTTTTGGTGGTGGGCGATTTGGTGCTGGATGAATATCTTATTGGACAGGTCAGCCGCCTGAGCCGCGAAGCCCCGGTGCCGGTGCTGGAACAGACGCAAGTGACTTATGTGGCTGGGGGTGCGGCCAATCCCGCTGTGAACATATGCAGCTTGGGTGCGCGCGGGGTACTCGTGGGCCTTTTGGGCCAAGATGATGCTGCTATCCACCTGAAAGAGCTGTTGGATGCCCGCCACGTAGCGCAGGATGGGGTTATTGTCGACCCGCAGCGCCCGACCACGCAAAAGACGCGCATCGTTGCCGAGGGCGCTTATGTCTTTGCGCATCATCTGGCCCGGGTGGATCGCCTGAGCCGTGCGCCCGCACAGGGTTCTATCGAAAAGCAGCTTTGCCAGCGCATCGCCGCACTGGTTCCGCAGATGCACGGGATACTGGTTTCTGATTACCGGATGGGAGTCATTACCCCCGCGGTGGCGCAGGAGATTCGGCAACAGGCCCGCGCACATCAGGTGCTGACTGTGGTCGATACCCAGGGAAATCTGGCCAGATTCCGTGGTTACGATGTGCTGCGTTGCAATGCGCAGGAAGCCGCCAGCTATCTGGCCCGCCCCTTGCGTAGTGATGCTGATTTCGAGGGGGCGGTACGCGAACTGGTAGCAAGTCTGGACGCGGGCGCGGCCATCATCACCCGCGGTGCTGCCGGACTTTCCGGTTTTTCGCGGCAAGAGGGCCTGTTTCACCTACCAGCCAGCAATCGTAGCCAGGTTTTTGATGTGACAGGCGCTGGCGATGTGTTCACAGCGGTACTAACACTGGCGCTGGCAGCGGGCGAGGGGCTATCAGCCGCAGCAGCGTTGGGCAACCGGGCCGCGGGTGTAGCTGTGACCCAGCTTGGTAACGTGGCGGTAACATGGGAAGGACTGCGCGGGGCAGTTGAGGATTAGATCCGTAGCATAACCTGGCACTTCAGCCTCGGGCGGATGGCCCATTCACACTTACATTCCCGTACCGTAGCGCACCGCTGATGATGTAAACCATGAGCGCATAGCTAAAAACCAAGGCCACGCTAAACAACGCCACATGCGCCCAGGTGCTGGCATGACGCACAGGATGATGCACCAGCACAGCAATCTCGCCAAAAAGCGCATACGGATGCACCAGAATATCCCAACTATTCCAGCGCAAAAAACGCCCGAGATAAATGCCAAAGCTAGAAAGCGCCAGCACCAGCACCGCAAACAGATACGAAAGCCCCCTACCCCAACGCAACGCCACCACCTCCTGCATCCAGCGCAAGGAAACAAACCCATAAGCCAGACCGGTGAGTGTCAGGATGAAGAGCATGGTCACATCATAAAAGTAAGCAATATCGCCAAAAGGCCGCAGATGCACCAAATCGGTGATGAGATAAGGGGCATTGGGCAAAAAAACCAACCACGCCAACGCACTGAGCAGAGCCAAAAAGGGCCGCCGGGACGCAGCTTTCAGGCTGAGCCAGGCAAAAACCAGGGGCAGCCACGCCAAAAAAAGATTCCACAGCAAAAAGCCGTACATGAGCCTGTGCGTGCGCATCATGCGAAAAAACACCAAGCCCGCGGGCAGCATCGCAGCCAGCGTCAGACCATAAAGTGGCCCCCAAAAAAGTTGCCAACGCTTCATCTTATTGCACCTCCGTAAAATAATTTTGCAATGCCCGATAAGCCTGCCAGCGACCATAATTCCACGATTGCCACTGCCAGTGCCTTGACTCATGTTTCATACGCCGATAGCGCTCACGCAGATGTGAGATGAGCTCCTGCTGACACTCCGGCGAGAACTGGGGCAACACCGCCAACATCGCGGGCACAGCATCATCTGAAAGAGATGTGATATAACTTAAATCCAGCGGGGCCCGCACCCGACCCACCTCAAAAGAAGCAGCCTGCGGCACGCGCCCGGCATTGTGCCGTACCACAAAATCCTCGACATTGAGGATATTCAGCGTAAGCACAAAACCAAAAGCTGCCAGCATCATGCCCATGGCCAATCGCCGGGGAGCCACCCACAATGTGACCACAAACCACACTAACAACACACCCAGCCAAACCATGAACACGTGCGGATAAAGTCGCATGGTGGTAAATCCATACGCCGCTTCATACAAAGCCAGCCGCTTGAACGCCGAAACCAGCAGCACCACGGTCAAAAGCAGTAGCAACGTGGCCGACGCATTAAAAAACAGACGATGTCGAGGCCGCTCTCGTCGGCTCAGGCCCTGAAACAGCAAAATCAGCCCAAAGATAATAACAGCCACCACCACAAGCTCGGCAAAACCGCGACGGGCATATTGGGCATAGGTAAATTTTTGTTCGTTGATGTTGAACCTGCCGCCAAAAAGATAAGTGACCTGAATCAGCATAAAGCCCATAAAAAGCACATTGATCAAATTGATGGGGATGAGAGTTTCGATGATGCCCAAAGTGATGAACGGCTCTTGGGGTGCTTCACTCTCCTGAGAAGATGGCTCAAACGATGATCCCAGCAATGTGAATGCCAATCCCCCCGCGGCCAAAACACCGAAAACCAGCATCAAAATGATGCGAAAACCCCACTCCAGCACTTTATCCAGTGAAAGAAGCTGCTTGACCCACTGCGCAAAAACCATATCGGCAGAAATCAATAGAAAAATCAGCACCAGCAAAATGGGAATACTGATGAGCAGTCCCTTGATGATGGCAGGGACAAATCGGGCATATTTGCCCTCCAAATCCTGCCGCAAAGGCTGATTAGTCCAACGCAGAACATCAAAGGCCCGGGCCACGCTCATCAACGAAACCCGCATAGGCTCAAGCAGCAACGCCTGTACCTTCAGCTCCCAAACCGATTGCCACGCCCAATTGCCCATCAGCAACACCAACACCATCATGGCAGCCATCACATTGAGAAAAACAAGAAAATGATTGGCCCGCCACATAGCCCCCGCGGCAAAAAGCAACAATAGGGGAATCAAGCTGTAGCCGCTCTTTCTGACCGAAACCTGCTGCCAACGCAGCGCCAAGCCTAAACCGACCAGCAGCAAAAACGCATAAATCAAAACAGAAACACCGGGCCATTTATTAAAAAAGAGAAAATCAAAGGCCCAACCCAGGCCCAAACCCAGCAAAAGTATTCTAATGGGATAACGAAGCGACATCAGACAATCTCCTTGAATGAAACAGAAAACGAAATGGGGCGAGCGTGGATGTACGTCCCACGCATACCCATCATAGTCTATGCGCTCACGCATCTCAACGCCTCGAATGCCTGGCACCGCGCACCTGAGTGCTTGACGAAAATCGCCGCATGACGCACAATGAGGCCATGACTGCTCAATCCCTGGAAATTCTCATCGTCGAAGACAATGCCCGCTTGCGCCCAGCTTTGCAAAGGGGCCTGGACGCCACCGGGCGCGTGCATGTGCTGGCTACCTGCGAAAGTGGCGAAGATGCGCTGGAGCTTTGTCTGCACCAACCACCCCACGCCATTCTCATGGATGTGCAACTGGCCGGCGTGATGAATGGCATCGAAGCCGCGGTAGCCATTCGTCGGGAGTTTCCCCGCATGCCCATTGTTTTCTACTCCATCCAGGATGACGACGAATACTACCGACAATTCCGGCGCGCCGGCATCCTTACCCACTTCGCCTACGTGCGCAAGTCCAACTATCTGCTGCCCGAAATGCTGCTGCCCTTGTTCAAAGATGCAGTCAGCGGGCGCAGCTTCATCGACCCGGATATTGCCCAGCGGGTACAAGAGGTGCAGCGCAAAGATGCCAACGACCCCATGGCCCTGCTGGAACCCAACGAACGCCAAGTGGCCCGCATGTTAGCCCAGGGGCTGACCAATGAACAAATTGCGGCCCGTCTGGGCTTTCGCGACAAACGCACCATCAGCCGGGTCAATGGCCAAATTTACGCGGCCTGGGATTTGAAACACTCCAACACCGATGAAAAGGTCGCACGCACCCGGGCGGCACTCATCGCCCAGCACGGCATTCTAATCCGCTGGGATGAAAAAGGAGAAGCCTACATCCTTAATCAAAAAGAACAATGGGAACGCTGGTGATCAAGCATTCGGCCCCTTTTGGCTGTCAAAACCCACCTCTGCTTAGCCGCGGCGACTTAACCTTATGACCACCTCCATTCTGCTGAACTGGGCGCTGATTGCCATCTCGCTCTTCAACACCATCTTGCTACTATGGCTGGCACTGACAGTTTGGCTCAATGCCGAACAGCGCTCGCCAGGCGTGTGGCTGGCAACAGGTGGCTTTCTGCTGGGCGCAGCCTTCTTTGTCAGCCACTCGGCGTTGCTGTTGCGCAATGGCGATTTATTCCTGACACCAGGCGCGCTGCCCTGGTTTGTGATGGGCCTGGCGCCGGTGGTGCTATTGCCTGCGGCCTGGTATCTGGTCATCTTGTGGCACGCGGGCTACTGGGAAAAACCCAATGTCAACCTGCATCGCCGACACCGACGCTGGTTTTGGCTACTGATGCTGGTGGTTGTAGCAGCCATGGGCAGCCTGGCGCTGATGGGCATTCCCTACTTGCCTTGGTTCCATCGCCTCTCCCCCATCATCTGGCCCGAACGAGAGCTGCTCCGTTATCCGATTTTCGGCATTCCCCTGGCAACTGTGGCCTTTCCATTTTATGTGCTGCTAAGCATGGCCCTCTCACTGGATGCCATTCGTCACCCGGAGCCTAGCCGCCGCATCATGGGCGATGAAGCACGCAATCGGGCCCGGCCCTGGCTGGTGGTGGCCTCGATTTTGCTGCTGCTGGTGGCCATCGTGGTGGCAGTCGTCATTTTGTGGACTATTCCCAATACCAGAACGGGATCGGGCTACTATGTTTTTTATCAGGGCACGCTCAACACCCTGGGACTGCAAGATTTGCTGGCTCAGGGATTGATTGCGCTGGTGGTGCTAATGCTGGGGCAAGCCATGGCTGCGTATGAACTTTTCACGGGCAAGGCTCTGCCCCGCCGCGAACTCACCCGGCAGTGGCATCGGGCAGTGGTGCTGGCCGCAGGCTTTGGGGTGGTGGTGGGGGGATTGCTGGTGTGGGGCCGCCCGCCCATCTACGTTGCCCTGCCCTCCGCTTTGCTGATTGCCACCTTTGCCGCGCTCTCGGGCTGGCGCATCTTTGCCGAATGGGATCGCAGCATGCAGCAACTGCGCCCCTTTGTTTCCAGCCAGCGCTGGTACGATATTCTGACCACAGCCAGCGCCACCAACACGCCCGACCCTTTTCAGGCACTGTGTCACGATTTGCTGGCCACCACCGTGGCTTATCTCATTCCTACCGGGCCCCTGGCTCCCTTTGTGCAGGCGCAAAGCTACCCCGCAGACCGCAAAATTCCCGAAATAGGAAGCTTGACGCAAAAACTGCCCAAAGAAACACTCATCACCGCCATCGACGCCCAAAGCTATAACGGCTGCGTGTGGGCGATTCCTTTGTGGGGCCAACGCGGGCGCATAGGCATCATGCTCGCGGGCCCGCGTCGCGATGGCAGCCTGTACGCCCGCGAAGAAATCGAGATTGCACGGGCCACCGGCGAACGACTCATCGATGCAGAAGCCAGCCTGGCACTTTCGCAACGCCTGATGCGATTGCAACGGGAACACATGGCCGCTACCCAATTGCTGGATCAACGCACCCGCCGCGTTTTGCATGATGAGGTAGCACCTCTGATTCACACAGCCATGCTCTCATTGGCCGCGGGCGAAGAACAATCGCAAATCATGGCGCAACTTTCGCGGGCGCATCACGAAATCTCCGGCCTGCTGCGAGAACTGCCTGCCATCATCACCCCCGATATTTCACGACTGGGCTTTATTCCCGCGTTGCAGCGCACCGTTCAAGAAACATTCAGCCGCAGTTTTGATGTTATCCACTGGCAAATCGATGAAAACGCGGCCCGGGCCCTGAATCAGCTCAATCCTCAAGCACAGGAAGCGCTTTATTTTGCCGCCCGCGAACTGGTGCGCAACGCGGCCAAACATGCCTTTCCTGGCGATGAGGACATTACGCGGCAATTGACTGTGCGAGCCTCATGCACCGGGCATGACGTGCAGCTCATCATCGAAGACAATGGCACAGGTCTGCTGGCCCGCGCGGGCAGCGAGGCAGGGCATGGCATCAGCTTGCACGGCGCGCTGATGGCTGTGGCCGGTGGCGAGCTGGCCCTGGAAAGTTTACCGGGCCAATACACCCGCGGCATCCTGCAAATACCCACAGATGGCAGACAATAAGCAGTAGGCTGCAAAGAACCCAATGCTGTAACGACTAACGTATCCGACTTCAATCATCACAAAGACACCAAGAACACCAAGCATTTCAAAGCTTCTTCTTTTCTTCGTGCCTTGGTGGCTTCGTGTCTTTGTGGTTTCTAGCCGTGCTACCTTAGTCGTAACCAAATGCTGCCGTTTTCTTGCCAACGAAAATTGGGATACCACGCAGGCATCGGTATAATAACCTTGCTCCACCGTCCACTCACGAGGCCCATTTACCCATGTCCCGAAATCTGCACACCTTGCGTGTTTTCAGCGGCAATGCCAATCCCACCCTGGCAGAAGAGGTAGCCAACCTGCTCAACCGTCCGCTGGGGCGTAGCCTGGCCCGCCCGCTCCCCGATTCCGAAATTCACATCACCATCGATGAATTGGTGCGCGACGATGATATTTTCATCATTCAGCCCTGCTCGCCCCCGGTGAATGACCATTTGATGGAGCTCATTCTGTACATCGACGCGTTTCGGCGAGCCTCTGCGCACAGCATCAATGTGGTCATTCCCTACTTTCCCTATGCCCGGCAAGAGCGCATGGCCCGCGGACGAGAGGCCATTAGCGCCCGGGTTGTCGCCAACATGCTGGAAAATGTGGGAGCTACCCGCGTGATTTATGTGGACATCCACGCAGAGGCCACCCAGGGCTTCTTCAACATTCCGGTGGATCCCCTCTCGGCCATGTCGGTCTTTGCCCGGCACATCCAAACGCTTAACCTGATGGACCCGGTGGTGGTTGCGCCCGATGTGGGCCGGGCTAAACTTGCAAGTCGCTTCGCCCGCTTGCTGGATTTGCCCCTGGTGCTGATGCACAAACGTCGCACCAGCTTCACCACCACCGAAACCACTGCCATTGTCGGCGAAATCGAAAATAAAACGCCCATCGTATTCGATGACCTGATTGCCGGGGGCAGCGTTCTTACCCAGGTGGAAAGCCTGGTAGAGGCAGGAGCACGCACCGAAGTCATCATGGCCATTACGCATCCGGTACTGCTACCCAGTGCTTTGCAACGCCTGGACAAGGCCGATTACATCAAAAAACTGATTGTCACCAATACCATTCTCATCCCTCAGACAAAACAGCACCCCAAACTGGAGGTGCTTTCTATTGCCCCCCTGCTTTCCGAGGCCATCTTCCGCATTCACAGCGGCGAATCCATGTCTCCGCTAATGAAGCACCAGGGATGAATCGGGCGCAAACAGAGCGCTCGCCCCTAGCCACTTATCACCATTCCACGGAGTTCCCCATGTTCAAACGAGACCAACGTCCTGAGCCGGACCGTATCGATATAACCATTGGCAAAAGCGCTACCATCACCGGCGATATTCGCAGCGAAGCCTCCATCCGCATCGATGGCGTCATGGAAGCGGGCCGCATCGAGACCTTGGGCAATGTCATCATCGGGCCCGATGCCCGGGTGCTGGCCGATATTCAGGCCCAGACGGTATCGGTATCGGGCGCGTACAAGGGCACGCTCACGGCCCAACGCGTCGAACTGCTCGCAGGCGGGCGCATGTGGGGAAGCATCAGTGTAAACGCCTTTTTGCTGGATGAGGGCGGATTCATGCACGGCGAGCTCATCATGCTCAACGATGAAACGCCCGACAACCCCTTTGAGTCCCCCCAGAGCGACGAAGAGGCCTAGACTCAGGTAGCCAGCGCAGCTTCGATGGCCTGATGCAGGGAACGGGCCCGAATGACTTCCATGCCCTGGGGATAAGCATCGGTTTGGGCATGGCGCCCGGCGCTGCGGGGAATAATCGCGCGCTTGAATCCCAACTTGCTGGCTTCTTTCAACCGGCGCTCCAATTGATTCACTGAACGCAGCTCGCCGCTAAGACCAATTTCGCCCAGCAGCGCCATATCGGCAACCACTGGCTTGTTGCGCACACTGGAAACAATGGCCGCGGCCACAGCCAAATCGCTACCCGGCTCGGTGATTTTGAGCCCACCGACCACGTTCACAAAAATATCCTGATCCGAAAGACGCAGCCCCAGACGCTTGGAAAGCACCGCCGTGATGAGCAGCAGACGATTGAAGTCGATGCCATTGGCAGTGCGGCGGGGCTGGGCAAAGGGCGTGATCGAGGCCAGAGCCTGCACTTCCACCAGTAAGGGACGGGTTCCTTCCATGGGCACAGCAATGGCGCTGCCCGAGGCATTGGGCAGGCGTTCAGCCAGAAAGACTTCGCTGGGATTGGTGACTTCCTGCAAACCCAGAGGACTCATCTCGAAAACACCCACTTCGTTGGTAGAGCCAAACCGATTTTTGACCGAGCGCAGCAGCCGATAACTGTGAAAACGATCGCCCTCCAAATAAAGCACGGTATCTACCATGTGTTCGAGAATGCGCGGGCCCGCAATGTTGCCCTCTTTGGTCACGTGTCCCACCAAAAAAAGTGGCGTGTTTGTTTCTTTGGCCATGCGCAGCAGATGGGCGGTGCATTCTCGAACCTGGGTCACACTACCGGCGCTGCTGCTGAGATCATCCAGATAAACGGCCTGGATAGAGTCGACAATGACCAGGCCCGGATTCATGCTGGCAATTTGTGCTAAAACGTTATGTAAATCCACATCGGCCAGCAAATAAAGATTTTCGCTGATGTTACCCAGGCGCTGGGCCCGGCGCTTGACCTGATAAGCTGATTCTTCGCCGCTAATGTAGAGCACGCTGCGTCCACTCTGTGCCACGGCCGAGGCCATTTGCATGAGCAGGGTGCTTTTGCCAATGCCTGGATCGCCACTGATGAGTACGCCGCCACCAGGCATGATGCCTCCGCCCAGCACCCGGCTCATCTCGCCAATGCTCAGCGGGATGCGGTTGATGTTATCGGCGCGGATTTGGGGAAGCGGCTGGGGCACAGGACGCTGGCCCGCGGGCCGGGCCCGATGATTGCCACTGGATGCGGGCGCTTCCACCACTTCTTGCATGGTGTTCCAGGCGCCGCACTTGGGACACTTGCCCATCCATTTGGCCTGTTTATGACCGCAATCGCTGCAAACGTAGCTGGTTCGGGTTTTTGCCATGGTTAAGGTGAGTTTTGGTGAGACACAGGGGCATCAGGCCGATGTGGACAGGGCAGAAGCAAGGGCAGGCGGCTCAGATTCGGGCAGCGCTTGGGGCAGGGAGTCGATTACCTCAAATGTCAGAGATTTCTGGTCTGGCTGATGCGAGACACGAATCACATCTCCCGGCTTAAAGCTATCCACCAGCAAAGCCTCGCTGAGGGGATCGCTGACAAATTCCTGAATAGCGCGACGCAGAGGGCGGGCGCCCAGGCGGGCATCGTAACCTGCTTCGACCAAAAAGTCCCGAGCCGAATCATCCAATTGCAATTGCAACTGATACCCCGCAACTTGCACCAACACCTGCATCATCTCTAAATCGACAATGCGCTTGATGCTGGTTTTATCCAGAGGATGAAAAACCATGACGCCATCCAGACGGTTGATGAATTCTGGGCGGAAGGTGCGCTTCATGGCATCCATCACCCGTTTTTTCATGGTTTCGTATGCACTTTTTTGCTGTTGCTCGCTATCGGTGATGGTGAAACCAAGGCTGCCGCCATGACGAATGATGGAGGCGCCGACATTGGAGGTCATAATGATGATGGTGTTTCGAAAATCGACACGGCGTCCTTTGGCATCAGAAAGATAGCCATCTTCCATGACTTGCAGGAGGATGTTGAAGACTTCGGGATGTGCTTTCTCGATTTCGTCCAGCAGGATGACAGAGTAGGGGCGACGGCGCACAGCCTCGGTGAGTTGCCCACCCTCATCGTAGCCCACGTAGCCGGGGGGCGAGCCCACCAGGCGGCTAAGGTTGTGGCGCTCCATGAATTCGGACATATCGATTTTGATGAGAGCCTCTTGCGAGCCAAAGAGGAATTCGGCCAGGTGCTTGGCCAGATAGGTTTTGCCAACGCCGGTGGGCCCGAGAAAGATGAATGCGCCGATGGGACGCTTGGGGTCTTTGAGGCCGGTTCGGGCCCGGCGTACCGATTTGGTAATGGCAGCAATGGGTTCAGGTTGCCCAATAACCTGCTGATTCAGATGTTCTTCCATTTGCAGCAGGCGTTCTTTCTCTTCTCCGGCAATGCGCATGACCGGGATGCCGGTCCACATGGCCACCACTTCGGCAATGTCTTCGGGCGAGACTGTGGGACGGGCCGCGGCCTTCCAGTCAGCTCGCATGCGCTCCAGTTTCTTTTGCAACGCTACTTCCTGATACCGCAATTCAATGGCTTGATCAAAGTGTTCCTGCATCAGTGCGTCATCTTTGGCCCGCTGCAAAGTTTTTAGACTGCGAAAGGCCTCACGCAGGTCGGTGGCCTGAGGCATTTTGTACATGCGCACCCGGCTGGCGGCCTCGTCGACCAGGTCGATGGCTTTATCGGGCATGTAGCGATCAGGCACATAGCGCAGTGCGTAGTAAACTGCGGCCTGCAAAGCCTCGTCGCTGATGCGCAAGCCGTGATGGTCTTCGTATTCCTGGCGGATGCCCCGCAAAATCTCCAATGTCTGTTCGGCATCGGGTTCCTGCACAAAAACTGGCTGGAAGCGCCGCTCAAGAGCTGCGTCATGCTCGATGTATTTGCGGTATTCATCCAGGGTGGTGGCGCCAATGACTTGCAGCTCACCCCGGCTTAAAGCAGGTTTGAGAATGTTGGCCGCATCGACACTGCTGCCTGCAGCACCGGCGCCCACCAGCATGTGAAACTCATCGATGAACAAAATATCACCCGAGGCGATAATCTCGGCAATGACTTTTTTCAGGCGCTCTTCGAACTGGCCGCGATACATGGTTCCCGCCACCAGGCTGCCCACATCCAGCATAAGCACACGTTTATCCAGCAATTGCTCGGGCGCATCACCGGTAACAATGCGCTGGGCCAGCGCTTCGACGATGGCGGTTTTGCCTACGCCCGGCTCGCCAATCAGGGCAGGGTTGTTCTTGGTACGCCGGGACATAATCTGAATAATACGTTCGATTTCCAGCTCTCGGCCAATCACCGGGTCTAGCTGGCCCGCGGCAGCTTTGGCGGTCAGGTCCACGCCCATCTGGTCAGTCAGCGGCGTGGCACTTTCCTGTTTCTTCTTATCTTCTTTGCGGCTTTGCAACTGCTTTTTGAGGATGGCGCGGTGTACCTGGCTGCGAATTTGCTCCAAATTCAACGACAGGCTCATCAAAACGGCAATGGCGTTGCCCTCATCCTCGCGCAGCAATCCCAGCAGCAAATGCTCTGTGCCGATGAAGGCGTGCCCCATCAGGCGCGCTTCATCTACTGCCTGCTCGATGACTCGCTTGGTAAGGGGTGTTAGAGCGGGACGACCAAATGAAGGGCGCTGTCCCACGCCGACAATCTCTTCGACAGCATGCGTTATTTTCTCGGGCGTCGCGCCCAGGTGTGATAAAACCTTGGAGGCGATGCCATTGACCTCTTGGGATAAGCCCAGCAGTAGATGTTCGGTATCGATGGTGCTATGCTTCAGGCGCTGGGCCTCTTCTTGTGCTAATTGTAAGACGTGTCGGGCACGTTTGGTAAAACGATCAAATTTCTCTGCCATAATAATCATCCTTCGCTTAAAAGCTCAAGCGGATTCTTTCTATCGTAACACTCATTATTATACCAGAGAAATGCAAGAGGAGTATAAACACAAAAAAGACCGCCCCATGGGAACGGTCTTTTAATCAATTCATTGTGTACTGAGTGTTAGGACTCAGATGGTTCGGCAGCATCCTCAGCCAAAGTTTCTTCGGCAGTCTCTGCAGCTTTGGCCTCGGCCTTTTCGGCAATGGCGTCGCCAATGACCGATTCAGCAGCATTTTCGGCAGGAGCCCAATCAACTACCACGTATTGCTCTTCGGCGGCTCGTTTCAGACTCAGCCCCATGCGTCGTTTTTCAGGCTCAATTTTAATGATGCGCAGCATGACGCGCTGCCCCTCTTTGACCACCTCTTTAGGATGGTTGATGCGATGATCAGAGAGTTCGCTGATGTGAATCAAGCCTTCGATGGTGTCATCGATGCGGGCGAAAGCGCCAAAACTGGTGAGACGGGTCACAGCGCCTTCTACAACCTGCCCAATGGCGTAATTTTCGTGAATCACGGTCCAAGGTTCGGGCTGAAGTTGGCGCAAGCTCAAGCCGATGCGGCGGCGCTCACGATCGACGCTGATGACCTTGACTTCGACTTCATCGCCAATGCTGACAACTTCGGTGGGGTCTTGCACACGTCGCCACGAAAGCTCGGTGAGATGGATGAGGCCGTCAGCGCCACCCAAATCGACAAATGCGCCAAAGGGAGCCAAGCTGCTGACCAGCCCTTTGTGAACAGCTCCGACCTGCAAGTCGCTGAGCAGTTTTTCTTTCTGCTGACGCCGATACTCACGCATGGCCTGGCGCTCAGAAAGGATGAGCCGGTTGCGGCTGCGATCCATCTCGATGACTTTGAGCATGAGTTTCTTGCCCACCAGGTCTTTGAAACGATCTTCGGAATCTTCCTGTTTTTTGCCTTCGTCGCTAACAAGCTGCGAGGCCGGAACGAAACCACGGGCTTTGCCCAGGAAGACGATAACGCCGCCACGGTTGTAGCCGTTGACTTCGCCCTCGAAGACTTCCTGAGATTCCAGCAACTCTTGTGCCTTCTGCCAATCATATTCGGCCAATGCGCGCGAGAGGGAGAGTACCGCGTTACCTTCGCGGCTGGTGGGACGAACCACCTGCACAAAGATTTTGTCCCCCTCCTTGAGGCCCTCGCGGATGTCGGCATCGACACGATCCAAGTCTCGGGCGGGGATAACGCCCTCAGATTTGGCGCTGATGTCTACCAACACTTCGTTGCTGTCGGTAAAACCAACGATCGTGCCTTCGATGATCTCCCCTACTTCCAGTTGTCGCAGGTCATAACTGGAATCCTGAAGCAGTTGCTCCATGGGATGCACTTCGCGCTGTTCTGCTTCAACTTCCATCGGTTCTTCGATTGTTTCTTCTGCCGATTCAGTTGTTTCAGCAGCTTCTTCAGCTTCGTCAGTGGTGACTGCTTCAGCTTCTTCTACCAGGGTGGGGTCGGTGGGAGTGCCATCGGGGGCCATCTCATCGACTGGCGTTTCGGAAAGTTGTTCGGAATTATTCATTTGGGTGAAACCTTCTCCTCCAGGTTAAATGATTGCGGCAAGTATACCCCACACAGAAAAATAGCGCAAAAATGTGATGGGGCAAAATGAGAACCAGATGAGTATTCGCTCATGGGGCTCTGGACGGGTGGCCCACTTGCCAGGGGCCCGATTATTCGGAGATCTGGGCAATAATTTCGATTTCGACTAAGGCTCCCAGGGGCAGTTGCGCCACGGCAACGGTGGAGCGAGCAGGCGGGGCATCACTGAAGAATGCGCCGTAGATGCCGTTGATGACGCCAAAATCGGCCATGTCGGTGATAAAGATGGTGGTTTTGATGACTGAGGCAAAATCAGTGCCTGCGGCTGCCAGCACTGCTTGCAGGTTGGCCATAACTTGCCGGGCTTGCGCTTCCAGGCCCGAGCGCAGTTTGCCTGTGGCAGGGTCCAGACCAATTTGCCCGGCAGTGAAGAGCAAATTGCCCACCTGTACCCCTTGCGAGTAGGGCCCCACCGCGGCGGGGGCGTTGTCGGTTTGGATAATTTGACGGGACATGAGGGGGTTCCTTGGATGAATGGCGTTGGAGGTTTATTTGTTGGCGCTGTTGCGCTTTTGGAAGTAGAAGAATTGGTAGGGCCGCCCGATTTTATCGCAGAAGGCTTGGCGGCTGGTGGGGGCGGAGCCTGCAAAGTTGTGGGCCAGGTCGGGCTGGTGGGGCAAAAAGTCGGTGTGGGCCTCAACAACTTGCTGAATGAGTTGGGCGTAGCCGGGGACATCGCTGGCTGTGCGCAAAATGCCGCCAGGCCTGAGCAGTAAGGCCAAGGTATCGACAAAGGGGGGCAAAAAGAGACGCCGCGGCTGATGGCGTGGTTTCCACCAGGGGTCGGGAAAGAGGATGTGGATAACTTGGACGCTGTTGGGCTGCAATAGCCGCGGGAGGTCAAATCGGGCGTCATCATCGGAGACCCACAAGTTTTTAATGCCCTGTTTTTGCGCCTGCCGCACAATGCCCCGTATCAGTTTGATTTTAACCTCAAATGCAAGAAAGTGACGTTGCGGCAGTTGCGCGGCCCGATTCAGAATAAAATCGCCGGGCCCGCTGCCAATTTCGATCTCCAGCGGGGCGGCGTGCAAAAATTGTTGGAGTTTTGCAAGATGTTCGGGGCTGGATTGCAGCAATCGGAAGGCCTGAGCAGGTTCTGCGGGCAAGGGATGCAGCCAGCGAGGGCGGTTGCGCGGGTCGCCGCCAATGAGCCCTTTGCCGTCATCATAACGGGTCAGGGCTTGTTGCCATCGGGCTTCATCTACGGTGAAATCGTCGGGCCCGACTTTGTATTGTTTTTCGGTCATAGTGTGATTGTATGAAGCTTGTTTTTGTTCAAATTCTGCATTTTCGTAATGACTAACGGACCTGACTTCAATCACCACAAAGGCACAAAGACACGAAGAACACTAAGCATTTCAAAACTTTTTCTTTCTTTGTGCCTTTGTGGCTTCGTGTCCTAGTGGTTTTTAGCCGGGCGACCTTCGTAGTAACGCATTTTTTGTGAAAAGCTGTGGTTTAGTAGCTGATGCTACGCATTCAGCAGTGTTTCAAGATAACCGATGGCTTGATCGCGGTCTTCGACTTCACCCGCGGCCTGGGCCTCTTGCAATGAGCGCAGCAAGCGCCCGATGATGGGCCCGGGCAAAGTATCGAAACAGGCGATGATGTCGTTGCCATTAAGCAGAGGTGCGGGCACAGGGGGCTTCTCATCCTGCTGGGCAAAGGGCTGCAAGAAGGCTTGCGTGTGCGCCAGCGCCCGCTCCAGTTCCTCCATGTCTATCTGCGATGCGCGGGCTCCCAAAAAATCGGCCAGGAAGAGCAAAATGGCGGCAGGGGCAGCCTCCCCCAAATCTCGATAAAACCGGAAAAGTGCCCGGGAGCTGGGTTTTTGCTCATCGATGAAGAGGCCCATGACCCGCATGTGCTGGGAGCAGAGGGTACGCACAAAGGTCTGCTCTGTTTTTGCGCATCGATAGTTCCGCATCCAATCAGCCACCAATTCGGCGCCGAGTTCCTCGTGGCGATAAAAATGAATGTTGCCCATCTCATCCTCACGGAATGCCCGGGCTTTACCCCAATCGTGGGCCAGCGCCGCAAAGCGTAGCCACAACCAGCGTGGATGCTCTGCGCTGAGGTTGACTTGCAGGTAGGCGCGTAAATCGGCCCGATAAGGCTGTAAGTGCTGCTGGATGCGCTGGCCGGTGGCATCATCGGGCAAATCTTCGCCAGCCAGCCAGCGATCCAGCCGTGACAACCAGCCCAAGGTGTTGAGCGAATGACGGTACACATCGTAGACATGGGGCTGAGGTTGTGCGATATCTTGCAGTGCCACCAGCTCGGGCAGAATTTCATCTGCAATGCGCCAATCGGTCAGACGCTCAAGGGCCAGATGCGGCTGTGGCAGGGCCATGATTTTGAGCAGCTCATCCCGCAGGCGCTCGGGGCTGACCAATCGCAGCCGCGAAGCTGCATACCACATGAGTTGCTCAAGACCGGGCGCAGATTTAAGGCTGAAGGTGTACAAAAAGCGCACAGCCCGCAAGGTGCGCACAGGGTCATTGTACAGGCTATCGGCGCTGCACGGACGCAAAAGATGTTGCTGTAAATCATCGACACCCCCCAGCAAATCATAAATCTGGCCATCTGGCTTCATGGCGATGGCATTGATGGTGAAATCGCGGCGGCGAATATCCTCTTCCAGGGTAATGCCAATGAGAGAGGAGATGTCGATAATCAAGTTTTCGTTGGCTTGCAGCCACACGATGCGAGCGATCTTTCTGGTTTTATCCAGTGGATAGTAAGCTGCGCCCAGTGCGTCGGCCAACTTACGCCCAATGGCCAGGGCGTTGCCATGCACCACATAATCGAGATCGCGCACGGGGCGTTGCAAAAGCCTATCGCGCACAGCACCGCCAACCAGCACGGCATCGGGCGCCAAAGTCAGCAGAGCCTTGTGCGCCTGCTGCAAGGATGGATGGGGAAGGGTGAGGATAGCGGTCATGGTGTTACTCCGTGACGGGAGCTTTGATTTTGAGGATGATGGGCATTCGGCGAAGATGGGCTGTGCGGGCCCGGGCAAACGCACCTGCGTAGGTGTCGGCAACTGCGGCCACGCGACCTTCGACCAGAGCCACGTAGCGTCCGGCATAAGGTTGCAAGTCGATGGATAGCCACTGCGGGCCCAACGGTGTTGCCTTCATGCTGTTATTGTACAGCCAAATGATGTTTTTGAGAAACAGATGAGAGCGGGCGCTGCGTCGCCCCCTGCTGCCATGGGCGCTCAAATCAAAATTGAACCTTGCACGGGCGCAAAACGAGAGGTGAAATGACGCAGCACAGGGGGTTCTTCTACCAGGCGCACGCCACGAATACGGGGGCTAATCTCTTTGATGTAATCCAGCACCTCGGCCAGGTAATCGACATGACTTTGGGTGTACATGCGCCGCGGAAAAGCCATACGCACCAGTTCCATGGCTGCGGGCTTTTCAGAGCCATCGGGCTGGCGGCCAAACATCACCGAGCCAATTTCTACCGAGCGGATGCCCCCTTCGATGTACAATGCCAGCGACAGCGCCCAGGCCGGATAGTCGTTCCAGGGGATATGTGGCAGCAGGGCCCGGGCATCGATGTAAACGGCGTGACCACCTGTGGGCTCGATGAATGGAATGCCCGATTGTTTCATACGCTCGCCCAAATACTCGATGGAACGAATGCGGTAGCGCAAATAATCGGGATTCAACGCCTCTTCCAGGCCCACGGCAATGGCCTCCAAATCGTAGCCGGCCAAACCACCATAAGTAGGAAAGCCCTCGCCCAAGATTTCCATATTCTTGCATTGCATCGCTAAATCATCATCATTCATGGCCAAAAAGCCGCCGATGTTGGCCATGCCATCCTTTTTAGCGCTCATGGTGGCGCCATCTGCGTAGCTGAACATCTCTTGGGCAATCTCCAGGGGCGTTTTATGGGCATAACCCTCTTCGCGCATTTTGATGAACCAAGCATTTTCGGCAAAACGACAGGCATCAATAAAAAAGGGCACGCCATGCCGATGGGCAATTTGACTCACTGCCCGAATGTTGGCCATGCTCACCGGCTGCCCACCCCCAGAATTATTGGTGACAGTCATCATTACCATACGCACGGCCGCGCCATGCTCGTTTAGGGCTTGTTCCAGCTTGTCCAGGTTCATGTTGCCCTTGAATGGATGATAAGTCTTGGGCTGGTGCGCTTCGTCGATGGGTAAATCCAAGCCAATGGCCCCGGTGATTTCGATGTTGGCCCGCGTGGTATCAAAATGGGTGTTGTTGATGACAATATCGCCCGCTTTGAGCAAGGTTCCAAACAGGATGCGCTCTGCTGCCCGCCCCTGATGCGTGGGCATAATATGCTTGAAGTTGGTGATTTTGTGTACCGCTGCTTCGAATTTGTAGAACGATCTGGCCCCGGCATATGATTCATCACCCAGCATCATGCCCGCCCACTGTCGGGATGACATGGCTCCTGTGCCGGAGTCGGTGAGTAAATCAATAAGCACATCTTCAGCTTTGAGCAAAAAGGGGTTGTAGCCCGCCTTTTCGATGGCCTGCAAGCGATGTTCGCGAGTGGTGTGATGGATAGGCTCGACAGTTTTGACACGAAAAGGTTCGATGATGGTTTTAAACTGCATGACAAAGCTCCTGATGATGAGAGATAGCAACGAGGGAAAACTGCTGGACGCGCAAAATAGCCGCTGCAATCAGCTTGCAGAAGCTATGCAGTTATTGTATGCTTCAAGTCCCGAAAACACAAGCCCATGAAGACCCAAAAAGTTATTGTTCGTTTACGTAAAGAGCGTTGGGAAGTGGAGCCAGGGCAGACCGCTCATCAGATTCTGCTGGCCCGACACCTGGATCCTGAACGCTACCTGCTCATCTGCAATGGCAAGGTTGTAGATGAGCAGGTGGTGTTGCAGGCAGGTGATGAGCTACGGCTCGCCGCCATGATTTCGGGTGGGGCTGCTACTTTAGGCGCCCAGTCTTGATCGCGACAACCAGTTTGTTTTTGAGTGCGGTGAGCTGCTTGTCATCGTCGTAGTGCTGCATGATTTCATCAAAGTCGGCGATGTGCTGCTGAAGTTCGGCGTCGCGCCGATCTTTGGCCCGCGCGGCTTTGTATAAATCAATGGCCGCATCCTGCCGGCCTTCCAGCCAGGTTAGCAGCGCCAGGTTGTAGTGGGCCCGCAGATAATCGTCGTTCTTTTCGAGACAGGTGGCCAAATCTTCCCGCGCCTGTACGAGATCGCCGGTGAGGATGGCGAGGTAGCCCATGTTGTTGTAGATGTCGCCCCGCTCGGGGTCCAAATCCAAAATACGGGCAAAGTTGGTGCGAGCATCCTGCAAACGCCCTGCCTCATAATAAAGGTAGCCCAGAGCCACAAAGGTATTTTCGTTTGCTGCGCCCGCGTCCAGTGCTTTTTCCAGGGTCTCGCGGGCCGGAACATCCTTGCCGGCACGGTAGAAGTTAAAGCCCAGGGCTGCAAGGTAATCGGGATCATCAGGCGTGGCAGCCACAGCCGCGCGCAAATGAACCTCGGCCTGGGGTAGCAAGCCCTGATCCGATTGCAAAACACCCAGTTGATAGCGGGGAACCGGGTCGGTAGCATCGAACTCAATGGCCCGCTTAAAGGCTCGCATGGCATCGCGGGGCTGGCCCAACGAAAGATAAGTCATGCCCAATGCCGTTTGCACGGGCGAGGTTTGCGGTAAATCGGGCGCTAAACGGCGCAAGGCCTTGCGGGCCGATTTGGGATCGCTTTCGACCTGCGAAGCGATGGCTTTAAGTTCCGAAAGTGATGCGTTAGTCATAAAATCCTCAATAAATAGCGTTAGGCAACAGGATGCCGCGGCGAATCGTAAATGCCGCGACGATCATTGAAACGAATGGTGAGTACATCCCAGAACATGTGCCAAGTGTCTTTTAGGGGGTTTACCCGGCTGTCTTCATCAAAATACCAGTTGATGGGAACTTCGACAATCTGCCGATTCAGTTTTAGGGCAATGAACAGCGCTTCGACATCAAATGTCCAGCCGGTGATGGTTTGATATTGGAAAATCTCGCGGGCTACTGTGCGACGGAACATTTTGAAGCCTGCCTGTGTATCCTGAAAGCCAGGCACGGCCAAAATGCGCACAATGGCATTGAAAACGCGCCCCATCAAATGACGATAGGCGGGTTCGCCAAAACGTTGGGCGCCGGGCGCTTCGCGGCTGCCAATGGCCACATCGTAGCCTGAAAGTTGCGGCGGCAAGAATTTTTCCACCTCGGCAATGGGCATAGAAAGATCGGAATCGCAGATGAAGAGAAACTCGCCCGTGCCCGCATAGACGCCCGCACGCACAGCAGCACCTTTGCCTTTATCGCTGTGAATGACACGGACAGCCTTGTGGGCAGCAGCAAAACTTTCGGCAATCTGAGTGGTACGATCAGTGCTGCCATTTTCAACAATGATAATCTCGACATCGTAAGGCACAGACTGCCGCCAAGCCAAAATTTGTTGCATCGACTCAGGCAGACGATGTTCTTCATTGTAGGCAGGAATGATGATGCTCAGCAAGGGCACTGCGGGGGAGGATGAGGCTGTTGAATTCATGAAATTAGAATGGAAAGTGAAGCAAGAATGACAGCCAGCGCTCCGGCAAGGGTAGCGAAAAAGTTCACCACGTCGTTGTTGACCCAGGAGTATCCGTGGACAATGCGAGTAGGCTGGCCGCAAGAATGGGTAGATTGCTCGGTAAATTGTTGGCAGTGCTGGCAATAATACAACCGCTGGAGCGTTGCGCCCAAAAATGAATCGGCCAATGAACCTGCCATGCCGCCAAATGGCAAAACCAGCAACAAAAACCAGTCTTGCAGGAACCATTGGCCCGTGCTAAGCAGCGAAGCGCCCTGGATGAATCCGAAAATGGCCAGCGCCATGATGGCTGCGCCCGTAACACTGGCTGTCAGTCCGGCGCCGGTGATGCCGCCAGAAAGACCCGCGGGAACGGGACGGCCACTGGTGATGAGCCGTGGTTGCTGCGCCGAGAGCATTCCCAGCTCGGTGGCCCAGGTATCGGCGGTAGCCGCGGCCAGTGCGCCAAAGTAGGCCAAAGTGAAATAAGGATACCAGGGCGAGCTATGCCCGGTAGCGCCGACAGCCAGGGCCATGAGTGCGGGCAAGCCACCATTGGCCAGGGTTTGCAACAGATCGCGCGGGCCCGATTTGTGAGCCCGGGCTAAAGCGCGGGCCTTGTGAGCATTGCTGAACAAGGAAATCAAACTGCTCAGCACAAAAAAACTAATGAGCGCTGCCGCCCACACCAGACCGCCAAAACCAAAAACCGTGCCTCCGATGAGCGTCGCGCCTAACGCGCCTCCGGGCGTGAGCAGACGCGCGCGCCAGCCCAGCAGGCCCGCCAGCGCAGCCAGCACAAATCCTGTAACCAACATGAACAAAGACCCTGGTGTTATCATCAGGTTAGCCCCTCACCGCCAAATTGATGAGGTTGGCCACCGCCAAAAAGGTGATGATTTGCAAAAGAAAGGACAGACTCCACAGCAAATAGGAAAGGAAACGCTGATACCCGTAAAATGCAAATCCAATGGCTGCATTCAAAAAGCCAATCAGCAAAGCAATGCCAGGAAGCAAAAAGATGGCATGACGCGGGCTCAGTAAATCGGGCATGCCCTGGTTGTTCATGTGCAGGGCGATGGTTGCGGGCAATTGCGGATAGCGCCAAATAACATAGCCCAGCACCAACCACCCCAAGACCAATCCTCCCAAAAGCGCGCCCTGAGCCAGACGATCAGTCAGCAGCCAATGCTGCCGCCAGGGAGCCAGATAAATGACACGCTTCAGCAAGCGGGCAGGGCCAAATTGCTGCCTTTGCTCATACGCCTGCACAAAATCCTGGGGCCGCTGCGGTGAAACCAGATAAACCTCATCGGCTGTGACAATGGCCAGCGATTGCTCGGGCGGTTGGGTAGCGTAACTAAATACACGCTTTTCGGCATCGCTTTGCAGCCATTGTTGGGGCCAGCGCCACCAATCGGGAGCCAAGGCCAGGGTGGCGGGAATAATCTCTTGCACATGAGGCAGCGGAATCACCGCCTCTTCGCCCAGCCAGTGGATGTGGATAGCGTCGCGCTGGACCCAGTAGTCCAGGGTGTGCAGCGCCCACAGTCGGTAGATGAGCAGCGCACTCATCCCCAGCATGAGCAAGGCCAGCCCGCCCAGGATGGCTGTGCCCGGGCCCAGGGGCCGGTTTCGGGCCCAAAACAGCATCAGCAAGGCCAAAAGCAGCAGAATGCCAGCGCCCAGGCCCGCCCAAACACGGTCGCGGGTAAAAAGAGGTCGAAAAGCCATAAGGTTTGAAATCTTAAAAAAGAGGTAATTACTAACGTACCCGACTTCAATCACCACAAAGGCACAAAGACACGAAGAACACTAAGCATTTCAAAACTTTTTCTTTCTTTGTGCCTTTGCGACTTCGTGTCTTAGTGGTTTCCAGCCGGGCTATCTTAGTAGTAACAAAAAGAGAGTGCATGTTACGAAACGGGTGCAGCAGCCAGAAGTGAAGCGCCCATGGCATCAAGCACCTGATGATGGGTCATGTCCAAATGCAGCGGGGTGATAGAAACGTAGCCGTGAGCCAGGGCCTGTACATCGGTTCCCGGCTCCAGGATGCTGGTGGGAGCTTCGCCGCCAATCCAATAATACGGTCGCCCGTCAGAATCCTGGCGCACCAGCAGCTCATCATGATAACGTCGCTGCCCCAGGCGGGTTATCTGCCAGCCCTTCAGGCCCGATTCGGGCAGATTGGGCACATTGATGTTGAGCAGCGTTTCGCGGGGCAAGCCACCATTTTGCAGCACTTTGGTGGCAATGCGGGCAGCAACCTGGGCGGCTGCATCCCAGTGCCGGGGCTCACCTTCTTCGGCAGAGATGGCCAGCGCAGGAAATCCGGCAATGGTGGCTTCCATGGCCGCGGCAACTGTGCCCGAGTAGGTGATGTCGTTGCCCAGATTGGGACGATTGTTGATGCCGGAGATGACCAAATCAACCTGTTCGGCGAGCAGACCGCGGGTGGCCAGCACCACGCAATCGGAGGGGCCGCCATCCGTTGTCAGGGCGTCGCTGTCGTCGGCCAGGGTAACAGACCACACGCGCAATGGCTTGTTCATGGTTTTGTTGTGGCCGCTCACCGACCAGTTGCGATGCGGAGCCAGGATGGAGACATGGGCCACGGAACGCAAGGCCTGGGCCAAAGCCAGCAATCCGGGCGCATGAACGCCATCATCATTGGTAATGAGAATGTGGGGCATGGGAGGAATGGGATGGTCGGGATTGGGGATTATGCTGGCAGCGGGAACAGTTAGCATCAGGCAAAAATACTCATTACCTAGCTTTTATCCTTTAGTCGGCATTGCCGCAATGCGTAGCGGGTGGGGTCTTCTAAATCGAGCAGCCATCCCGATTGCCCACGCGGCTTGGGGCCTTTGCCCTCTTTGTGGATGACAAAGATGCGAATGGTGGTGCTTTCAGCTTTGTTACCTGCAGCATCGAAGGCGACCGCCTTGAAGGTGTGCGTTTCGGTGTAGCCGTGGGTGTCGTGAATGATGCCAAAGCCGTTATCCAGCGTGAGGATGATGCGGCTGGGCTCTTGCGGATCAGCTTTGACGGTGCTGATGATTTTCTCTCGGGTGGTAACAGAACCATCGGCGTTGGTGATGGTTTCGGTGCTGACAATGGGGGGCATATCCAATGAAGGCACAGTATCGGACATGGTGATGGTCCATTTTGCGCCGTAAGGGGAGACTGTGGTGGTGATGAGTGGACTATCATCCAGGAAGAAGACCACACGATCCATTGACCAGTCATCGGTGGCCAGGGCGTTGAGATTAACCCATTCGTCATCTTCTTTGCTGTAAATCCGGCCATTTTCGGGCGTGGTGAGCAGGATGCTGGGCGCTGTGTTGTCGATGGTAAGAGGAATGGCCACTTGTCGTACATTGCCGTTGTTTTCGATGACGGTGAGGCGCAGGGTGTAGGGCCCGTTGAGTCCGGCGGTGTCCCAGTATTCCAGAATGCCTTTATCTACCTGATTGTAGTGGTCGGGCCCGATTTGCTGCCAATTTTGCGGCTGCAATCCCTGCCCAAAGTGAAGCTGATAGAGACGAAAATCGCCACTGCGGGCGTTTCCCCAAATTTCGACCCGTCCGCTGGCGTAGCCAAAAGGCGCGGGCCGGGCAATGGCCAGTTCTTCGTTGGTAAAGATGGGCCCGAAGCTGTCATCATAGTCGGTGGGAGGCAGTTCAATGCGTCCTAGCTCAGCCTGTTCTTTGGCCCAATCTTCGGCCACAGGAGGAAAAACAGGATAAACGCGGCGCTCGATGAGTTCGGGCGGTGTGTAGGGAGTGGCCAATTTGCCTGTGAGTTTGTTTATCTCGAAAATCTGCCAAAAGTTGTCGTTCTCTTTGGGCTCAGTGCCTTCGATGAAGATATCGGTGTGCCGATGCGGGCAGATGTCGGTGGCCAGCAAACCACTTTCGTTGCACACGGTGCGACGCACAATGCCTTCGGGCTCTTTCCAGGTTTCAACGGATAGGTTGCGGTGAGCGTAGCTCATAATGTCGTGAAAGATGGGGGAAGCGCCCACCGAGCCGGAAACATGCTCCATGGGGGTGTTATCGGCATTGCCCACCCAGACTGCTACAGCAATTTGGGGGCTGGCGCCAATGGTCCAGCCATCGCGAAAATCGTTGGTAGTGCCTGTTTTGGCAATGATGGGGCGATCAGATAGCTCCAGGTATTGGCCCAATGAGCCGAATGCAGGGGGCCGGGGAGAGGGGTCGCTAAGGACGTTATCCATGAGATAGCCCAGTTGCTGGCTGATGATGCGTTGTTCTTGCGGGCCCTGGTAAGATTTTAGCACCACGCCCTCGCGGTCTGTTACTTCAAGGATAGAAACGGGGTTCAGGGTGCGATAGCCGGGACGCAGGGCCTCGGGCAGTACCGGCTCGCCCTTCATCACGCCGCCGTTGCCCAGGGTGGCAAACACGTAAGCCATGTCCAGCAGCTTGACTTCGCCGCCGCCCAGAGTCAGGCTCAGGCCGTAGTAATCTTTGTTCAGGCTGGTGATGCCCAGACGGTGAGCCATGCCCACCACATTTTTTACGCCTGCTTCGTGCATCACCCACACTGCGGGGATGTTGTAGGAGCGTTGCAATGCGGTGCGCAGGGAAACTGGCCCGTGATAACGACGATCGTAGTTCTCGGGCGTGTAGGGCTCTACCGCGTCGGGAAAGACTTGCCGCACATCCCAGGCAACGGTGGCAGGGGTCAGCCCCTGGCTAAAACCGGTAAGGTAGGTGATGGGCTTGAAGGAGGAACCAGGCTGCCGTTCGGCCAGGGCGATGTTCACCTCGCCATCGATTTCCCGGTTGTTGTAATCCAAAGAGCCCAGCATGGATAAAATCTCGCCCGTTTTTGTATCCAGCACCACGGCTGCGGCGTTGGTCACATGATGATCTAAGTCGCGGTGCTTCTTTTTTAGCAGGAAGGGTTCGATTTCCAGCTTGTGGCAGTCGGGCAACTCAACTTCTTCGTGCTGCAAATGGGCGACGCGCTGGCGGGCAATGCAGGTGACTTCATGCTGCAATTTCACATCCAGGGTGGTGCGCACAGTCAGCCCGTTGCGCCAGATGAAGTAGGGATCATCGGGCGTGTTGAATTCTTTTTTGAGCTGATCCAGCACGTAGAGTGCAAAGTGTGGGGCGACATCGTTTTCAAAGCGCTCCAGGGGTGAATCGCGCACATCCAGGGGCTGGGCATAGGCTTCATCGGCCTGGGCTCGGGTGATGTAGCCGGCCTCGACCAGGGCGTTGAGTACTTTTAGCTGCCGCCGTTTGGCATCTTCCATAGATTGGATGGGATTAAGGCCAGGATACTGCGGCAATGCGGCCAAAACCGCGGCCTCGGCCAAGTTCAAATCTTTGGCAGATTTACCAAAATAAGTCTGCGAAGCAGATTCGATGCCATAGCTGAAGTTGCCATAAAAGTTGTTGTTAAGATACCACTCCAGGATTTGTGTTTTGGGATATTCCTGGGTGATTTTCATGGCCATTAGCACTTCTTTAATTTTGCGGGTGTACGAACGGCGAAAACGTTCTTCGGGGGAGATGAGCACATTCTTGACGAGCTGTTGGGTGATGCTGGACCCGCCCTGAAGTGCGCCACCCTGCAAGTTTTGCACAAAGGCCCGCCCAATGCCCCGCATGTTCACGCCGGGATTATCCCAAAAGGAGCGGTCTTCCAGGGCGATGGTGGCATTGATGAGGTAGGGACTGATTTGTTCCAGGGTGACATAGGTGCGATCGCCGCGGAAGGGCCGCGGGTCGATGGATTCGTAGAGCAAAATCTGGCCGGTGCGGTCATAGATTTTGACTGTCTCGAAGTTTTCCTGCTCGGTGACGATGGTGCTGGGGTCAGGCAGGTTACGGGTAAAGTAGTAATAAACGCCGCCAGCAGCCGCGGCCGCGCTGGCTCCCACTGTGATGATGAGTGTACCCAAAACAAAGAGTACGATCGCCACAATGCCGAGTGTTTTTTGCCAAACAGGTGTCTGATGGCGTCGGGCCCGGGCCAAACGGCGCCGGTGCATGTAGATTCTGAGAGGGTGATTCATAATAACGATGACAATCTCACGCAAAGCTGCAAGCGTCAAGTATTGCGAGCCATGATCTTTTGTTGCCTGCCGAGAGAGGAAGGGACGATTTTCGTCAACTTTTGTCCACGTTGATCCATATCCGTCATCGCGGTAAGGCAACAAATGCCTTGCTACACAATCAGGCGATTGCTCGGTTGGTGCGTAACATGAGCTTGTTATTTTAACACGATGTAAAGCTGCCAGAAAATCTCTTGGGGTGCAATGTCCAAAAACCTGACCATTCTATGAAAGAAACCCCCTGCTATCTGGACGAAAGGGGGAGGGACGGGGTACAATAAAGAAAACAACCAAGCTGAGGACTTTGTGTCCCCCACTTTTACAAATAATGCTACTTGCTGGAGGCATAGCAATCTAATGAAAGCAACAACTGGTACTTTTACTGTTAAGTCTGGCCTGGCCGAGATGCTCAAAGGTGGCGTGATCATGGATGTGACCAACGCCGAGCAGGCCCGCATCGCTGAAGAAGCTGGCGCTGTGGCGGTTATGGCTCTGGAACGCGTGCCCGCGGATATTCGCGCAGAGGGTGGCGTGGCCCGCATGAGCGACCCGGAGATGATTCTGGAAATTATGGATGCTGTCACGATTCCGGTGATGGCCAAAGTGCGTATCGGTCATTTTGTCGAGGCGCAAATTCTGGAGTATCTGGGCGTGGATTTCATCGATGAGAGCGAGGTGCTGACCCCTGCGGATGAGGAGAATCACATCAATAAATGGGATTTCAAGGTGCCGTTTGTGTGTGGTTGCCGCAATCTGGGCGAAGCGATGCGCCGCATTAACGAAGGTGCGGCCATGATTCGTACCAAGGGTGAAGCGGGCACGGGTGATGTGGTGGAAGCGGTGCGTCATGCCCGCACAGTGCTGGGCGAGATTCGCCGCCTGCAAACCATGGCGCCCGAAGAGCTGTTCACCTATGCCAAAAACATTGGTGCACCCTATCAGTTGATTAAGCTGACTGCCGAGATGGGCCGTATGCCTGTGGTCAATTTTGCAGCGGGCGGCATTGCCACGCCGGCAGATGCTGCGCTGATGATGCAATTGGGCGTAGATGGCGCGTTTGTGGGTTCCGGCATCTTCAAGAGCGGCAATCCGGCCAAACGGGCCAATGCCATTGTCAAGGCTGTGACGCATTATCAGGATGCCAGCATTTTGGCCGAGGTCAGCCGCAACCTGGGCGAAGCAATGGTCGGGCGTACTGTGGAATCGATGGCTGAATCAGAAAAGATTGCGCAGCGTGGCTGGTAGCTTATTGGCTGCTTGATGATCTTAAATCAACATTTTCAGGCAAACAAGACCTCGATGTTTTCGGGGTCTTGTTTGCTATCTGCGATTTATCTTTGACAGAGCTTATGAAAATTGGTGTTTTAGCCCTGCAAGGGGCTTTTCGAGAGCATATTCTCAAATTGCAAGCGTTGGGCATCGATGCGCAGGAAGTGCGTTTGCCCAAACATCTGCACGACCTGGACGGGCTCATCATTCCGGGTGGCGAATCTACCACCATGGGCAAGCTGGCAGTGGCCTACGAGCTTTTGGAGCCGTTACGCGCGTTTACGCAGCAGCGCCCGACCTGGGGCACGTGTGCAGGTCTCATCTTGCTGGCGGAACATGCCGCCGGGCAGAAGAAAGGGGGCCAACCACTCATCGGCGGGCTGAATGTGATGGTCGACCGCAATTATTTTGGACGGCAGGTCGACAGTTTTGAGGTAGACCTGGATGTGCCTGCGCTGACCGAGGTGGCCCAGCCTGATGATCCAGAAGGCCCGTTCCATGCCATTTTCATCCGGGCCCCGGGTGTGGTGAAAATCGGGCCCGAGGTCGAGGTGATTGCCCGGCTGCCGGAGGATGGTGTGATTGTTGCAGTGCGTCAGGGGCATTTGCTGGGTGCGGCCTTTCATCCCGAACTAAGTGATGATTTGCGCTTTCATCGCTATTTTGCGAAAATGGCAGCATGACTCTCTCACACACAACAATCCGTCGCAAAGATCGAGGCATTTATGATGATGCCTGGATTGCTGCTTTTTTGCAGCGCGTACCAGCCATTAGCTTGAGTTTTAGCGATGGCCAGCAACCTTTTTGTAAACCCACCCTGTTCGTTTATGATGCGCAGCGCCATGCGGTTTATTTTCATGCTACGCAGTTTGGACACACGGTCGATGTGCTGCGATCGCATCCGCGGGTCTCGCTCATGGCTTTTGAGATGGGTCGTCTGCTGCCCGCCGAGCGGGCATTTTCGTTTAGCCTGGAATATGCCAGCGTGGTCGCCTATGGCAACATTGCACTGGTGGAGGATGGCGATGAAGCCAATTACGGGTTGCAATTGCTGGTGGAGAAGTATTTTCCGCATCTCCAACCTGATGCAGATTACAAGCGCGCACAACCGGAGGAAATTAAGGTGACTGCGGTTTTCCGGCTGGACATTGAGACCTGGATGGGCAAGCAAAAGAAGGTTGCAGATGATTTTCCGGGCGCATTTACCTACCCCTACACTGCTATCCACGATGCCGACTGAGTTGCCGTACATCACGCCTGAGCTGCCCGGCATTGGTGGCGAAATAAAGATGGAGCCTGCCCATTTTATTGTGGAGGAACAGCCGTTATATGCTCCCACTGGCGCAGGGGATCATCTTTTTGTGCAACTCAGCCGTGAGGGGCAGACTACCCGCGAGATGGTAGAGCATTTGGCCCGGGCGCTGGGAATTCGGGCCGATGGCATTGGTTATGCCGGACTTAAGGATAAGCATGCCCGAGTGACACAAGTGCTATCATTGCCCGAGGTGAGTCCGCAGCAAGCCAAAGAGGCTATTTTGGGGTTGGGCTACGGTTTTAACTGGGCGATTCCCCATAATCGCAAGCTGCGTCCCGGGCACTTGCTGGGTAATCGCTTTACCATCACCATCCTGCATCCGCAGCAGCCGAATGCGCTGGGCCGGGCCACCGACACGGTGCGGGCTTTAGAGATGCGCGGGCTGCCAAATTTCTTCGGTCAACAGCGCTTTGGCAAATTTGGCGATAACGCAGAGCAGGGCTTGGCGATTTTAATGGGCAAAAAGCGGCGTCCCCGCCAAAAATGGCTGAGCAAGTTGCTGATTTCGGCCTATCAATCACAGCTTTTCAATGATTATCTGACCTTGCGCATGGAGCGGGGCTGGTTTGATAAGTTGTTGCCAGGCGATTTGGTCAAGAAGACCGATACGGGCGGCATGTTTTTTGTGGATGATCTGGCCACTGACCAGGCCCGCTTTGAGCGCCGTGAGATTAGCTTTACAGGCCCGCTGTTTGGGTATAAAATGAGACAACCGCAAGCGGATGCCGCCGCGCTGGAGGCGGAAATTCAGGCCACATCCCCGGTGACGCCGCAGCAATGGCGCAAAAACCGCACTGACGGCAATCGTCGGGTTGGACGTTTGTTTTTGCAACCGGTGACGGTTCAGGCGGTCTCAGCAGGCATCCAGCTTAGTTTTTATCTCCCCAAAGGGGCTTACGCCACCATCCTGCTGCGCGAAGTAATGAAACCCGCTATAGCTTTACCGCAATCAGCATGAGTGATTTTACCCATTTTCCCCATCGTGTTCCTATCTTTCCGCTGCCCCTGGTTTTTTTCCCGGGTCAGGTAAAGACGCTTTATATTTTTGAGCAGCGTTACAAGGATTTGTTGCAATTGTGTATTCGCACAGGTACGCCGTTTGGCATTGTGCTGGCACAACCGCCCAGCAAAACAGAGCCACAGCCGCTTCCTAAACGCATTGGCACGCTGGCCCATGTTTTTGAGGTACGCCGCCAACCAGATGACACTTTTTTGATTCAAATTTATGGTGGCGAACGCTTTAAGGTGACACAGTTTTACCATGATGCCACTTTTTTGCAAGCCAGCATCAACAGTGCTACGCTTAGTCATTCGGCCACAGAGGCCACGGTCAAGCTTTCGGACAAGGTGAATGCGTTGCTGGATCGGTATTTGGAGGCGCTGACGCAGGCTTCGGGCATTGAGTTTCAGGTTGCCGATATGCCAGAAACGGCTGAACAGTTGGCATATCTTACAGCCAATGTCTTGCAAATAAACAATGAGCAGAAGCAAGAACTGCTAGAGAAAACCACCTTGCCCGAGCTTTTGGCGGCGGAGATTTCTTATTTGCACAGTGAGATGGATTTGATGGACTGGATCAATCAGACCATTGAATCGCCTATCAATAATCTTTTTACGGGACCCGGGCCTGTTAGCACGGTCTCGCTCAACTAAGCTCATGGCTTATCGCAAGTTGATTCCGCCTGCTCATCTTCGCGTGTTGGCTGTTAGCGATAAAGTTGAGCCGCGATTGTATGGGCCATCGGTGAGCAAGGTAGCGGGCGAGGCGGATGTTATCATCGGTTGCGGCGATTTACCTTATTATTATTTAGAGTATCTGGTTTCGATGCTCAACAAACCGCTATTTTATGTGCATGGCAATCACGATCGCCCGGAACACCGCTCCAATCGCACGCTCATCCATGAACCGCAGGGAGGCACAAATCTTCACGCCCGCATGACCCTGAACGATGGGCTCATCATTTTGGGCTTCGAAGGCTCTCATCGCTACAACCGGAATCAGCGTTATCAGTTTACACAAGCCGAGATGTGGGGTATCATGCTTAAGATGATTCCGGCGCTGGTTACCAACCGCATTCTTTACGGACGTTATGTCGATATTCTGGTAACGCATTCCCCGCCATTTGGCATTCACGATGCAGCAGACCGCCCGCATATTGGATTCAAGGCTTTTTTGAGTTTTATGCGCTGGTTCAAACCGCGCTACCTTTTACATGGTCATCAACACGTTTACCGGGACACAGAGATTACCCGTTCTCGCTTTGCGCAGACGGAGATTATCAATGTTTATCCCTGGAAATTGTTGGATTTAACATTTCCCCGGCCCGAATAACGCTCACCAAGGAGTTACCATGAGCGATCTGGACCCTGAATTCCTGCAACAGCAAGATAGAAGACTCTCGGCGCAGTACGGTGAAGATAGTCCTGCGGCCCGGCAATTTGATCGGGCCCGGCGCAAGGTGCTTATGCGCGATATTATGGCTTTTTTGCGTGGTTACCGGAATCATTTGCTGGATTTCGGGCCATTGAGCGCGGCGTTGGCTTCGGGCAAGCCAGTTGATTTGGGTCTGCAAGATGTGCCTTTGGATGCGATTCGTGGCAGTGTAGATCGGTACCGGGAGTTTGATTTGGCATTTTTCCCCAAACATGAGGGATTGCGAGACCGTTGGCAGCGGGTCGAGGCCGCGCGTCGCTATGGTCTGCCTATGCGCCCGGTGGAGCTTTACAAGTTGGGAGATGTGTATTTTGTCAAGGATGGACATCATCGGGTTTCGGTGGCCCGACTGCATAACGACAAGACGATTCAGGCACATGTGCTTGAGCTGACTTCGCGCGTGCCCCTGCATGCCCATCTCAAACCGGATGAGTTGCCTGATATTCAGGCTTATGGCGATTTTTTACGTGTAACGCAGGCTGATGAAATTTTGCCAGAGGTAGATTTACGTTTGAGCGAGCCCCGGTATTATGCGCGTCTCTTGCGTCACATTGCGCTGTTTCGGTATCTCAATCGTCAACCGGGCGAAGAACCGCGCGAATGGCCCGAAGCAGTGCAGGCTTGGTTTCATCAGCTCTATCAGCCCATCTGCCAGATGATTCGTGACTCGGGCGTGATGAAACGTTTTCCCAAACGCACTCGCACCGATCTTTATTTATGGATTGCCACGCATTTCCGACAGCTCAACAAACATCTTCCCCGACCAGAAGAGCTGGAAGAAATTTCGCATCACCTAAAAGATACCTACCTGGCTCCTTTCTGGAATGGCTAAAAGGGGGCAATGGTGATGCAGCGTTCATAAAGTGTCAATTTTGCAGAATTTTACAGGTTAGATGACCGTGAACAGCTAAGTAACGGTTCATCGCTATCCAAAGCGCACCACCAAGAGCACCAAGGCACGAAGAAAAAGGGAAAAAGGGCTCAAAAAAAATCTGCGAAATCTGTGCCATCTGTGGTTGCTAGGGCGACAGATCCATTTTCGCCGTTCGTCGAGATGCACAGCGCTTTTCTCAAATTTCAAATGTGCGTCTACTTAATTGGGTGCTGCGTAGGGCAATCGTAGGTTTTGCGTCCAGAATCTCGAAGAAAGTTTTGTTATACTTGTATTTAGAGATGACAATCTCTTCTTCTCCTCCTTTTTGATAGAGGGTTCACGGTAGGGCAGCCGTGAGCCCTCTCTGGTTTTTAGTCGAAGAAGGCTGGCCATTGGGCATTTGTTGACGTTGCGGGCGGGCGGTCAACCCGCCGAGTCGCAGACTCGTCTGGACACGGTTTTTGACGGAGGAGCTGGCGATTGACCACGAAGCGCTGCAAGCGGATGGCTCCCTCCCCCGCCTGCGCCCGAGGCCGGGAAAGGCGGCGTAGCGGGCCTGGCCGGGCGGGGGCTATGCGGTTGGGAAGATGCGGGGAGGGTGGGGATTATGATTGGTGATTGAATTGATGGAATGTGTTGTCATATTGACTGGATCATTCATCTAAATAGCCCGACTCGCAGTTCCTTACTGATATTCTAGCACTGTTTTTGTCTTCCGGCCTCAAAAATTGATAGCGTTTATGTTCATCATAAACAACTTCAATACGTAGTGCTTTATCATCATCTTTACTGAAAAAATAGTATATCTCACTAGGTACGGAATCAGTTTTACATCGATAAACTGCTTCATGCTTAGGAATAATTTGATGCACTTGTTTTACTGACATTCCCGGTATCAAGCGAACTCTCAAATATCCCCATGGAAACCTTATAGCTGGGCTATAGTCATTCACTTTCACTCCCAATTCCTGTGCCATCAATTCTTGTTTTTCTCTTAGCTCGCGAGGATATGTTTCGATACACGATGTAAGTAACAAGGCTATCAAAGTGAGTATGCTTAACAATCGGAATAACATGCGCATCATCTCAAATTCTAATTTGACCAACAATCCTTTGTCACAAAGGCCCGAAGGTGACGAAAAGAGGAAGTTATTGTTACGACTAAGGTAGCCCGGCTAGAAACCACTAAGACACGAAGCCACAAAGAAAAAAGGAAAAACACTCAAGAAAATCTGTGCCAACTGAGGTTGTCGGGGGGGGGCGTTTCAAAATTGGGGCAGGCATTGTAAAACCCGCCGGATGGCGAATCGGGCTACGAAGCAGCGCCAGATCAATCCTCTAGTTCCGTTTCTGGAGCGCTGTCTTCCAGGGCGGATGCTTTATGTCCGACTGGGCCAGCATCGCAAGTGCCAATTTATTTTGGCCCCAATACGAATCGTCACTTTTACGTTACATGAATATCAAAGTCCCATGCTACCACCTCCACTATGTTGTCTTGGAATGGGAGTATATAATGGTGCGCCTGATCCAGAAAATCTGCGCTATGGTCATGCAAGTGCAGTTCTGCTTTAAGTTTAGTAACCCATGCCGAATCTGTACATTCCAGCATATGTCGAGTAAATTGGCCATCTATTAAGATGGGCTCTACGTCAAAATAGTCAATAGTTGTTACCTTTAGTGCCTGCCAAGGTGAAAACTCTAGGTGTATTCGATGGCCTTCTACATCATCGAACTCCACAACTAAGCTGGGACCTTCGTAAACTAGTCTTTCTAAAGGCGATTGGTGTATTTCAAATTGCCTTGAAACTATTCTGCTTGGTTCATGCCTCTCCCCCATCATCCTCCCAGTCATCCCCCCAGTCATCCTCCCAATCATCGTCCCAGTCAGCGTCACTGGCAGACTTGCCGCTAAGCATGCCCATGAGTTTATCGGTCACAGCCCCCACAGCGCCGCCAGTCAGACCATCCGCTTTATCCAGTGCACCACTGGCCACCGAACGCACTACGCCACCGGTAGCTGAATCGACCTTACCCGCGGCTGCGCCCGCAACACCCAACGCCTTGCCCGCCACTTTTACATTTAATTTCAGGGCAGCGCCCGCTGTCTTTCCCGCAACAGTTCCGGCAGTGCGACCAGCTTTAAGCATCGTACGCCCCACCAGCTCGGCAGCTTTACGCGCAGACCCCTGCTCGGCGCTGTCATCATCTCCCCAATCATCCTCCCAATCGTCACCCCAGTCATCTGCGTCAAAATCATCAACAGTGGCCTGAATCTGTTCCTCCGCATTGGCGCCCGATTCGACAACAGTCTGAACCTGTTCCTGCACCACGTCAGAAAGCTCCGCAGCTTCATCAGTCACAGCTTTCACATCATCCGCAGCATTGGTTACTGCTTTCTTGGCGGTGCTAACAACTTTATCGGCTTCAGTAGCCGCTTTCTTTTTTCGGGGACTCATAGCATACTCCTAATAATGTGGCATTGACAACGGATCAACGATAATCCTTCAACGCCCGACGAACATCACGCTCAGCATCTCGTTTGGCAATGTCACGGCGTTTGTCATATTTTTTCTTGCCTCGCACCAAGGCCAGCTCAACCTTGGCCCGATTGTTCTTCAAATACATACGCAGAGGAATCATCGTCCAGCCCTTTTCAGCCAGCTTGCCCTGGATGCGAGCGATTTCGCGGCGGTGTAATAGCAATTTGCGCGGGCGTCGCGGGTCAGGATTATCTCGATGGCCGTGGCTATAGGGCGCGATGTGTACATCCATCAGCCAAACTTCATTCGTTTTGATGATGGCAAAGCCTTCTTTCAGACTCACCTGCCCTTCTCGCACCGATTTGATTTCGGTTCCGGTCAGGACGATGCCAGCCTCGATGGTCTCGATGATTTCATAATCGTGCCGGGCTTTGCGATTGGTGGCAATAACTTTGATGCTCATAGCGACAATAGGAAAATTGGCCTCACGCCAAGCCGCAACTGGCGCAAAGCATGAAAAATGCAAGTGTGATGATCAACCAGCTAGTCTGACTGTTTCTTCAGATAATCGATAGCAGCCTGCAGTTGCAGGTCTTCATCAACATCCAGCGAGGGAGAAACCACCAAATCCGGGCGCAAGCCTTTTCCGTTAATCTGCCGGTCTTTGGGGGTGAACCAATGGGCCGAGGTGATGCGAAGCATAGAGCCATCGGGCATATCGAACAAGGTTTGTACCGAGCCTTTGCCAAAGGTTTGTTCGCCAATGAGCAGAGCCCGACCATAATCCTGCAATGCGCCCGCCACAATTTCCGAAGCGCTGGCGCTGCCACCATCTACCAGCACCACCACAGGAACATCCTCAGGCACAATCAAAGGCCCGGTGCGCTCATGTTCCATGTTGCGCGTGCCAGTTTCCTTAACGATGACACCTTCACCGATAAACATGCTGCCGATGCGAATGGCCATATCCAAACGCCCGCCCGGATTACCGCGCAAATCAAAGATAATGGCGTTGGCGCCCTCTTCCAGGCCCTGCTTGAGCGCCCCTTCCAGCTTGTCGGCCGAGGGGTCAGAAAATTCGTTGAGCCGAACGTAGAAAATGCCATCCTCCTTCATTTCTGATTTGATGACCGGAATCTCGACTCGAGCGCGGGTAATGACTACATCAAAGGGCTCTTGCGCATCCCGTTGGATGGTGAGCGTAACCTGACTGCCCGCAGGCCCGCGAATCAGGCCCACCGCTTCATCCAAAATCATGCCGGTAATGCTCTGGCCATCTACGGCCAAAATCTCATCTCCCTTGCGCAGGCCCGCACGTTCCGCGGGCGAACCCTCAAAGGGATGCACAATGCGCACGCCCTCCATCTTGTCCTTGTCTGCCGATTCCACCAGCGCACCAATGCCCTCGAAACTGCTTTTCATGTCCATGCGAAAGTCTTCGGCCACGGCAGGAGGCAGCAACATGGTGTAATGATCTCCCAAGCGGTCGATGACACCATTGGTGGCCCAATAAACCAGCTCATCGGGCGAAGGCATAACATCGGGACAATCCAGATAAAGACGATTGACTGTCGCCCAGAAAAAATCAAAATTGTCGGGCGCATCAGCCGGAGAACGCACCTGATCAATCTGCACCAGCCAATCGGGCGTGCGCTCGGGCGAGGCATTGCACGATTCGATGTGATTCAGCACACCCTGCACCGCAGCAATGGTCACATCTCGATTCTGAGGCACATCACCATCAAAATGCTCATTCAAAAGCTGCATGGCATCCCAAAAAGTTGCAAAATTTTCAGGCTGAGATCGCTTTTCGATATTATCGCCCTGGGCCACGCTGTTTTCAGGTAAAGGATGGCTAACAGGCTTGGGCTGAAAAACCTTCTTGCCCACAGCAAAACCAGAAGCAAAGCAGCCACTGGAAATAATGGTCACAATGAGCAAGGCGATGATGATGAGCAAAATAGAATGCGACGAAGAATTGTTTTTGGGTTCTGATAAAGTCATAAAATCAACCGCTGCGCTGGATGAATCGGTGGTGAGAAATGTTGCTATGGTTAGTCTAGCACAAAGCGGGGCATTACAAAAGCAACGTAGCGCATAAAGAGGTGATGCGTACGAACACACTGCACTTACAACACAACATCGGCCCAATGGGCAGGCTGAATGCCAGACATAGGGTAACGTTGCACCCAGGGCTGAATGAGCAAATGTTCTTGCTCGTAGATGAGGGGAAGAATAGGCAACGCCGCGGCCAAAATCTCTTGGGCCCGATGATAATGCGCCATGCGGGCCTCCAAATCGGTCAAGCCCCGGGCCTCTTGAATCAAACGTTCGTAACCTGCATGTTGCCATTTGCTCCAGGCCCGATTGCGCCCGACACGCAAAAAATTATCAGGATCGGGATAATCGGCCCGCCAGCCCAGGTTGACCAAATGATAAGGCTGATGCAGGCGTTGCAGGAACTCGCGCCAGGGAACCACATCCACCTGTACCGTAATGCCCAGCACATCTTGCCAGGCTGCCTGCAAAAACTGAACGCGCTCGGCCACAGCATCATAAGCCAGCATGGTCACTGTGGGCAAATGGCCTCTGCCCGCATAGCCCTGCGCGGCCAGCAACCTGCGCGCTTCTTGTGGATGGTACGGCGGGGCCAAATCGGGAACATGGCCCGGCATGCCCGGGGGCAGCAGACCACCGGTGGCGGGTGCAGCAAAGCCTTGCAGCACCTCATCGGCCAAAGCCTGCCGCGAGATAGCCAAAGCAAATGCCCGACGCATCGCAAGCTCATCAAAGGGGGGACGTGTCACATCAAATGCCAAAAAATGCGTATCCAACTGCAAACGGGCAATATGCTCCCCTGCACGGCGTCGAAGCAGCAGCTCGCGAGCCTGAGAATCAAGATTAGCGATACTCAACACATCCAGCTCCCCCTGCTGATAAAGATACAGCCGTTCTTCCCAACTTTGTATGGGATACAGCAAAATTTGTTGCAGATTACCGCTAAACTGTCCATGAAAATGGGGATTGCGGGCCAAAACCATACATTTTCCCCGCTCCCAGGTGTCGAGCACAAAGGGCCCGTTGCCGATGAGCGGCATCGCTTGCATCCAACTTGCGCCCAGACGCTCGACCACATGCCGGGGCACAGGTCGCCAGATAGCATGGGCCAGAAGCTGCAAAAAGTAGCCGGCAGGATGTGTCAACGACACCAGCAGGGTCAGAGCATCCACCGCGCGTACGCCCACAGCCTCGCGCGGGCCCTGCCCCAGATGAAAGGCCCGCGCACCCTGCAAATCGAACAGAAAAGCAGCGCCATGCGCATCCAAGGCCGGATCCAGGGCACGTTTCCAGGCGTACTCAAAATCATAGGCCGTGACCGGCACACCATCACGCCAGCGCACGTCGGGGCGCAAATGAAACCGAAAGACGCGCCCATGCTCCAGAACTTCCCAACTTCTGGCCACATCGGGCACGATGCTCATATCGGGCGCCAACGCCACCAGCCCGCTAAAAAGATGCGCCATCAGACAATTGGTGTGTACATCAGTAGCCAAAGCGGGATCCAACACATCAGGTTCCAGCCACCGAATGCGCAACGGGCGTGAGGCAGGCGGACGCTGGCCAGCGGGCTTGCGAGCTCCTTGTTGCCATAGATGAAAGGCTTGATCATACGCGGTGCGGGCCTGTTCAAACTCGAAAGCATGATGATGGGTGATGCCCAGCTTCATCAGCGTGCGCGCTGCCTGCTCATCTTCACCCAATGCCTGCAACAGCTCCAACGCCTGCCGATAAAAGGTGACAGCCTCTTGCCGGGCATAAAGCAACCGGGCTTGATCGCCCGCCTGCAAAAGATAGGGAACAGCTTTGCGCGCATAGCCTGCCTGACGCCAATGCCAGGCCAGCAGATGGCTATTTTGCTGGCTATCTGCATCTTGTTCCAGCGCCTGCCCCACCCGGGCATGAAGTTGCCGACGCTGTGCCAAGGGAATGGATTCGTACACCACCTTTCGAATTTTATCGTGCTGAAAATCGTAGCAGCCCGCGGCAGTGGGATGACTGCGCATCAAATGTCGTTGCTGCCACAAAACCAAACAGGCGTTGATGACCGCTGGCTGTTCATCGGCAGCCTTTTGCAAAAGTTGGGCGTTAAAATGGCGCCCGATGACCGCTGCCAGAGTCAGCAGCTCTCGGGCCGATGGCGTCAGGCGTCCCACTCGCTGCAAGATGACATCCTGCACGCTGCCAGGAGTGTTTACATGTGCCAAAAACGCCTGCCAATCAGTGGCCCTGACATCAGGATTCAGCAAACCCTGCTCATCCAAGGTGTAGAGTGTCTCGATCAAAAAGAAGGGATTGCCCTCACTTTCACGGTACAAAATCTGCGCCAGGGCCTCGCAATGACGCGTATTCAGTAGCTTTTGGGTAAGCTGCAACACCGCATCGCTATCCAACGGAGCCAGCGAAATGCGCGTCACCAGGTGATCTCGGCTCAGGCCCTGACGCAAACGCGTGAGCGGATGGGTCAGCGTTGTTTCTTCGGGGCGGTAGGTTCCCACCAGTCCGATGGGCACATCAGCAAGATTGCGCAGCAGATAATGCAGCAAATCCAGCGAAGAGGCATCGGCCCAGTGCAAATCATCCAAAAAGAAGAGCAGTGGCCTGGATAAAAGGTCGTCATGGGACTGTGTGAGTGCGCGCAAGAACTGTGCTACACCTTCGAACAAGTGCTGCCGCACGGCCAACTGCTCCTGCGCAGGGGGGGCGGGCAAGTGGGGATGTTGCTCCCGCAACTCAGGAAGCAGCCGGGCTAATGCTGTTAGCCAGGTGGTAGAGAGCGCAGGCATGGCCGCGGGCGTGGCTCGCAAAAAACCGCGTAGTGCGTCGGCAATAGGTTGATAGGGCAGCTCACTGCCAAATTCATAGCAGCGCCCGCGCAAAATCACCGCGCCCTGCATCCGGGCATAACGGATGACTTCTTCCACCAGCCTGGTTTTGCCCACACCAGCTTCTCCGGCCACCAAAATCAATTGACTGCCACGCTGCACACTTTTTTCCCACCAGGCCACAAGCTGAGCATGTTCCTGTTCCCGGCCAGTGAGTGGAAGCATCAGTGTTTTTTCTGCAACAGCAGTGTCTTTATCCCAGGGGGTTTCTTTCCAGCGGAGCAAACGATGGTAGAGCGCGGTGGTCTCAGGCATAGGCTCTACCCCCACTTCATCCAACAGTTGCTGGCGGCAACGCCGATATTGCGCCAGGGCCGCGCTACGCTGCCCGGTCAAGGCCAGCAAAGTCATCATCAAACGATGCCCCTCTTCCCACCAGGGCTCCAGTTGCAGCAAGTCGCGAGTATAATCCAAAGCCTGGGCGTATTGCCCCTGCTTAAAAGCCTGTTGCGCCAGTTGGGTCATTGCGGTCAGGGCTTGATGATGAAGGGCTGCTGCATAGCCCGCGCGCCAAGTTGAAAATTCCGGGCAATCATCCATGCTCAAATCAGCCAAAAATTCACCCCGATAAAGTGCCGCCACATGATTCAGATGCTCTTGACGCCCGCGCACATCTCCTCGTTGATGACAACGCTCAGCCTGGCGCATGGCATCCTGCATCGCCATCGCATCGACCCAAATATCGGTAGAGAGAGTCAGACCCACCTGATGCCGAGATTCTGTCAATAAATGGGGAGGCAAGGCTTGCCGCAGTCGCCACAGCGTTTGGCGCAGATTATGCCGCGCTTTCTTTTCGGTGCAATCACCCCACAGCAGCCCGGCCAAACGACTACGGTCATGCGGGCCCGGATTGAGCAACAGGTAGATGAGCAATGCCCGGGCCTTGCGCAGCTTGAGCCCCACCACCCGCTGACCGCTCTGACGGATATCAAAACGTCCCAGCGTGTGGATGACAAGCTCTGGTGACGATGCTTCCGAAGCCATGACGATTTGGGCAAAATCGGAGAAGAGAGATGACGATAAGATGACGATGGCTTGCTATGATGCAGATAATATCACAAGTATAGCATGTCATCATCTGCCAAGAAAACGATTGCCATGACCGAATCACCACTACGCTTTGTTCATCTGCTCACCCTGTGGCAAGAACGCCCGGCCCGGCCCGGACAGCCCGCTGTGTGGCGATTCAGCCTGGAAGATATTCAAACACGGGAGCGCCATGGCTTTGCCGATATAGACGCGCTGATGGCATTCCTGAAAACACAGATAATGCAAGCTGAAACCAGACCAGATAGCCAACCGCATTCCTGATTTTTCTCGTCACAAAAGGAGCGTATCATGTCAACGCAATTTTCTCGTCCCTGGCTGATTCTTTTGCTTTTGTTGGTTCTGATGTCCATGGGTGTTTCCTGGGTCTGGGCCGCGCCCGCGCATCATGCGCCCGCGCAAGGCCTCTCGCTCCCGCAGGCTGAGGGCG